>CAYGQZ010000039.1:0-8956 GCA_964352055.1 uncultured Rhodobacterales bacterium
TGGTGGCCTGCGCGATGAAATGGAACGGCGGATTTGTCTGGGCCTGCAAGAACTACGACGGCGATGTGCAGTCGGATACCGTGGCCCAAGGGTTCGGGTCGCTGGGGATGATGGCCAGCCAGTTGATGACGCCCGATGGCAAGATCGTCGAGGCCGAAGCCGCCCACGGCACGGTGACGCGGCATTACCGGCAGCACCAGAAGGGTCAGGCGACCTCCACCAACTCCATCGCGTCGATCTATGCCTGGACCGGTGGGCTGAAGCACCGCGCCAAGCTCGACGACAACGCACCCTTGATGACCTTCGCCACGACACTGGAACAGGTCGTTGTCGACACGGTCGAATCCGGGTTCATGACCAAGGATCTGGCGCTTTTGGTCGGACCCGACCAGCAGTGGCTGACCACCATGGGGTTCCTCGAAAAAGTCGATGAAAACCTGAACCGCGCACTGGCGGGATAAGGAAGATCAGCTGCGCGCTGCCACTCTGGGTGATGGCGGGCGAAGCTTGAAAAAATGCGCCGATCGCTCCCAAAAGCGACCGGCGCTGACATGATCCGGAACCCCGATGTGAGTGGTGGCCTCTGTGCGGGTGACGCGGCTCATTCATGGGCAAGCGTGCAGGCTGTGATGAAACGGCTCTGCCCCGCCTGAGCGTTCAAGAGCCCCTGTTGTGGGTTCTTGCATACATCTGCGCAATCATCCGGCTTGCCGTCTTCTCGAACAGGCATGGAATCACCGCATGGATCAGGGCCGCCCCACCGGCAAGGAACAATCGCAGCGCGAAACCACCGGCGAAGGCCGCATGTTCCAGATACGTCTCGTCGACAGTGCGCGGGTGGGACAGAAAAACTCGATTGATCATGACGGGCTCCATTTTGCTTGGGTCCCAGAATGCCCTGATGCTGGCTTTCATTGTTCCCAAAATACTCAATTTTCACCGGTTGAATTGAGATATTTTCCCACATATTATTTCTGAATGGAGAAAATCGACCAACATGACATCCGCATCCTCAACGAATTGCAACGCGATTCCGCGCAATCCCTCGAATCGCTGGGAGAGGCGGTGGGGCTCAGCCGAAACGCCTGCTGGCGCCGGGTTCGCGCATTGGAAGAGGCCCGTATCATTACCGCACGTGTCGCCCTCGTCGATCCACTGGCGGCCGATCTGGGGCTGATGGTCTTCATGCAGGTGCGCACCCACAGTCACGATCCGGACTGGCAGGTAAAGTTCAACCGCGCCATGCGCACCATTCCTGGCATCCTGAGCGCTTACCGGATGACAGGTGATCTGGATTACCTGATCCGGGCCCGGGTCAAGGACATGGCGGGATATGACGCCCTGTACCAGCACCTGATTCACCAGGTTCCGATTGCCGACGTTGCGGCAAGTTTCGTTATGGAAGAGATCAAGGACAGCACCGCATTGCCATTATGACGCTGTGACGGTCACTTGGTTGCTTGCCGCACTCGGGCACATATCGACCGCCGCAACACACTAGGCCTTTCTTTCTGCGGCGCGGCAGGATATGCGCGCGGCAAATAAAGCGTGCGCTGTCATGCGCCCTACATGTTCAAAGAGGCATTTCATGGATCTGCGCAATATCGCCATCATCGCCCACGTCGACCACGGCAAGACAACGCTTGTGGACGAATTGCTCAAGCAATCGGGCACCTACCGCGAAAATCAGGCCACGACCGAACGGGCCATGGACAGCAACGATCTTGAGCGCGAGCGCGGGATCACGATTCTGGCCAAGGCCACATCGGTGGAATGGAAAGGCACACGGATCAACATCGTGGACACCCCCGGCCACGCCGATTTCGGCGGCGAGGTCGAGCGGATCCTGTCAATGGTGGACGGTGTCGTGCTGTTGGTGGATGCGGCCGAAGGGCCGATGCCGCAAACAAAATTCGTGACCTCGAAGGCGCTGGCGCTGGGTCTGCGGCCCATCGTGGTGCTCAACAAGGTCGACAAAACGGATGCGGAGCCGGACCGCGCGCTGGATGAATGCTTTGATCTTTTTGCCAACCTTGGTGCGGATGACGATCAACTGGATTTCCCGGCGATGTATGCCTCGGGTCGCAGCGGCTGGGCCGATATGGAACTGGACGGGCCACGCAAGGATCTGTCGGCTCTCTTTGACCTGATCGTCAAGCATGTCCCTGCCCCGTCACAACTGGAAGCGATGAACGCGCCGTTCCGGATGCTGGCCACAACGCTTGGCTCGGACCCGTTCATCGGGCGCATCCTGACCGGACGGGTTGAATCCGGCACGCTGAAAGCGGGCGAAACGATCAAGGCCCTGTCGCGCGACGGCACCCTGATCGAGAATTTCCGCTGCACCAAGATCCTCGCCTTCCGCGGTCTGAGCCAGCAGCCTATCGACCGGGCCGAAGCCGGCGACATCGTCTCGCTGGCAGGCATGTCGAAGGCAACCGTTGCGGACAGCATCGTGGCCCCGTCGGTGACCGAAGCCTTGCCCGCGCAGCCCATCGATCCGCCGACGATCACAGTCACGTTCGGGATCAACGATTCCCCGCTGGCGGGCCGGGATGGCAAAAAGGTGCAGTCCCGCGTCATTCGCGACCGGCTGATGAAAGAGGCCGAAAGCAATGTCGCGATCAAGATCAGCGACACCCCCGGCGGTGATGCGTTCGAAGTGGCCGGACGTGGTGAATTGCAGATGGGCGTGCTGATCGAAAACATGCGCCGTGAAGGGTTCGAGCTGAGCATCAGCCGTCCGCAGGTTCTGTTTCGGGACATTGATGGCGTGCGCCATGAGCCGATCGAGGAAGCCACCATTGACGTGGATGATGAGTATTCCGGAACTGTGATCGAAAAGATCACCGGCGCGCGCAAGGGCGAATTGGTCGAGATGAAGCCCGCCGGCGCCGGAAAAACCCGTATTGTGGCGCATGTCCCGTCGCGCGGTTTGATCGGGTATCATGGCGAGTTTCTGACCGATACACGCGGCACCGGCGTACTCAACCGCGTTTTCCACGAATGGGCACCGCACAAAGGTCCGATCCCCGGACGCCGTGCGGGTGTTCTGATTTCGATGGAAAATGGCCAGTCCGTGGCCTTTGCCCTGTGGAACCTCGAAGAGCGCGGCCGGATGTTCATTGGCGCGCAGGCAGACGTGTACACCGGCATGATCATTGGCGAGCACAGCCGGAACAATGACCTTGAAGTGAACCCGCTGAAAGGCAAGAAGCTGACAAACGTCCGCGCCTCGGGCACCGACGAGGCCGTCCGCCTGACGACGCCGATCACGATGTCTCTCGAAGAGGCGATCGCCTATGTTGACGACGACGAACTGGTCGAAGTCACGCCGAACGCAATCCGCCTGCGCAAGCGGTACCTTGACCCGCACGAACGCAAGCGTATGTCCCGGGCATCCTGAGATTGCTCATGGCGGACTGGGGGCCAGCCCCCAGACCCCCGGGATATTTGTCGCCGAAAGAAGACCTATTCCGTGGTCTCGACGATCAACAACTCACGCTCGGATGCGCCGCGGGCATGTGCCAGAGCCGCTTGGTACGCGTCTGAGTGATAACAGGCCTCGGCGGTTGCGACATCCGGGAAACGGGCAACCACATTGCGCGGGCGTTCCCTGCCTTCCAACTGAACAAAACGACCACCTCTTGCGATAAAGTGGCCGCCATGTGCGGCAATGGCCTCGGTCGCCCCTGCGGCATATTTTTTGTACGCCTCTTCATCCGTGACCGTCACGTGTGCGATCCAAAGTGCTGGCATATTTTGCTCCTGCGATCCTGATGCGTGTCTGTCTGTCCAAAGGATCATATCGGCCCGCCATTTGCCAGCTATGCGATTTGGTTCTGGTTTCCTGTGATGGTTTTTTCGGTCAAGGCAGCCTTTGGCGGGATGAGGACACCGCAGCGCATGAACCGGGATGCGCCCAGGCACCACGTTGGAAAAAGGGCGCTCCAACGGCGCCCTTCAATTCAGTACAATTTGTTGTCTGCGTCGGCGTCAAGCGTCGATAATGTCGTCCTCGCCGGACTGATCCTCCATGGGCGCATTGAAATCCAGACCATGAGACGCCCGGATCTTGTCTTCGATCTCGTAGGCAATACGGCTGTTTTCCCTCAGGAAAGCCTTGGCATTTTCGCGTCCCTGGCCGACCCGCTCGTCTCCGTAACTGAACCAACTGCCAGATTTGTCAACAACCCCTGCCTTCACACCCAAATCCAGAAGTTCGCCCATCTTGGAGATGCCTTCTCCGTACATGATGTCGAACTCGACCTGTTTGAATGGGGGTGCCACCTTGTTCTTGACGATCTTGACACGTGTTGCGTTGCCAACCACTTCGTCGCGATCCTTGAGCGATCCGATCCGGCGGATATCGAGCCGGACGGAAGAGTAGAATTTCAACGCGTTGCCGCCTGTTGTCGTTTCGGGCGAGCCAAACATCACGCCGATTTTCATCCGAATCTGGTTGATGAAGATGACCATGCAATTGGATCTGCTGATCGAACCGGTCAATTTGCGCATCGCCTGGCTCATCAGCCGGGCCTGGACGCCGACACTTGCGTCGCCCATGTCTCCTTCCAGCTCGGACTTTGGGGTCAATGCCGCCACCGAATCGACCACGACCATGTTGACCGCGCCGGAGCGTACCAGCGTGTCGGTGATTTCGAGTGCCTGTTCGCCGTTGTCGGGCTGCGAAATCAGCAACTCATCAATGTCCACGCCAAGCTTTTTGGCATATTGCGGATCAAGCGCATGTTCTGCATCGACAAAGGCGCACACGCCACCAGCCTTTTGCTGTTCGGCCACGCAATGCAGCGTGAGCGTCGTTTTTCCTGAAGATTCAGGGCCATAGATCTCGATGATGCGGCCCATTGGCAGTCCGCCGATGCCCAATGCGATATCAAGCCCGAGAGATCCCGTGGAACTTGCCTTGATATCCTGAACGGCACCCGGCGTCCCCAGCTTCATGATGGAGCCCTTGCCGAATTGCCGTTCAATCTGCGCCAGTGCACTGTCGAGTGCCTTTTGCTTGTCTGCGGATTTCTTGTTTGTCATGGTCAAAAGGTCTGCCGTTGCCATTTATTTTATCCTTTGTGTCATACCCGTCGGGGGGCGGCAATCACTGCCGGAACTGCTTCGATGTTCTTGCTGTGTTCCTTATGAGATCAAAAGCAGAACATTTCAATAAAATTCGATACAACCATCTTTTGTGGCAGAGGGTTAAGGAGTAGTTTACGACTACGTCCACTTGACCAAAAAACGGATAAACCCAGCGGGATGTTGATATTTTACAAGGCCAATCTGGCGTTTCTGTCTGTGCCCAAGACGGGAACGACAGCATATCAGACAGCCCTGCGATCACATGCGGATATGGTCATATCCGAGCCGGCGCTGCTCAAACACGCCCCTGTCTATCGCTACAACCGGTTTATCCGGCCCATGTTTCTGAATGTATGTGACGTGGATCTCGAGCTTATGGCGGTCATGCGTGAACCGATCAGCTGGCTAGGCAGTTGGTGGCGCTACCGCCAGCGGCCGTTCATGAAGGACAAGGTGAATACGACCCATGGCATCAGTTTTGACGAGTTTGTACTGGCCTACATGAAAGGGCAAAAGCCCGGTTTCGCGGATGTCGGCAGCCAATCCAAGTTTCTGGAACGTCAGCCCAATGGCACGGGCGTCACCCATCTTTTCCGCTACGAAGACCAGCCAAGGCTCAAAGCGTTCTTGTCAGAGCGGATTGGCGTTGCCTTTGACCTTGAGCAGGAAAATGTATCGCCTGATGTGCCTTTGGCCCTGTCGCCCGATGTCGAAAAGCGTTTTCGGCGCAAGTTTGGACAGGAATTTGCGCTTTATGACGCAATTCCCGAGTCCTGACGTCCACCTCAATGCAATTGCTTGTGCACGGTTTCAGCCAGATCGTTCAGTGAAAACGGTTTTGGCAGGAAGACTGAGTTCGGAATCTTGTCCTTGTGGTCGTTCAGTTTGTCTTCGGTATAGCCGGAGACAAAGACAACGCGGACCTGAGGCCGGTCCATCAACGCTTCGCGAACCCAACTGGGCCCGTCCTTGCCCGGCATCACCACGTCGGTCACAAAAAGATCAACGTTCAGGCTCCGGTCTTCAAGGGTCTTCAGGGCGGCTTCGGCGCTGTCCGCCTCCAGCACCGTGTATCCGCGCAGTCGCAAGGCCCGGCTGGCAAATGCGCGGACCGGTGCTTCGTCCTCGACCAAAAGGATGACACCGTCGCCGTGTTTGGGCTCAGTAATCTCGGGTACCTTGACGGGCGCTGCAACCTTGGGGGTCTTAGTCTCCAGCACAGGGAACATGATCGTGAAACCGGTGCCCTGACCGACCACGCTGTCCACAAAAATGAACCCGCCGGTTTGTTTCACGATGCCATAGGCGGTCGACAGGCCGAGGCCGGTGCCTTCTCCGGTGCGCTTGGTGGTATAAAATGGTTCAAACACCTTTTGCAGCTTGTCAGATGGTATCCCGACGCCCTGATCCATGACCCGCAGACAGACATATTGGCCCACAGGCACGCTCACCCGGTCCCGCTCAAGCGGTTTTGTCAGCGTCACGCATTCGGTTTCAATCTGGATTTCACCGCCCTCAGGCATTGCATCGCGGGCGTTCACCACAAGGTTCATCAGGACCTGTTCCAGCTGGCGTTTGTCCGCACGGATCGCCTTGAGGACGGGATCATGGCTGAGGGTGAGACGGACTTTTTCGCCGACCAGGCGATTCAACAGATGGGTCAGATCGGCCAAGGTGTCGCGCAAGTCCAGCTCTTCGGGGCGCAGGGTCTGCTTGCGGGAAAAGGCGAGCAACTGGCCAACAAGGGCTGCGGCCCGGTTCGCATTCTGGTTGATCTGGATCAGGTCGCTGTAATCCACATCGCCCTGGTCATGACGCAGAAGCAGCAGATCGCAATGACCGGAAATCGCCGTCAGCAGATTGTTGAAATCATGCGCCACGCCACCTGCAAGCTGGCCGATGGCCTGCATTTTCTGGCTTTGCACGAATTGCGCTTCCAGCGTTTTCAGTTCGGTCGCATCCGCCAGAACCGCAACAATCGACGTCTCGCCCTCGTCGGTCATCCGGTTCAGGGCGACCTGCACGAACATTTCCTTGTCCGTCCGTTTCAGGCGCATGAACTCCGATTGTTGTACGGCACGGCCCGAGATCGTTTCATCCAGCCAGTCCTCGATCGGGCGGCCCAGACCTTCCATCAGGTCAGACAGGTGTACGCCTTCAGCGAGTGTCTTGCCAATCAGATCCGCCCCGGTGCGGTTGAAGCTGCGCACATGTCCTTGGGAAGAAAAACGCACCAGTGGCACGGGCAGATCTTCGAAAGATGTCCAGTTCGAAGCCACCGCCAGATCGGGCGGTGGCAACAGATACATGGCCGTGCGACCGGCACCGGCATCCACTTCGGTGATCAACACGCGAACGGGTCCGTCCGTGCCGACAATCTGCGCAATGGAGCCAGACGACACAGGCCCGTTTTCAAACAGCGTATCCAAAGCTTTGACACGGCGCCCCGTCAATGCGCGTGCAGGCTCGTTCATATAAAGAACCGTCCCGGTGCGCCCCACCATGATCATCGGCAGGCCCGGTCCATCGGCCCCACGGCCCTGCCCTGTGTCCGGGACCGCCTCAAGCCGCCACAAAAATTGTCCGCGGCCCATCTGGTGCACACCGAGCCGCATGTGGCCCTTGCGCGTTACAATGTCTTCTCTGGCGGCGCCCTCAACATCGGCCTGTCGCTTCAGGCGGAATAGAATGCCGCTGGGATTTGCAAAGGTATTGCGCAGGGCCGTCGCCAGCGTTTCGCCACGCCGTCCAACGTAAATCGCGCGCGCAGCCGCATTGGCCCGCAAGACTTCGCCATCCTCGGAGCACACAAAACTGGGTGATGCATCCTTTTCGATGAAATCCGAGACTGCATCACTTGCGCGGTCGCGGGTTCTGCGCGCTCTGCGCGCCGTGATCATTAGGCCAAGCGCAAGCAAGGTCAGCGTCGCACCCGCCGCAAGCAGGCCCAGCCTGAGGGTCTGCTGCGGAGCAATATAGGCCATCATGCCGAGTATCACTGCCACACCAAACAGCCTTGCCACACGCCTCGATCCATGTTCGGACATCCGCGCAAGGTTGCCATGCGGGAGCGCATTCTCTGGCACCAAAAACCTCCACAAACTCGATTCGCTGGACCCCGTTGTGCGCTGCGAAGGGTTAACTGCACCTTAACCAGAGCACGACATACACCTTCTGCGGCACCAGATCACCGATTTTAAACTTCAGGTTGAATAATTCAGCTTATGTCCGGCGCGTCAAGTGAGCGCAGAAAAACCCGTCACCTTCCGCGTCCACGGGCCAAGTATATGCAACACTTTGCTGCCAGTCGGGATGGGCCCCGAGAAACCGCGCAACCTGCGCCTCATTCTCAAGGTCAAGAATGGAACAGGTTGCATAAACAAGTGTGCCACCATCCGCCACGAAGGCATGGGCGGTTTCCAGAACATCCGCCTGCATATCTGCAAGCTCAGCCAACCGCTCAGGTGTCAGCGCCCATTTGGCCTCGGGCGTGCGGCGCCAGGTGCCGGATCCGGAACAGGGTGCATCACAAAACACCAGATCGAACAATCCAGCCTGCGACAGATCATCGGGTGGGCAAAGTGTGATCTCGTGCCCGCCACGCGTGGCCCGCGCAGGCAAATCCTGCATGCGGTCAGGCGCCACGTCATGGGCGGTGACGTGCCACCCCGCCGCTGCAAGTGCCAGCGATTTCCCACCACCGCCAGCGCAATAATCGAGCGCGCTGCCGCTGCCCGTAACGCCTGACACAGCGGCTTGGCTGGCGGCATCCTGAAGCTCGACAAGCCCTGACAGATACGCGGTAGCGTTGCGAATGCGGCGGGCCCCGTCTGTCACCGTAAGCGCCGTCGCGGCCCGT
>CAYGQZ010000039.1:9056-22903 GCA_964352055.1 uncultured Rhodobacterales bacterium
CCGGCATAGCGGCTGGCACGGGCCCATCGGCTCAAGGCTTGCTCTGCCGATGCACCCGCAACGATGGCGTCCAGCACGTCAATCGCCGCAGCCACCCGTGCCCCGGGTGTCATAGGCAGAAACCGACTTTAAAAACAGGCGGCAAGTTCATGTTTTACAACATAACTCTGTAATTCGGAGATTCGCGGGTAATCTGGACATCATGCACATGGCTTTCTTTCAGCCCGGCACCGGTGATCTTCACGAATTGGCAATTCTTGCGCATTTCATCAACGGTCGCACAGCCGGTATAGCCCATCGCCGCCCGCAGACCGCCCACCAGTTGGTGGACAACAGCGCTTGCGGAGCCTTGGTACGGCACCTGGCCTTCGATGCCTTCGGGCACCAACTTGTCGCTGGCCGCGTCCTTCTGGAAATAGCGATCGGCAGAACCGCGCGCCATGGCCCCGAGGCTGCCCATACCCCTGTAGGCCTTGAAGCTGCGGCCCTGATACAGGATCACTTCGCCCGGGCTTTCATCGGTGCCCGCAATCATCGACCCGACCATGGCACAGGAGGCGCCCGCCGCGATGGCTTTGGCAAAATCACCGGAGAATTTGATGCCGCCATCCGCAATGACGGGCACGTCGCCCGCTGCGGCGGCACAGTCGATGATGGCCGTCAATTGCGGCACCCCAACGCCCGCGACCATACGCGTGGTGCAGATCGAGCCTGGGCCGATACCCACCTTGATGGCGTCTGCGCCTGCATCAATCAGCGCGCGGGTCGCCTCGCCTGTCGCCACGTTGCCGGCGACGATCTGAACCTCGTTGGACAAGGCCTTGGCACGGCGCACGGCTTCGGCAACCCCTTCGGAGTGTCCGTGGGCCGTATCGATAACGATCATGTCAACGCCCGCATCCACCAGCGCCTGTGACCGTTCAAAGCCTGCATCCCCAACGGTCGAAGCCGCGGCCACACGCAGACGCCCCAGTTCGTCCTTGCACGCCGTTGGGTTCAGCACCGCCTGTTCGGTGTCCTTGAGGGTCAAGAGCCCGGTCAGCTTGCCGTTTCCGTCCGTGACAAGCAGTTTTTCAATGCGGCGGGCTTTCATCAGGCTGATGGCTTCATCCCGGTCTGCCGGCTCGACCAGAACGGCCAGGTTTTGCGAACTCATCATCACCGAGACCGGCGTGGCGTCATCGCTGGCAAAACGCATGTCACGGTTGGTCACAATACCCAGAACGCGGCCCTTTTCGTCGACAACCGGAAAGCCGGTCACGCGGTAACGGTCCTGCAGCGCCTTGGCGTCGGCCAGCGTCTGATCGGGCCTCAGGGTGATCGGGTTGTAAACGATACCGCTTTCGAACCGTTTCACCCGGCGGATTTCGCGGGCTTGCGCATCGACATCGAGATTGCGGTGCACCACACCCATGCCACCGGCCTGTGCCATGGCGATGGCCATACGCCCCTCGGTCACGGTGTCCATGGCGGAGCTGAGCAGCGGAATGTTCAGACCGATCCGCTGGGTCACCCGGGTCCGGGTGTCGGCCGTGCTTGGCAGCACATTGGAAGCGGCCGGAACAAGCAGGACATCATCGAAGGTAAGTGCCTCGCGAATCTCCATGGGGTGTCTCCTTGGGAGGTTTCGTTTGACGCTTTCTAATGTCACGGGCCGGCAGGAATGGAAAGAGGGGCGCGGTCTTTTGTGGGATTGCGGGCTTTTCATCACTGTTCACCAGAGGCACAAACGATAGTGGACAACCGCAAAAGGACCACAGCATGTCACACAGCTATGACGCAGGCCGCCTGAACCTGCCCTTTGTAGGCATCGCTACTTTCGGCAAACGACCCTATGTGCCCGACTGGAGCGCATTGAACGCAGATGTGGCTATCCTGGGCGCGCCCTTTGACGCAGGAACACAATGGCGCTCCGGCGCGCGCTTTGGACCCCGGGCGGTGCGGGAGGCATCCACCCTCTTCAGCTTTGGGCACGCGGGCGCCTATGACCATGAAGACGATGCCACCTATTTGCCAGAAACCGTGCGGATCGTGGATATGGGCGATGCTGACATCATCCATACAGACACCGAAGGCTCGCACCGCAATATCGAGACAGGCGTGAGGGCGGCACTGACGGCTGGCGCCCTGCCCGTCACCATCGGCGGGGATCATTCGATCAACATCCCCTGCATCCGTGCCTTTGCGGATCAGGGCGATATCCACATCCTGCAAATCGATGCGCATCTGGATTTCGTGGATGAGCGGCACGGGGTCAGGCACGGGCACGGCAACCCGATGCGGCGCGCCGCAGAGCAAGCCCATGTCACCGGCCTCACACAAGTGGGCATCCGGAATGTGAGTTCCACCGCGAAGGAAGGCTACGACGACGCGCGTGCCATGGGCTCCGACATCTTGTCGGTACGGCAAGCGCGCGCGCTTGGACCCAAAGCCCTGATCGAGCGCATACCTGCTGGCGCAAGGCTTTACATAACAATCGACATCGACGCCTTTTGCCCGTCCATCGCGCCGGGCACGGGGACGCCGAGCCATGGCGGGTTTCTCTATTACGATGTGTTGGAAATGCTGCAAGCGGCGGCCAACCGGCACGATATTGTCGGCATTGATCTGGTGGAAGTGGCGCCGGACTATGATCCATCCGGCAGTACGGCCATCCTTGCCGCTCAAATCCTGATGAACCTGCTGGGATTCATCTTTCACGCCCGGTCCATGCGGACATGATGCAGGGGGCCAGCCCCCGTCGCTGCCGCGCCTCCCCCGGAGTTTTTGGGCAAGATGAAGTTCGGATCTGATCCCCTGCTTCATCTTGCCAGATAAACTCCCCCCGGAGGGTCGGTCGGCCACGTGTAGGTACTCAAAAAGTGACGCGCTTGCCGGTGCCGATGTCGTTTGATGGCTTTCACCTCCGGCTGGTCTGCGTATGGTGGCGCAAAGCAATTATGCGAGGCCCGTATGAGCACTGATCCACTCGTCGTCTTCACTCCGTCCGGCAAGCGCGGGCACTTTCCAACCGGAACGCCCATTCTGACGGCAGCCCGTCAATTGGGCGTCGATCTCGACTCTGTCTGTGGCGGGCGGGGAATCTGTTCGAAATGTCAGATCACGCCCAGCTATGGCGAATTCCCCAAACATGGCGTGACGGTGGGCCAAGGTGCTCTATCCGACTGGAACACGGTCGAGCAACGCTACAGGGACAAGCGCGGGTTGATCGACGGGCGGCGCCTTGGCTGTCAGGCCAAGGTGATGGGCGATGTTGTGATTGACGTGCCACCCGAGAGTCAGGTCCACAAGCAGGTCGTACGCAAACGCGCAGAGGCGCGCGAAATAACCATGAACCCGTCTACCCGGCTCTATTATGTCGAGGTGCAGGAGCCTGACATGCACGAGCCCTCCGGTGATATGGAACGGCTTGTGCGGGCGATCGAGGCGGACTGGGGCATCACCAACATCCATGCAGATCTTCACATTCTGCAAAGCCTTCAGCCCATATTGCGCAAAGGCGGCTGGAAAGTCACCGCCGCGATCCATCTGGGCGACGCGGAAAATGCCCCGCGCATCATGCACCTGTGGCCGGGGTATTACGATGGCTCCGTTTATGGGCTTGCCGTGGATCTGGGCTCGACCACCATTGCGGCCCATCTGTGCGATCTGATCTCGGGCGAGGTTGTCGCCTCATCCGGTATCATGAACCCGCAGATCCGCTTTGGCGAAGATCTGATGAGCCGTGTCAGCTATGGCATGATGAATGCCGGTGGCGCGCAGGAGATGACCCGCGCTGTCCGCGAAGGCATGAATGCGCTCTTTACCCAGATCGCGTCGGAAGCGCAGATCGACAAGGGGCTGATCGTGGATGCGGTCTTTGTCTGCAACCCGGTGATGCATCACCTGTTCCTGGGGATTGATCCGTTTGAACTGGGTCAGGCACCATTTGCGCTGGCCACATCGAATTCGATGCGCCTGCGCGCCGATGATCTGGACCTCAACATTCATCCGTCTGCCCGCGTCTACCTGCTGCCTTGCATTGCGGGCCATGTCGGGGCCGATGCGGCCGCTGTTGCGCTCAGCGAAGCGCCCGACAAGTCCGAGGACCTCGTGCTGGTCGTGGATGTGGGCACCAACGCCGAGATCCTTTTGGGCAACACCGAAAAGGTGCTGGCCTGTTCTTCGCCAACCGGGCCCGCCTTTGAAGGAGCCCAGATCACATCCGGGCAGCGCGCTGCCCCCGGTGCCATTGAACGGGTGGAGATTGACCCCGAGACCAAGGAACCCCGCTTTCGGATCATCGGCGTCGACCATTGGTCCGACGAACCCGGTTTCGCCGAAGCTGCCCTGGCCACCGGCATTACTGGCATCTGTGGCTCTGGCATTATCGAAGCGATTGCGGAGATGCGTCTGGCGGGCCTGCTGGATCCCTCCGGCCTCATCGGGAGTGCGGCCCAGACCGGCACATCCCGCTGCATCATGGATGGCCGCACCCATTCCTATGTCTTGCATGACGGCACCGCGAACGGCGGCCCCCTGATCGCGGTGACCAATCCCGACATCCGGGCCATCCAGATGGCCAAGGCCGCACTTTATTCCGGGGCCCGGCTGTTGATGGACAAGTTCGGCGTCGACAAGGTCGACCGTGTGGTGCTGGCCGGGGCCTTTGGCGCGAATATTTCCACGAAACACGCGATGGTTCTGGGCATGATCCCGGATGCGCCCTTTGAGAAGGTCACATCGGCCGGCAACGCGGCGGGCACCGGGGCGCGCATCGCCCTTTTGAACACCGAGGCACGGTCCGAGATCGAGGCCACCGTGCGCCGCATCCACAAGATCGAAACCGCGATCGAACCCCGCTTTCAGGAGCATTTCGTAAATGCCTCGGCGATCCCGAATTCGGTGGAACCTTTCCCGATCCTGAACAGCCTCGTGACGTTGCCTGATGTCAATTTCAACACCGGCGGCGACAGTGAAAGCGGCGGGCGTCGGCGCCGGCGCAGGGCTTGACCCGCAGCAGGTGCAGGCGACGCACCTGCTCTGGGTTGGAACAGCAGGACCCGAAGGATGTCGGGTTGCCCTGCGATCCACAACGCATCGCATGGGCACGAGGGTCATGATGAGTAACGCAGATCAGGAAGAATTCTGGAGCACGGATGCAGGTCACGCCTGGGTGGAGTTGCAACTGGAAATGGACGCGCTCATGCAACCCGTTCTGGATCTGGTGCTGGAGCGCGCGGCACTTCCGGCGGGTGCGCGCGTTTTGGATATCGGGTGCGGCACCGGGGCCAGCCTGGTGCAGGCGGCCCGGCGTGTGGGGCCGTCAGGCCACGTCACCGGCCTTGATATCTCACAGACCATGCTCGACCTTGCGCGCAGCCGGGCAAAGGATCACCCCAACGTAAATTGCATCAAGGCAGACGCCCAGACCCACGCCTTTCCGGCGCAAAGCCATGATGCACTGATCTCGCGCTTTGGGGTCATGTTCTTTGCAGACACCACGGCCGCCTTTGCCAATATGGCCAAAGCGTTGGTGCCCGGCGCACCGATCACCTTTGCCGCCTGGGGGCCTGCCCCGCAAAACCCGTATTTCATGACGCCCGCCGCGATCGCGACGCAGATACTGGGGCCGATGGAAAAGTTGGATCGCACCCAGCCCGGCCCCTTCGCCTTTGAGGATCCGGCGCGGATCATTCCCATGTTGCAAGCCGCGGGCCTTCGGGATGTTTCGGTCGAGCCCGTGGCGCTGCACCTGACCCCGCCGGGCACAGTTGAGGACGCCGCCACGATCATTTCCCGGATTGGCCCCGCAGATCGCGCCATACGCCATTTCGCGGCCAACGCGGCTGACACCGCACGCATCATGGCCGCTCTGGCGGATTGGCTTCGGGGTCTGGAAACCGGGCGCGGTGTGCGCATCCCGGCACTGATCAATCTTTATCAGGCCAAGGCGCCGTCTTGATTCGTTTGGTCCCGCCGATATGTGCGCACGGCGCACGCCTGCCGCAGATTTTCTCCGGAGTGCCAAAGTCAGCGCAACCTCCCTGCGTTTCAAGTCAGGCGAAACGAGGGAGAGATCAGGCGGACCGGCCACCGGACTTGCCCGCTTCGCAAGCGGGTCGTGGAATGTACCCTACGCAATCGGCTGGTCCGGCGCAGCCTCTGACATCCGGACATGATTAACCAATCGTTAGGATTTGCCTCTACAAGACCACCATATTTGATATGCATTGTCTCAACTCCGAGCCAGCAGGCTCGAAACCAGTGACGATTGAAACGGAAGACGCAGGTAATGGACAAACTCGACCCAAACGCCCACAATACAGGTGTAATGACAGAATTTCGCGCAAAAACCGGTTACTCCGCGATTTCCCAGGTTGAGGCCTATTGGGACGCCTTGCGTGGCATGCGGATGATGCCAAAACGGTCAGAGATTGACCCCCGTGGCATCGAAGCGGCACTGGAATACACATTTGTTCTTGAACGGATCGCACCGGGCATGGCCCGCATCCGTATCGCGGGCAGCCATCTGAGCGATTTGATGGGAATGGAAGTGCGCGGAATGCCGCTGACGTCCTTCATCACACCGCCCGGCCGGGTGCAAATGTCGGACGCGCTCGAAGAGGTGTTTCAACGACCTGCTGTCTGCGAATTGCGGCTCACATCCGAAGTCAGTGCCGGTCAGCCGCAGATGGATGCGCGCATGCTGTTGCTGCCTTTGAAAAGCGATCTGTGCGATGTCAGCCGCATTCTGGGGTGTTTCGTGGCACAGGGCGATCTGGGCACTGCGCCGCGCCGGTTTGACATTGCGGGCGCGAAAATCCGCGCAATCACCGCGCCATCGTCCTTGCCGACACCAAAATCCGAACCGGCCTTTGCGGACCGCCGCCGTGCGACACGGCATGCACCCGGCTTTGCCGAAGAAAGTGCGCCTTTCGAGGCTTATGCCCCGCGCCCGGACGTGCCGTATCTGCGCCTTGTGAAAACGGACGACTAGAGTAAGGCTTCCAACGCACTGCCAACAATGTGAGACAAAAAAGGCGCGCTCCGAATGGAACGCGCCTTTTTTCATGCTTGCTCGCTTGCTCAGCTTGCCGCGCGTGCCTTGGCCCGTGCGGTCCGCAGGTTTGACAGTTCTTCCGCCACCAGGAATGCCAGTTCCAGGGATTGGGACGCATTGAGGCGCGGATCGCAAGCGGTGTGGTAGCGGTCGCTCAGGTCTTCGTCGCTTACGGCGCGCACGCCGCCGGTACATTCGGTGACATCCTGGCCAGTCATCTCGAAATGAACGCCCGCCGGAACGGTGCCTTCGGCTTCGTGCACGTCAAAGAATTCCCGGACTTCGCGCAGAACCGAGTCAAATGGCCGCGTCTTGTAGCCGCTGGAAGACTTGATCGTGTTGCCATGCATCGCGTCACAGACCCAGACCACTTCGGCGCCTTCTTCGCGTACGGTTTTGATCAGGCGGGGAAGATGCTCACCCACAGAACCTGCACCAAACCGCGCAATCAACGTCAGGCGACCTGCTTCGTTTTCGGGGTTCAGCTTGGCCATCAACAGCTTGAGGTCCTCGCTGGTCATGCTTGGGCCGCATTTCAGACCAATCGGGTTCAGAACCCCGCGCGCGAACTCGACATGTGCGCCATCGGGCTGCCGTGTGCGGTCGCCGATCCAGACCATGTGGCCAGAGCCCGCAAGCCATTTGCCGGAGGTGGAATCAAGACGTGTCAGCGCCTCTTCATATTCCAGCAAGAGCGACTCGTGACTGGTGTAGAATTCGACGGTCGTGAACTCGTGCGTGGTGTCCGCATCAATGCCCGCCGCCGCCATGAAGTCGATGCTGTCCTGAATGCGTTCGGCAATCCCGCGATATTTTTCCGCCCCATCGCCATCGGCAAACCCCAATGTCCACGAATGCACCCGGTGCATATCCGCAAAACCGCCCGTCGAAAAGGCACGCAGCAGGTTCAGCGTGGCCGCGGCCTGCGTGTAGGCTTGCAGCATCTTGGCCGGAGCTGGAATGCGGGCCTCAGGCGTAAAGGCCAATTCGTTGATGATGTCACCGCGGTAACTGGGCAGTTCAACGCCATTGATGGTTTCGGTCGGCGCCGAACGCGGCTTGGCAAACTGACCGGCCATCCGGCCCAGCTTGATCACGGGCACCTTTGCACCATAGGTCAGGACCATCGCCATCTGCAACATGACCTTGAACGTGTCCCGAATGCTGTCGGCGCTGAACTGATCAAAGGCCTCGGCGCAATCGCCGCCCTGCAACAGGAACGCATCACCGCGACCTGCATCCGCCAGATGCCGCTTGAGGCGGCGCGCCTCACCCGCAAAGACCAATGGCGGATACTTGGAGAGCTGCGCCTCGACCGCATTCAGGGCCGCCGCGTCTGTATAATCGGGCATCTGTACCCGGGGCTTGCCGCGCCAGTCAGATTTTGTCCAATCGCTCATCGTTTTTCTCCGCAAAATGTTAGCGATCTCATAATCGCGGTTCCTGTATACAAAAGCCTTCCGGGGGTGACCATATCCGAAATTCGCCCTCTTGACGTCGCTTTTGGCGCGTGATCTGCCTTTGCGAAGCATAAAAGAAACACGTGCGAAACGACGGACGCACCAACAACGACAGGAACACGCGGCCATGTCGGCACAGCGCTCGGCCACCCGAACCAAAGACGACAGCGATAAAGCAAAGCAATACGTGTTTGTCTTGTTGAACAATTTCACGTTGCTGTGTTTCTCCGCCGCTTTGGAAAGTTTGCGGATCGCAAACAGGATGGCGGACCGCGACCTCTACAATTGGCGGATCATTGGTGAAGGCGGTGAAGTTGCCTATTGTTCGGCCGGAACGGGATTCAAACTGGACGGCGATCTGGACGAACTAAGTCGCGATGATGTGGTGATGGTTTGCGGCGGCATAGATGTCCATACAGCGACCAGCAAACGTCTGTTGGGCTGGCTGCGGCGCGAAGCACGCAAAGGCGTTGCCATGGCGGGCCTGTGCACGGCCGCTTATACACTGGCCAAGGCCGGTCTGCTGAACGGGAGAAAGGCAACGATCCACTGGGAAAATCAGGACAGTTTTTCCGAAGAATTCCCGGAGGTTGAGCTGACGAAGTCGGTTTTTGTCGTGGACGGACCCCGATTGACCACGGCGGGCGGCACCTCTTCCATTGATCTGATGCTCAAACTGATTGCGGACGATCATGGCGAAGATCTGGCCAACGCGGTTGCGGACCAGCTGATCTATTCCTCGATCCGCACCGATCAGGACACCCAACGCCTGTCGGTTCCGACCCGCATCGGCGTGCGTCACCCCAAGCTGAGCCAGGTCATTCAGATCATGGAGCAGAATATCGAAGAGCCGATCAGCCCGTCGATCCTGGCCAGGGATGTGGGCATGTCCACGCGCCAGCTCGAGCGCCTCTTTCGCCGCTATCTGAGCCGCAGCCCCAAGCGCTATTACATGGAGCTGCGCCTGCAAAAGGCCCGCAACCTTCTGATGCAGACAGATATGAGCGTGATCAACGTGGCGCTGGCTTGCGGCTTTGCCTCGCCGTCGCATTTCTCCAAATGCTACCGGGCGCATTACGACACGACACCCTATCGCGAACGTGGGGCGCATGCGGCACGGTTGTCGATCTGATGCAATCCAGGTGCGCTGTGATTTAACGTTAAATCTGCGGCGCAGGCATATGAAATAAAATACCTTTATTCAACTGCGCCCTTGAATCCTGTTGCGACGACAAATTTCTCGGAACTGTCAGAACGTGACGCGGGCGGCTTGACGTTGGCCACCTTTTTGAACCGCTGTTTCAGCAATTGCTGCAAGCTGCCCTCGGCCCCGCCGGCCAGCACCTTGGCCACGAATGTGCCGCCGTCTTCCAGAACGTCAAAGGCGAAATAGGCCGCCGCTTCGCACAGCGAGATGATCCGCAGGTGGTCGGTTTGCTTGTGGCCTGAGGACGCTGCCGCCATGTCCGACATCACCACATCGGCCTTGCCCCCCAGCCAAGCCTTGACCTGCTCGTCCGCGCCGTCCTCCATGAAATCAAGCTGATGCAATTCGCAGCCTGCAATCGGCTCCATTTCCTGCAGATCGATGCCCAGAATGGTGCCCACAGACTTGCCAGACCGCTCGCCCAGCACGTTGCAGCGCTTGACCGCGACCTGGCACCACCCACCGGGGGCCGCACCCAGATCGACGATCCGTGCACCCGGCACAAGAAAACGGAACTTGTCATCCAGTTCCATGATCTTGTAGGCGGCCCTGCCCCGATACCCTTCGGCGGTGGCGCGTTTCACATAGGGGTCGTTCAACTGCCGCTGCAGCCAGCGGGTGGAACTGAGCTTGCGCCCGCGTGCAGACTTCACCTTGACCTTGAGGTCACGCTGTCCGCGCCCGGACGTGTTCTTGCCCGTGGGCGTGTTGCTTTTGCCGCTTGGTGTCTTGGCCACGATTGCCACCCTTTTCTGTTGATCAGGCGATACCTTGCCGCGCGCCCCGCATCAAGGGAGCGTCCTAAAGAGCGTCCGTATCCAGAACCCCATCAGCGCTCATCTGCGCATAGAGCAACCCCTCGCGCAGGCCCCGGTCCGCCACCGACAACCTGTCAGTGGGCCAGCAGCGCATGAGGGCCTGCAGGATCGCCGCCCCCGACATGATCAGCGCGTGCCTGTCCGCCCCGATGCGCGGATCCGCACGCCGTCCCCCCGGCCCCATCGCCAGATAGGACCGGATCACCGTGTCGATCTGTTCAGTCGACATGCGCAACCCGTCGACCTTGGTCCGGTCATAACGCTTCAGCCCCAAATGCGACGCGGCAACTGTCGTGACGGTTCCTGATGTGCCAACGATCTGAAACCGCTCGGTCGGCTCGGTGACGTGATACGGGGTGAATTCCGAGAGGTTTTCCTCGAAATACCAACTCATCAGAGCAAAGCGGGCCGCGTCGTCCTCGACATCATTGAATTGCTCGCGCAGCGTCGCCACGCCCAGCGGCACACTGATCCAATCCACCACGCGGGCGTGCGGGATATCCGAAAGTGCCGGTTTGAACCCAGTATGCAGGCGCATGATCGCCTGCGGCCGATCGTGTTTGGGCACCTTGCTCAGATCGATCCAGACCAACTCGGTCGAGCCGCCACCGATGTCGACCACCAACAGGTTTTCTGTCTTGGGGCTGACCAGAGGTGCGCAAGAGATCACCGCAAGGCGCGCTTCCTCCTCCGTCTCGATGATATCAAGCCGCAATCCGGTTTCGCGGTGAACCCGTTCGATGAATTCGCGCGCGTTATGTGCACGTCGGCACGCTTCGGTTGCAACAAGACGCATCCGCTGGACGTTGTGCCGCTTGAGTTTCTGCTGGCAAATGCGCAGTGCCTGTACGGTCCGCGACATGGATCCGCGCGACAGCCGTCCCGAGTGTTCCAACCCAAGCCCCAGTTGCACGGATTTGGAAAAGCTGTCGACAACCGTAAAGCCCGCGCCTCGCGGCTCGGCGATCAACATACGACAACTGTTCGTGCCCAGATCAAGTGCTGCATAAAGTGCAGACGACCCAGGGGCACGCGATGCGGCTTGAGGTGCGCGGTCCGCACCTCGCTTTTCTTGCACGCCCGCATCGTCGGGACGCTTTGGCGCCATATTCCGCGCCTTTCATATCGAGTTAACCAAACGATATGACTAAGATTGCCACCACGCAAGGGTTTCGCATCGGCCCAAGACATCGATCCGGCGTAATAAGCCTGCGGAATGAGCAATCGGTGCCGCATATTGGGCGGCAAGATCGGCAAACTCTGCCGACCTGCGGTGTAACATGACGGCCTGTTTCAGGTGCATCCTTCACACTGCCGCCGGACCCGCGCCAAACTGCACACATGCCAGATGCGTCCCCGCCACCGGCCATGCCCCCAACCTGGCTTGCAAGGATGCTGTGCCACAGGTCGCAACAGCCGTCACTTTTGTCGAAAACGGGCTGTGTCGATCTATGTCGGTGCCGTATTGAGGGCCAATTGAATGCGGAGGAATCACATGCCTGATGTCACTATCGTGTACTGGCGCGACATCCCGGCCCAGGTCATCGTTGGCAAGGGGCGCAAAGGCTCGAAACGGCAGCTCGAAGAGCGGTTCGAACAGGCCATTGATCGCGCCGCAATGAAGGTCAACGCAAAGGATGCCGACGCCTACCTTGCCGAATGGCGCAAGGCGGACCCATATACCGTTGAAGGCGATCCCGCCGAGGTCGCCGAAGCCGAAGGACGCCGCCTTGAGGCCGAATACGACGTCGACCGGATCAAGGCGCTGATCAACAACGAAGGGTGGGCCTGAGCCACCAAGACCGAACCCGGGCCATCCGCTCGGGACACACAGCCGGGCCATCGGTCCACAACCAGTCGACAGACCGCAGGTCTGAACAGGGAGGCGCCGCAATGGCCTTGTTGAAGTTCAAGAAAGACGAAGGCCCGATTGCCGGCTCGCTTGGGGCAGAGGTTGAAGCGTTGCTTCAGAACTACTCGATCGAGGTGATGCCCCGCACCGCCGAAAAGGTCGAGAACTTCCGGGCGATCCTGCCCGCGGGCTCCCGTGTCTACATCGCCCATATCGAAGGCACACCGATTGCGGACATGGTCGCGACAGCCAAACGCCTGAATGCCGATGGCTTTCCGGTCATGCCCCACTTCCCCGCGCGCATCATCAAGGACAAGGCCACGCTGAACGACTGGATTGCGCGCTATCAGGGCGAGGCCAACGTCAAACAGGCCCTGTTGCTGGCAGGCGGTGTTGACAAGCCGCACGGTGATTTCCACAGCTCGATGCAGTTGATGGAAACCGGTGCCTTCGACAAGGCAGGCTTTGAGAGACTGCATGTCGCGGGTCACCCAGAGGGCAACAAGGACATCGATCCAAACGGCGGCATGGCGCTCGTGAATGAAGCGCTGCAATGGAAGCAGGCGTTTTCGGAACGCACGGACGCCAAAATGGCGCTGGCCACCCAATTCGCATTCGAGGCCAAGCCGATCATTGCATGGGCTGACAGTATCAAGGCTGCAGGGATATCCCTGCCCATCCATATCGGCATTGCGGGCCCCGCCAAGTTGCAGACCATGATCAAGTTCGCTATTGCCTGTGGCGTCGGCCCGTCCCTGCGCGTGTTGCAGCGCCGTGCCAAGGACGTGACCAAGCTGCTGGTGCCGTTCCAGCCAACAGAAGTGATTTCGGAACTGGCCGCCCACAAGGCTGCAAATCCCGATTTCAACATTACGAACGTCCATTTCTTTCCCTTGGGCGGCATCACGAACAACGCCCACTGGGCCATCGAAAACGGCGGTGCTTCGGCCCGCCCAGCCAAAGTCTGAGGGACTATCTGAATGGTACGCACCATCGTCGAATCCAAAACCAAGACTGCCATCATCGGCTTTGACCAGCCTTTTGCCGTCATCGGAGAACGGATCAACCCAACAGGCCGCAAGGTGCTGAACGAAGAACTGGAGCGCGGCGACTTTTCCCGTGTCGAAGCGGACGCCATTGCACAGACCGCCGCCGGGGCCACGATTCTCGACATCAACTCGGGTGCCGTCTTTTCCAACAAGATGGCCGAAGATCCCCGCTATGCCGACAACAACTTTGTCGAACCGACGCTGATGCGCGAACTGGTCCTGCGGGTTCAGGCCATAGTCGACACGCCGCTGTGCATCGACAGTTCGGTGCCCGGCGCTTTGGAAAACGGTCTGGCCGCAGCCGAAGGCCGTCCGCTTCTGAACTCCGTCACTGGCGAGGAAGAGCGGTTGGAACTGGTTCTGCCGCTGGTCAAGAAATACAACGTGCCGGTTGTTGCAATCTCCAATGATGACACCGG
>CAYGQZ010000040.1:0-22705 GCA_964352055.1 uncultured Rhodobacterales bacterium
AATTTCGGCTCATAACCTGAAGGTCGTAGGTTCAAATCCTACTCCCGCAACCAAATTTACCGAATAATACCAAAGCCTTAGGCCTCGCATCACGCGGGGCTTTTTGCTTTTCCGCATTCCATGTCAACGCCACGTCAACGTTTGACGAGTCGCGCAACAAATATCCAATGAAATCAACGATACGGCTCGACGGCACGCGCTCTGTCATCGCGAGCGGTTTGCGGATACGGTTTTCCGAAACAGATCCCGAATGACCACGATGTCCAAGAAAACACTGAACAAAGCCAATCTCGAAAGGCTTGGTGCACCAAAGCTTGCCGAGCGGATGCAGAGGTCTGTAGCCTTTTACACCCCGAAGCGAACCCGCGGCCCTAGACGCAAATTTGCGATAGCCGACCTTCGTCGCGCGGATCGCGAATTGGTAAGGTGCGGACGAAGCCGCCCCGTGCAGACGCGGCTATTGCTGACGCAGCATTTCTTCGCAGTTGCGGCGACGGTTGTTTGACGGCGCAGCATAATTCACCGAAGCAGCCGTTCAATCGAGTCAACCGCGCTGGATCTGAAACTGACCTTTCGCTGCACGGTGCATGAACTTACATGTCGCGGACGGAGTCGAAGCTCACATCCAACGTCCTCCTGCTCACTATGTCACGTTCTCGCCCGCAACATGCCGGACCAAAGCGTCCATCGCGTTGCAAGTATAGTCGTGGAAGTACCAACTGTCCGCTTCCGGCTGGCTTGATTGCTTGATGACCGCAACCTCCCTGTTTCGGTCAATGTAGATCCATTGGCCGTGCACCCCGAGCGCGATGATCGCTTCCGACCCGGGCGTGTTTCTGATCCACCATTGTGAGCAATAGCTCCAATGGCCATTCGCCATGTCTTCTTCCGCACTCGGGCCCCTCAGGAAGGCTTCGGTGGACCCCCCTTGCGAAAGCGTGTCGATCACCGCTTCGGGGATGATATGTTCACCGCCCACACGGCCATTCCGGAGCATTGCCGCGGCAAAGCGCGCCATGTCCTCTGCCGTGGCGTTTAGCCCACCCCCGGCGAAGAGGTTGCCCGTGGCATCCAGAAGGACATAGGCCTCGCCAGTCATGCCGAGCCTTGACCACAGGCGGTTTTCCAGCAGTGTCACGAAATTCTGACCGAACAGTCGACTGACCGCCCAGTTCAGGACATCGGCCTGCGGCGTCTGGTACTCGAACACCGACCCATGCGCGCGCCCCTCGAGCTTGGTCAGTGTGCTGGCATAGTCATAGAGGCTCTGTGGTCCGTCCCAATCGGCCGCCTTGATGCCGGCCCCAAGAACCGCGACGTAATCGTGGATCTCTGCGTCGGGGTCGGCATAGTACTCACTGAATTTCAGCGATGCCGTCATGTCGAGGACCTGACCGAAGGTGGCATCGGAAAAACCCGATCCGTTGTCGAGTTCCGGTATGATGTCCACGATCGGGGTGTCCCGCGTGACCAACCCCTCTTCGATCGCCACCAATGCGAAGAGGCCGATGAAGGACTTGGTGCAACTGAACATGATGTGCGGCGTGTCCGGCGTCATGCCATTGAGGTAACGCTCGTAGACGACCCTGTCCTTGTGAACCACGATCAGGCAGTCGGTGAATGTCTGCCGCAGGAAGCACTCGAAATCAGCGAGAGAGCCATCCTTGCGTCGAACCGACAGGCTGCCGATGTCAGCGTCGATCTCGCGCGTCAGCGCAGTACCGTCATCGCTGGGCCGCACAGGTGCTGTCGGCCAGATCCGCCGCATATTCTGGTAGGCCCACCGATTGAATGGCGGCTCCCACATACCATTGAAGCGATCCACCCGCTTACCGGCAGGCGGCGGAAACCCCTGCATAAGACCAAGCTCCAGATGAGTTGCGGTATCGAAGGGTTCGGAGATCGCCATGGTAGTAGTCGCCCTTCCAACACTGTCTTCCTGAGCTCCCGCACCAGAAGTGAACGGTTGGGCTCGCGCGGGTCTGACTACCAGGCTCGCATTGCGTGGTAGGCATGACGACCCCCGACACCGCCCATGTCCGCTTCGGCCTCTACGGTAGCCTTCGCCGCACGATCCATAACGTCTGGTCTAGGGTAGCATGCCGCTCTCTGCGCCGCACATCAACTGGAAAGACGCGGACAAACCGGACGTGTGCATGTGGAAACGCGTGTTCGCAGTTGCGGCAACAGCTTTTCGGCAAAGCAGCGATTTTCCCCAGAGCGGTCTTTCAACAGGCTAGCGATGGACGGATTCCGACCTGGCCAAGTAGCGCCGTTTGATTTCCACCGCCGCCAGTTCTTGAAGTCGCCAAAGTTGCAAATCTTCAATATCTTCGTCAAGCAAAGCGGATACCGTATTGAACAGGTATTCTGCCCCTGAGCCCGCGTGACCACAGGCCCGGGCCAAGATCGTGGCGACCTGTTTGAGTGGCAATTCGGATTGTCCAACAACCTCGTCAGGCTCCGCGTAAAAGCATAGTGCGCGCAAGGGGCCTGCCTCTGAGTGAAGATCGATCAGTCGTAGGGAGGAAAAGCCAACCGGCCCGCCAATTTCTCGCTTCAGTAGAGCGACCATCACGCTGTGCCGGTCATCGCCTTCCAAACGCTGCGCGATCCCTGTACAGGTGCCGCCCTTTCGAAGGGCCATCATCAAGCCAGGCTGCTCGGACGTTCCGCGCCAGCTTTGCATTTCAAGGCAAAACGATCTGTGCCACCCAAAAGCTGTGCACTTGCGTAGCTCGACAGGTGCAGTGGCAGGTTTCCAGATGAGTGACCCATAGGCAAACACCCAGATCGGATCATCGCCCAGACGGGCCAGAACCGAGGCGGCGGCGCGGTCAAAATCAGCGTCATCGAACCGAGTCGGATCCGGGTTTGGTGCCGGTTTGGGCACCTCGCGATGACACAGGGCAACCAGTTCCGCGGTCAAGGACATCACCGGACCATTGTGACCCTGGACGCGCAGTTCAACTACGCCGCTCATCGTCCGCGCGGGCCGATGTAATCAAGGTAAGTGCGAGCGTTCTCGTCGTACATGCAGGCCGTCAGCGCGTCGTCCCATCTGTCTTGGTCCGATATTCGGCGCGCTGCGTCGCTGGCGTTGAAGTGATCTGCCCGCCGCGGCGGAATGATCACAAATGAAAAGATCTTGGCAAGTCGTTTAATCAGGGTTTTCACAGTCGTTCTCCCAATGTTGGGTTGTTCTCTCAACACCGAATTTGAAGGGTCGTCGTGAATTGAACGGCGATACGGCGTGAAATCCTGCTAAGAAAGGGCATTGCGAAACCGCGAATTCGTGAAAAGACTGTAAAATAGTTGTTTTCCGAAGGAGATTTTGGTGCAGCACCTCAGACTTGACCTTTTGGGAGGATTTGCCCTGAGGACTGACGAGGGGGCAGATCTGGTCTTGCCTACACGAAAGGACCGGCAGCTTTTGGCTTTTCTGGCTTTGCAGGGCGGAGGCGCGCAATCCAGAGAGAAGCTTGCCGCCTTGCTCTGGCCGGATAGAGCCGAAGCGCAGGCCCGCGACAGCCTGCGCCAGTCCTTGGCGGCGCTGCGGCGTGTGTTCCGATCGGTGGCGCTGGAGCCGATTAGCAGCGACAGAACTTCGGTGACTTTGGACGTTTCCGCATTCACTATCGACGCAGTCGCGTTTGCCCAAGGGTGCGCGGCCTCTGTGCAGACCGCCCCTATTGCCAGTCTGTATCAAGGGGGGTTGCTTGACGGGGCGGATACCGCCACGCCGGAATTTGAGCATTGGGTCGTGCAAGAACGCCAGCGGCTTGACGCGTTTGCGGAGCAGTTCGTCGTCGTCGCTTCGCTATCTGCCTTATCACCAAAGGACGCTGATGCGGCAATGCAACTTGCACGCAGGTTGCTGGCACAAGACCGGATGCTAGAGCCGGTCTACCGGGCCATGATGCGCATCTGCCACAACCGGGGTGAGCGCGCAGTGGCGTTGAAGCATTACGCGACCTGCCGCGATGTGCTGAGCGAAGATCTAAACATCGCACCTGATCACGAAACCGAGGAGCTGTACCGCGATATTTTGATGGATCGGCCCGCTGCGCAGGCATCAGTAGGTTTGACGGGGCCGGACCATACCAACAGCAATCCGTCCATCGCGATCCTTCCGTTTCAGAACCTGACCGGAAACGAGGGGCTGAGTTATCTTTGCGAGGGGCTGGCTGAAGACATCACCACCGGATTGGGCAGGTTCCGAAGCCTGCTTGTGATTGACCGCTATTCGGCCGCCGCGGTGACCTCTGCCACATCCGACACCCAAGTGATCGGTCAGCGCCTTGGGGTGGCGCAATTGGTTCAGGGTAGCATTCAGGCCAACCAATCTCAGCTTAGGATCACGGTCCGTCTGGTTGACAGCGCCAACCGTACACAGATCTGGAGCGACGTCTTCGAATGCGATATCGGCGAAGCACCCAGCATTCCGGACCAGATCGTCACTGCCATCATCGCCACTGTGCAAAATCGGGCAGAGCATAAGATCATTGTGCAAAGCCAGAACAAGCCGTCGATGGCTGCCTATGAGTGCGCTCTGCGGGGCATCAAACATCTGCGTGGCTATGCCAAAGATGACAATGACAAGGCCCTGGCGCTGTTCCAACAGGCTTTGCGTCTGGACCCTGACTATGCACTGGCGCAAGCCTATCTGGCGTTCGCAGAGGTCGTTATCCGCAACTATGATGAAGCGCCGCACGATCTCTTGGTTGACTGTCGAAACCGCATTGACCGAGCGCTTGCGATTGATCCGGAGGACTACCGGATCAACTGGCTGCTCAGCTTACTCCACGGGTATCTTCGCGAATTTGATGAAGAGAAACGCCAGTTGGAACGGGCGTTGGCGCTTAATCCAAATGACGCTAACTGTAGAATGGGTTACGGCGCATTTCTTGCCTGTTTCGGACAGCCGGACGAGGGGCTCGCCATGATCCGCGAGGCCATGCGCCTGAACCCTTTCCATCCAGAGTGGTATTGGATTTCCCTCGGGGATTCATTCATGGCGGCGCGTCGTTATGAAGATGCGATCGAAGCCTATAAACGCCGCACCCGTCCTATGGTTTGGGTGCTGACACGTCTGGCAATATGCTACGCGCATCTTGACCGTGAGGCAGAGGCAAAAGAGATGGCGCAAAGGGTGCTGGAGCTGAACCCAGCCTTCCGCATATCGGTGCTGCGCAGCGGCGGCTGGTCAGACGCGGACGTCGCACACATGCAAGATGGAATGCGCAGGGCTGGGCTGCCCGATTAGGGTTCCTGGTCATCAGATCGTCTGCTACATCGGCCGCCAAAAATATTTCATTATGTCACTGGCCTCAGTTGGGTGGCGGCTGCTTAGTCCGAGGAGCCAGCTTCTGGGCCAGCGGCAATTTTATTGGCGCCATATGAAGGAAATTTCCACAAGGGGCATTAATGGCCGCATTCCCCTCTGCGATGCGGCAGTGATTTCGCGGCGACGCAGCAGGAATTCGCGCTGCGAGCGCACGCAGCGGGATTTTGGCACTTCTGCTGTTGGGCTCAGAACGATCTTCTTCTGCGACAAGGCTGTAGGTCTGGTTCCAATTGGCGAACGGCGAGAGCCGCCCGCCAACATTGTTCAGATGTCGATCTTTTCTGCAATACTCAGCGCATCTTCCAACTCGACGCCAAGATAGCGCACAGTGCTATCGACCTTCGTGTGTCCAAGCAGAAGCTGTACCGCTCGGAGATTCCCTGTCTTTCGATAAATCTCCGCCGCTTTGGTTCGGCGAAGTGAGTGGGTGCCGTATCCGCTCGGTTCCAGGCCAATCGCAGTGACCCAATCACGAACGAGCCGACCATATTGGCGCGTTGAGATATGGGGCCGGTCATGGAACCGGCTTGGAAACATGAAGCCGCATCCGATCATTTCGGGCGAACGGACCCAAGCGGAAACGGTATCCCGTGTATTTTCAGTCAGTTCAAACTGAACCGGTCGCTTGGTTTTGCTCTGGATCACCGAAACCCGTTCACGAACGCGGTCATCCTTGGCCAGATCGGTCACAGAAAGTCTCACGAGATCGCAGCCACGCAGTTTGCTATCGATGGCGACATTGAATAGTGCCACATCGCGCAAATTGCCTGCGAGTTCGAGACGCGTGCGGATCGCCCAGACCTGTTTAGGAAGTAACGGTCGCTTCTGACCGATAATCCGACCCATGTTCCACGCTCTGCGTTTTGGGGTGACTGTGGGAAGTTGGACTCTTGGCATAATATGCCCTCCAATCCTCCCTCCATACCCAGACATCAGCACCACGCTGACGCCGAGAGCATAGCATCGGATTGAATGGCCGTTGTCCGAAGACACCAGCACGCATTATCTCTGCAAGTGCATTAGGCTGCTTTGAGCCCTAACTGTTCGATACTACAACGTGACCGGATGGCAGCCACAGCAATTTCGGTCCGATGCGCGGCGTTTCCCAACATAACTTATCTTTGCTAGCTTGCAGTCAGACCAGCAGGGGGCTGGGAGGAAGAAATAATGCTCAAGTTTGATGGAGAGGTCACACGCATACTGGACAACGCTTATCAGGGTGCGGATCTCACTCGGCGACGGCAGGCATCATTCGACGCGCTTCAACCGAGCCCCGGGGAAACCATTCTCGATATTGGCTGTGGGAACGGAATGCTTACGGTCGAACTGGCCCGTGCTGTTGGACCGGATGGCCGGATAATCGGTATCGATCCAAGTGAGGATATGCGTTCTGTCGGGGTGGAACGGTGCAAAGGCTTCCCCTGCGTGGAGCTTATTGATGGCCTCGCGACTGCGCTGCCTCTGGAGGACTGCGTCGCAGACAAAGCGGTCTCTGTACAGGTCTTCGAATATATCGAGGATGTTACAGGCGCTATCTCGGAGGCGATGCGCTGTCTGAAACCTAGCGGGCGTCTCGTTGTCAGTGACCTCCATGCTGGCAGTTTCATTTGGTACAGCGACGTGCCGGAGCGGATGGCGAAACTTATTGCGTCATGGGAACAGCATTTTGTAGCTGGAGATCTCCCTGCACGACTGCCTGGAATCGTGAAGCATCTAGGCCATCATGTGGAGAATGTCGTGCCGGTTACGATCACGGACCATGTGTTAAAGCCAGACGGCTACGCGATCACCATGATGCACTTGCTGCGGCAATATGCGATCGCCAACAAGCATGTCGATGCCGACACTGCCGACGACTGGTTCAATGAACAGATCAGCCTTGCCCGCGAAGGCCGGTTCTTTTTCTCCATAACGCAGTTTGTGGTGAGCGCGTGCAAATCGGCATGATGCGCTTCTTGAAAGCAGCATTTGGAGCAGCCGCTTAGAAAGGTAGCTTCGTCCCGCGCTGCCGTCATTCGGACGTCGCGTAGTGTCAGCAATTCCACTCACCCTGAATCGCCCTCAGGTTGCATCGCGATATTTGTCGCTAATTCGACCACTTTTGGCCGGTAGGTTTTGGCATGAGGTTATTGGCAGCAAATCGGACAGAGCGGGAAGTCTGTCGGTATGTTGTATTTCGTCTTTTCTATCCGTCAATTTCCTTGACGTCGATTGATCCCGACGTCACCGTTCCTTCATGAAATGGCTTGGCAAAATTGATCTGACGCGTACAAGCGTGCAACTCGCATCCGAGGGTCGTTGGGAAGATGCCGTTTCGGTAGAACGAACCGACCCTGATGCTCTGCGTCACTGGCTTGTGAAGACTGGTCCCAACGTGGCCATTGAGAGTGTATATTGCGACGAGGCAAGCAGCCTGAAAGGCTTTTTCGGCTTTCGGCGGATAATAGAGATTGCGGATCAGAGGGTGTCTTTTTGGCAAAGTGTCGTCGCCTCGTCAGCAACTTATCAATCGCAGGCTCCTGGTGAGCAGCTTGCGGCTTGGCTCGCACTTTTGGATGTGCCGTCGTTGCTGAACTTGGAACCCGCAGGCACCCAGCTTGGAGTTTTCAATCAATGGCTATCGGCCGGTCCGGTGACTCTGCACGGAAACAAGCTGGAACGAGAAGACGTCAATTCCGGTCCCGCCTGGATCCGAGACGGTGCGACCGCTCCGATCTGTCGAGAGCAATTCTGGCTGGCTCCGGAACGGGTGTGGGTTGCGGAAACAGCGAGCAGTGATGAAAAAGGCTGCTACCGCATTGAGCCTTCGTTTTTGCCTTTATAATGGGGCAAAACCTCTACGTTTCGGTCTCCGGCAAAAACGACCGTTTTAGGAACAATCAGAAATCAGAGACACAATCTAGAGGTGTTTACCGCCAAGCGTCTGGAGGTCGGCTCCGAGCCCGAATTGACACCACAGCAAACGGGCTTGTCTGGCACCAAACGATTACGTCTAATAGCGGGGTCACAGCGCGGGCGGGTCCCGGGGAGAGCTTCAGTATGCCGACTACATTGCGCATGTTCGTTCCTGCCGCGATCCGGGCTGTCATGGACCACCTCACGCCGCGCTTGGAAGCTGAGTTAGGCGTGCGGCTCATACAGGAGGTTGAGCTAAACCCACTGATACCGGAGCGGATCAGAGCCGGCGAACCTTATGACATCGGCCTGACCAATCCGCCTTACGCGAAGGCCTTGATCGATGACGGATTTGCAGACGGCGGCAGCCACCGTGCATTCGGGCGTGTCTCACTTGCGGTCGCGCGCAAAGGCGGGGCGCATGGCCAAATAATAGCGGACTCACATGGTATCGAAGCGCTTCTCTGCAGCGCGAAAAGCATAGCCTATACAGGCGCAGGGACGAGCGGACGTACCTATCTGGATGTGATGGAGCGCATGGGGTTGACGGATTCCGTCTCGCCGCAAAGCCATGCGATGGCTGGGGGCGTACCTGCCGTATCGGTCGCGACTGGCGAATACGAGCTTGCGATTGCCCCTCTCACAACAGTGATTGCCACGCCTGGAGTCGTTCCCGTAGCGGTGTTCCCGGAACATCTTAGGACACATATCGACATGTCGGTATTTCGGAACGCCGCATCACCAAACACCGCAGCAAAAGCGATCGACATCCTAACCGGTCACGATCTCGACGATGAACTCGCCGCGGCGGGAATTGCGCGTTTTGAACTGATCTGATCGCGTTTTGGACTTCCGGCAAAATCGCGCACTGATAGGAGAGGCCTCTAAGTCCGGTTTGTCCCGCATCTTACCAGTTCAAGCGCTGTGTACCGAACGGCAGTTTTTTCTGAACTGGCCAGTCGTGACAATCGTAGCGAAAGTCTCGAAAGAGCCCGAATTGACCATGCTGCGCGTTGATCAAATGGCCGTTGTTCGTTTGGCGGCTGATAGAAAAAGGGGCGCGAGTATTGATCACCGGGAGGTTCGACAGGCCTCGGCCACCGCCAGCGAACAAAAGGGAACCGAAAATCCAAAACCACCCTACGACCCTTCTTGGAACGCCACCTCTAACCAAGCCTCGAACAGATGTTTGGCAGGATCATTTGGCCCTGACGTGGTGGTCGTCAGAAGGTAGTGCGCCAAGTTAATCTCCACCGCTGCCCCCGTAATGGCAATTGGCTTGCCCGTTTTGATGGCAGTGCGGGCAAAGCGTTCCAGCACCACGGCTGAGCCTCCGCCCGCTGCGACAATATCAATGGCAGCCACGGTGGTATCGACAGCATGGCCCGTCACACCGTCTGCCGGGGTCAGGTCGTGTGCGTTTAAATATCGCAGAAGCATATCCTCAAAGCCGAGGATCTGGACCAGTGGCCCGTTTTGTAACGCCGCCATATCATACCCGCCACGTTTATCATCTGCCGCGCTGATCGGAACGATCCGCTCGGATGAAACCTTTCGTGCATGAACGCCTGCCCAGTTCCCGCCGCCAAAACGAAGCTCGACATCGGCCTGCTCTGCATCTGGCGTGCCGCCGTCCCAGACCTGCGAAACCAGGCGCACGCTAATGTCCGGATATGCTGCCGAAAATTCTGGCAATCGATGCGCCAACCACAATCCGGCCGACGAAATCGGAACCCGCACCGTCAGCATTTGTTCCGCCCCTGCGCCAAACAGGCTAACAGTTGAAAACGCCATATCACCTAAGGCCTGCCGCAACGAATAGGCATAGGCCTGCCCCGTCTGCGTCAACGTCAATCGACGCGCCGCGCGGGTAAAAAGCGCACAGCCAAGCTCGGTCTCCAGCGAGCGCACATGCAGGCTGACTGCAGTCTGGGTCAGCCCCAGCTCTGCTGCGGCCTGGGTGAAGCTTAGATGCTGGGCGGCGGACGCGAAGGAACGCAACCATATGAGGTTTGGCAGTCTTTGCATTTTTTACCAAAATATTTTTGTGATACCGGGCGAAATTACTCGTTTTGAATTGTGCATACTATCCCTTAATTTCGGAAGGGACTGGATAAGGCAGGGAACGGTATGAAGCGCATTTATACATTCGGGGGTTTCCCTGCGACACGGAATCTAACCGTGGCGGACATCCAAGCGGGCAAAGGGCAACGCAAGTTCGTCCAGACGACGGCTGTGAACCGTGTTGAGGCCGCCGCTGCCGAGGCCGCAGGGATTGATCACTTGTCGATCGTTGACCACGACTTGCATGACGTGCGCGCGGGTGCACCCAACACATTCACCACCGCCGCCCTGATGGCCAGCGACTATGAAACCCACGAGGATATTCTGCGTGCCGGCATTCGTGCCGCCGCAGCTGGTGCCGATGCGCTCTATACTCTGCGCAGCTTCAAAGCCGTCGAGATGCTGGCCGATGAAGGGCTGGCCGTGCAGGGGCATCTGGGCCTTGTACCGCGCCTGTCGACGCAAATCGGCGGCTTGCGTGCCTATGGGCGCACCGCCGATGAGGCGATGAAGCTGGCCGAGGACCTGCGCCGCCTTGAGGACGCGGGTGCCTACGCGGTTGAGTTGGAATGCGTCGCAGAGGAGGCGATTGCCGAGATCAGTCCGCGCACTGGGCTGATCACCCATTCCATCGGGTCAGGCGGCGCTGCGGATGTGATTTTCCTGTTTCAGGATGATGCCTGCGGCGACACGATTGACCCTCCGCGCCACGCATCGGCATTTGCCGATATGGCGGGTGCGCGCGCCAAACTGGAAGCCGAGCGGATGAAGGGGCTTCAGGCTTACCGCGCGGCGGTTCTTGATGGCAGCTATCCGAATGCCGCCACCAGCATCACCATGAAACCCGGTGAGCACGAAAAGCTTTGTGAGGCGCTGGACAAGCGCAGCCCATTCCACAGTTGAGCACAGCTAAGGTCCTGACATGACAACCGCAGAAAAACCGCCCAAAGACCAGCCCAACACAAGCGCAGCACCAATGAGTCGCGAATGGCATTGGCACCCCGATCTGCCCGTCAAATACGCACCCTATTGGCTGTGGCCCGCCAAACCCGGCGTCGTTGCACAATGGATCTGGCAGAATTGGCTACAATTCTCGGATCGCTCAATTTTTCTGGCGCTCGCATTTCTGGTGGCGTTCTGGGCGCAACCCGTGGGGCCAGAACAGGCCGGTTTTGCCTTTGGCTGGATGGCGTGGGTGTTCGTACGCAATTGGTTGCTTCTATTGATTGTCGCGGGCGGGTTGCACTATTGGTTCTACGGCGTCGACGGTCAGGGCAAGTTGTTGAAATATGACCCGCGCCCTTACTTTAAACGCAAGAATGCGCTGTTCAAATTCGGCTACCAGACATGGGATAATATCTATCATTCCATGATGTTCGGCGCGACCTTCCTGTCGGTGCTCGAATGTTTCCTGCGGTGGTCTTACGCCAGCGGATTGATCAACACCTTGTCGTTCAGCGCGCATCCCGTCTGGTTCATCCTGCTGTTTCCGATATTGGCACTGTGGCAGAGCTTTCACTTTTACGCTGTACATCTCGTGCTGCACCAGCCAGCGATCTACAAACATGTGCACGCGGTGCATCACCGCAACGTTAACACCGGCCCGTGGTCTGGCATGTCGATGCACCCAATCGAGGCTTTCGGCTACCTGAGTGCCATCTTGATTGTGCTGTTGCTGCCCAGCCATCCCGTGCACATGCTATTTCTGGGCTACTGGTTAATGCTGGGCGCTGCGTCCTCACACTCGGGATATGAAGCAATTTGGGCACGGGACCGTCAGGCGCTTTTGCTCGGGGCGTTTTTCCATCAGCTGCATCACCGGTATTATGAATGCAACTATGGCAACGCCGAGATGCCTTGGGACAAGTGGTTCGGAACCTACCACGACGGATCAGAGGACGCGACCCTCCGCACCCGCGACCGTAAGCGGCAAATGCACAAGTAGGCTTTCAGGCTGCTTGGCTTTGGCGACTTGAATAGGGGTGGAGACGCCTGCACTATAGTCTTCAGCGGACCTTGGGTTATTTGACGTGAACGGCAGCAAAGTCCGCGACCTGTAAGTTCGACGTCTGATCCTTGCTGCGGTCTGCATGAATGGCCGTTCCTTCCGCTGCACAGCGGCGCCAAATTTCTCGCTCTCGCGGCAATTTCTGTGCTGCGAGCGCGCGCAGCAAGATTCTGGCTCTTCCGGATTGGGCTCTCAACTGCCGTTCGCCGCGCGTTGCACGAACGGCTGGTCTAGGACGAACCGACTTTCGCTGCGCCTTGCTCGAACTGGTAAGATGCGGACAGAGCCGCCTTTTGCCCACGCAGCAAATGCTCACGCAGCATTTGCTCGCACTTGCGGCATAAGCATTTCGGCGGCGCAGCGAATTGCCCCAGACAAGCCATTCAATCGCGCACGAACGGGTGGAATCCAAACTACCCTTTCGCGGCGGTCGGCTTCAACACTAGCAGGCTGCTGAAAAAGTCTGGCACAACCCACGACACCGGCAAAACAGGGCGTTTTTTTGCGCTCTCTCGTCGATCTGATGAAAACGTCTTACGACCCGCATCGATCAGTTCCACGAGAACAGTTGTTCAAAAATCTTTTTCAGCAGCCTGCTAGAGACGCGGACAAACCGGGCTTTTGCGGCGGCCTCGCCTGTGTCCGGAAACACAGCAGTACGACCTCATTGCTGAGTTTCATTCGAAAGTTCACCAGCGCGAAACTTTGCTAGCCCGTTTGTCAGGCTTTGTATCATGAACCCAAGCTGCTTTCCGGGTAATTGAAAAGATTGAAGTTCATTGGGTTTCATGATGAGCCGGAAGCTTTCTGTTCCCACATCATCTTAAGCTGTTCGATTGACCTTGGCGTCAGAAAATTGCGCCGGCATCTGAGGGACTGCCGGGATGGTCGGCGTTATTGTGACACCTCGTCTGGCGGGGTCCAGCCGGCCTCACGCAGCCCCGCGACCAGCCCTTCGACGATCAGGTCGGTTGCCTGATGCATGCGGTAGGCGGCGGCGGGGTCGCGTCCCAGCAGCGGCCAGGCCTCAGCCATCGCCGCAAGCTCGGCGCGGGCGGCCTCCACGTCACCAAGCTTGGCATGGCTCATCGCAGCGAGTGACAGACCGACGGCCGAACCGGCGTTCGAGGATTTCTCGGCCGCGGCGAGGGCGCGCGCGTAGTCGCTGTCGAGATAAGCGTAGACCGCGATCAGATGGGAATACCAGCCCGGCGGATTGAGGCTGCGCGCCACCGCCTGCTCGAGATATTCGAGACCCTTCCGGTCGCCGCGCACTGCCAAACGCCACCCTGTCTGGGCGAGGATATCCGGATCGTACGGATTGAGAGCCAGCACCTCGCGCTGAAGGACCTCCGCAGCCGCGTAGTCACCTTGGTAGAACGTGATCGCCGCGAGCGCGGACAGTGCCCGCTGATTGCCTGGGTCAATTTCGACCGCACGCGCGGCCGCATCGAACGCTGCGGCCATCTCGGCCGGACGCTCAGCCTCGGGCACCACGTCTTGCCGCACCGCATCAAGATGCAGCCAGCCGAGCATCGCCCAGGCGTCGGCATAGTCGGGATCGCGCACGACCGCCTGCTTCAGGCAGGCCATGGCGGGCCCCAGCAGCGCGTCCTCGAAGCTCCGCCGGTAGTCATAGGCGCTCAGGATACAGGCGTAGCTTGGCATGCTGGGCACGCTTCCATCCGCCACTGGCCGCCTGATGGCCTCATTCACGACACCGTATGTCTCGCCGAGCTCGGTCGAGATCGCCACGGCCAGATCTCTTTGCGCCTCAAGCAGATGGCCCGGAGCGAGCGGCGTGTCGTAGGCGGCGCTCCAGCGCACTTCGCCCGTCCGGGCGTCCACCAGCCGAGCGCGGAGTTGCGCCTGCCCTTTTTCCGATTGCAAGGCGCCGGACACGACGAAAGAAACCCCGAGATCGCGCCCCAACAGCGCAGGGTCAGAGCCCGCCTCCTGACGAAAACTGGTCATCGCCGAGAACAAACGAAAGTCAGGAAAACGCATGAGATTGGCGATCAGTTCCTCGGTCACGCTGGCGGCGATAAGCCCAATGTCCTCCGTGTCTCCGAACGCCTCGAACGGCAGCACGATGATTGCGGGCGTTCGGGCCTGCGCGGCGTCCGAGCCAACGCCGCGCATCCCGACAAAAGCCCCGACGATCCCCACAAGGCCACCAACGGCGAGCAGCGCTGCAATCAGCAACAGGCGCCCCCGGCGGCGCTCGCCCTTGGTTCCGGGCCCGTTTGCGGGCGTTGTGGCAAGATCCTGGGGTAGCGGCGTCGTGTCCTGAGGATATGGCTCGGGTTGCGGCGCGGATGCGTCTTGGTTCTGCCACGCGAAGTGCGGGACGTAGGCACCCTTGGGGACGGTGATACGAACGCGATCCTGAGCGCCGGCATCGACATAGTAGCTATCAAGGTCGGCGCGCAGCCGCCGCGCTTCGAGACGCACGACCGGATCGGACTGCTGGTCAAAGGTTTCGTCGCGCCCAAACACGCCCTGCGCCACAGTCACGCCCTTCAATCGGTCACCACGCCCGGCCAGTGTCTCATCAACGATGAATTGCAGCATGGCCCGTCGGCGCTGGCTGGCTTTGAAAGACCCCCCGCCCAGCATCTGCTCCAACTGCGCGATCACATCTTGCGCGGACGGGGTGACGTCGGCGTGTTCGGCGCGGATATTTGCCTCTTTGGGCGCCATTCCTGCTTGATCCCCGACACTATGCTTTACCACTTGAAAGCGTTGAATATAGAACGATGTTACGCAAGTCAAAGGTGCAAAACGCCTCATTTGGTCCGGACCCGAAGACCGGGATGGACCCGTCAAGATTGTTCCTGCCGCAGGTAAGTCTTTCATCAAGAACGAATAACCAGAAGGCAGCGCGCAGTTACTGAGCCGGTCCCCGGTGTCCGCTTCTGATTGCATCGCTCATGTGTTTTCCATGAAAAACAGAAGGTATGAACATGTTCGTACCTTCTGCATCCCGGGTTCTTGCGTCCTACTCGACTTTGACGCCCGCTGTAGTTGACCAGAGCCGTAAGAGGAGGAAAGACGATGGAAATTCCGTCCGCCTTGCTGACAAGGTTTCCGGCACGAGAGTTTGAGATCAGCAGGCTCTGCGCGCGGAACGAAGACTTTCGGAGCGCCTGTGAAGACTATGAGGACGCGGCCCAGGCGCTGCGGCTTTGGGAAGTTGAGAAACACAATGCTGTCCGGGCGAACGAATATCGACAGCTCTTGCGGGAAATCGGGGACGAAATAGTGGCGCTTCTGGACGCTGCATCGACGCAAAGAATGACGAAATTTAATGCGAGGGTCGCGAGCGTGACCAATCATCAATAGGAGCATAATTTATGAAACACAAAAAGCCAAACAGTTCCTTCGCGCGATGCGCGGGAGCGGCCTGTGCGAGCGCGATTGCGCTGGGGGCTGCTCTGCTGGGGACGTCCACGCCGGTTCAGGCTCAAGATGCCGATAAAAAACCGAACATCCTGTTCATCATGGGCGACGACATCGGCTGGATGCAGCCGTCGATCTATCATCGCGGCCTGATGGTTGGTGAGACACCCAACATCGACCGCATCGGTCGTGAAGGCGCGATGTTCACCGACTACTACGCCGAGCAAAGCTGCACGGCCGGGCGTAACGCCTTTTTCACCGGCATGCAGCCGCTGCGGACCGGCATGATCATGCCGCAATTGCCCGGCAGCCCCAGCTTTTTGCAGCCCGGAACGCCGACGATCTCCAAGTTCCTGCTGGATCTTGGCTACACGACCGGTGAGTTTGGTAAGAACCACCTGGGCGATCACACTGACGCCCTGCCGACCGCGCATGGGTTCCAGGAATTCTGGGGATACCTCTATCACCTGGACGCGATGCAGGGGGTCAGCTTCCCCGACATCAACATATCGCCCACCGAACAGGGCATCGTACCGCCGTGCAAGAATACGCCTGTTCCCGGACTGACCGAAGTGGCCGGCGCTGTTGACCAGGCCACAACGCTTTGCCTGATGCCACCGCGTCCGGTCATGCACTGCACGTCGAGCGATGGCACCGCAGCGAACATGACCTGCAAGGACGAAGGTCCGCTGACGATGGAGCGGTCCAAGAACATCGACGAGGAAATCTCGGCGCAGGTCATCGACTTCCTTGACCGCAATGACCCCGAGAAGACCGACAAGCCGTTCTTTGTCTGGTACAACCCGGCCCGCATGCACATCACCACGGTCCTGGATGAAAAGTATCTGGACATGGTCGGCGTGAAAGGCGGCAAGGACTGGGGCGTCAATGAGGCCGGCATGAAGCAGATGGACGACAACATCGGCTATGTGCTGAAAAAGCTCGAGGACATGGGAGAGCTCGACAACACGATCGTCGTATTCACCACCGACAACGGCGCCGAAACGATCACCTTCCCCGATGGCGGCACGACTCCGTTCAAGGGCGGCAAGCTGAGCACCTGGGAAGGCGGCATGCGCGCCCCGGCCGTCATTCGCTGGCCCGGCAAAATCGACCCCGGCACCGTTTACAATGACATCTTCGCATCGCTCGATTGGCTGCCCACGCTGGTCGAAGCAGCCGGTGGACCCAAAGACAACGACCTGAAGGCGAAGCTTGAAAAAGGCGAGTATCCGGGCATCGTCAAGACGACGCTCGATGGGACGAACCAGTTGGATTACCTGACCGGGGAAGCCGACAATGCAGCGCGGGACTACTTCATGTACTACTCGGGCAAGGATCCGTCGGCGGTTCGCTTCAAGAACTGGAAGATGTACTTTGCCATGGTGTCTGATGATCCCTCCGGCTTCATCGCGGGTGTGCAGCCCTACCACTGGACCCAGGTCGTGAACATCAAGCGCGATCCCTTTGAGACCTCCGTCGGGTCCCAGATCAAGACGTTGATGGGCACGGGCGGCGCGATTGCAGCACCGATGACCGCCTATCAGTATGACTGGAACCTTCTGCCGATCGGCCAGCAGCTGTGGCTCCAGGAGCTTGAGACTTATCGCGACTTCCCGCCGATGCAGGATCCATCCAGCTACAACCTGGAAGACGTCATCAAGCAGGTGAAGAACGCGAGGACCGGCAGCCGCGGCGAGTAAGCTCGGTTGACGTGAATTAGCTTCAGGCGACCGGAGTGTCGGGCGCATGACGGAAAACGACCAGGGCGGCGCATCTGATTTTTGCGCCGCCCTCAAGACACAAAGCAGGGCTGTAGCCGCAACATCTACCAGATCGCTGAAGCAAGCGGGCCGATCACGATTATACCGCCTGGCAATCCTGCACCGCAGGCCGAGCCGCTTTCCTCACCAATCAGATATAGCCCGAATTTGAGAGGGGTGACCTGACATGCTGAACCAACATTTATTGATCCACCGGCGCGACCTGACCCGCTGCGCCGTCACCGCCCTTGCGCTCTTTGCAGCGCCCATGCCGATTCACGCACAGAATGATCCGCTACCATCCTGGAACACCGGGGCTGCAAAGCAGGCAATCCTTGATTTTGTCGCGGAAACGACCACCGAGGGTGACACGAACTTCGTCGCTCCGGAAGACCGCATCGCCACCTTCGACCAGGACGGCACGACCCGGGTCGAGCACCCGCTCTACGGGCAGGGCCTGTTCGCTCTGGACCGGTTGGCCGAGATAGCGCCTGAGCATCCGGACTGGAAGGACACGGAACCGTTCAAGGCTGCTCTGTCCGGCGACCACGCCGCGATGGCAAAGTTCACCGAAAAAGACTGGATGGAGATCGTCGCCGTCACCCATGCCGACATGAGCACGGCGGATTTTGAAGCCATCGTCGCCAATTGGCTGCCGAGATCGAAGAAATCGTCTGCGGGTTTACCCACTGTCGTTTCGTCCATCGTGATCCTCTTCACCGATCGCTCCGCGAAGATGACGCGTTACGCGTTGCTCGCGCAGTTCATCATGCGGTGGCATCCCGACAAGAAAAATTTCGCTGTCAAGCCCCCGAGCGCCACGGTTACGGCACTCGACGAGGCGACCGCCGATGTCGCCGACGCCGTGGTGACCTCCATCCATGGCCCATCCGTGCTGCAAGTGATGTGCGGCAGCGCTAGCCGACATGGATCGGCAACCGCACTCGGGAACGCTAGGCAAGTCGCATGAACGCGGTGAGGGTGACCATTTTGGTCAGCGCCATCGCGGTCGGGTTTGGCGCTCAGGTCGGCGCAGTCGAGGAGATCGAGGCGACTGAGAAGGAGACCTCGGTGACGATCGCGACCGGTCGTGTCGGCGGCCTGTACCACCCAGTTGGTGGGGCGATCTGCAAGCTGACCAACGAAAACCGCGTCGAGCATGGGATCAGTTGCACCGTCGAAATCACCGGTGGTTCCATCCCGAACATCAAGGACTTGCGAGAGGGCGACGTCGACCTCGCAATGGCCCAATCAGACGAGCTTCATCGGGCCTTCTACGGGAACGAACCGTTCAGCGAAGAGGGATCATTCAAGGATCTCCGCCTGGTATTCGGATTGTATATCGAACATTTCACGGTCGTTGCCCGAGGTGGACGGGACATGGACACCTTCGAGGACCTGAAAGGCAAGCGGGTCTATGCGGGCCGCGAGGATTCGAGCCGACGGCATGCCATGGATGTGCTTATGGACGCCCACAGCTGGTCCGGCGAGGAGGTGACCGATGTCTCCACATTCAAGGCATCGAACCTGGCCGAGGCTCTATGCGACGATGAGTTCGACGCGTTCGTGTACACAATCGGGAATCCCAACCCGACGGTCAGGGAGGCCGCAATACTATGCGATATCAACCTTGTGGACGTTTCGCCTGAAATCACCGAAAAACTTGCCCGGCAGAACCCGTTTTACGTTAGCGGTGCGATAAAGGGAGGCACTTACAGAGGCAATCCTCGGGATACGCCGACCCTGGGCGTTCCATCGATGCTGGCGACTACAGCCAAGGTCGAAGAGAACGTGATCTACGAGATTACCAAGGCATATTTTGAAAGCTTGGACCTGCTTCAGGCATTGTCGCCGTTGTTCCTGTCTCTGACTGAAGACGAGATGAGTGAAACGGAACTGGACGTTCCTTTCCACGAAGGCGCCTTGAAGTATTTTGCCGAAGCAGGGCTCAATTGATGCAAGCATATTCATATCGCCTCGGCTTGACCGGAACTCACGCGGCCACGAACTCGGACAGACTCCATTTGGATAATGAGACCGCGGCAGCCAGAGGCGCGAATGCGAATAGGAAAGAGCGACTCGGCATGATCGGAATTGCGCTCAGGCAGGGTCTTTGGATATTGGCCCTCGTCATTACTCTTCCGGCGTCTCAATTGGCTGCTCAGAACAGCGATCTCGGCGCGGTCCTCGGCGCGATCGAGGATCCCTATCCGTTGCGGGCGGCGGACACGTCAAGTCCGCGCGACACTTTCCGAACCTATCTTCGCGATATCACCACAGCCATCGAAGACTGGCGGAACGACAGATACGGTGCGAACACCGAAAGGCTGCTGACACGCGCCCGCGACACATTCGATTTCAGCGAGATCACGGCTGTAGATCGAGACACGACAATTGCCATCAAGATGATCCTGCTCAAGGAAATCCTGGACAGAGTGGCGTTGCCGCCGTTCTCTGCAATTCCGGACGATGAACAGGTCACGCAAGAGGGGATCGTGCGATGGACCGTTCCCAATACGAGGATCGAGATCGCCAAGATCGCGGAGGGGCCGGACGCTGGCGAATTCCTGTTCACAAAGGAAACGATCGAAAATCTCGATGCCTATTATGCGCTGGCTAAGGGTCTGCCTTACAAGTCCGGCGCAAGCGTCGGCTTGTACAGCGAATATATCTCAACTCCCGGGCGGTGGATTCCACGGGACTTTCCGGATTCCTTGCCTGACTGGGCGCAATTGGTCGTTCTTGGGCAAGCAATATGGCAATGGATATCAGCCTTCTTTCTGATCCTCGTGTCCGGATATTTGATTTGGTTGGCATATCGATTGGGTGCTCGGTGGGATGACCGCCATCGTCTGAAACGGCCAACGGTTAGATTTGGAGAGCCTCTGGCTCTGCTCTTCACCGTGGTGATCGCAGAAATGGTTAAGCGAATATCCATCAATGCTATCGGACTCTACGAAGTTTCAATCGCGACCGTGTCGTACATTGCCTTGGCCGTACAGGTGGGCGGCCTTGCCTGGCTGACCCTCGTACTGTCCTCTCGTCTTGCGGACGGTTTCGCATACAGGCAAGAAGGATCACCAGACAAGCGAAGGGTAGACGCCGCCCTTCTGCGGATTGTTTTTCGTCTGATCAGTATCGTCATTCTCGTCTACCTCAGTATCTATGCGGCCGGGGCCATCGGCATCCCCATCGCTCCATTGGTGGCCGGTCTCGGCGTTGGCGGACTTGCGATTGCCCTCGCCATCCGACCAACACTGGAGAACATCATCGGTGGATTGACCCTGTTCGCGGACAGCCCGGTTCGGGTTGGCGATTTCTGCCGCTACGGCGACCAGATGGGCACCGTCGAGCAGATCGGTTTGCGATCAACACGGGTTCGTTCGTTGGAGCGGACGATCGTTACCATCCCCAACGCCGAATTCTCACAAATGCAATTGGACAACTTCAACGCCCGCGATCAACGCCTGCTCAGAACCGTTCTGGGCCTCCGCTACGAAACCACCCCGGAACAGCTGCGTAAGGTTCTTGAGGAACTGCAAAAGCTGCTCCTCTATCACCCTCGGGTCCTGGAGGAGCCTGTACGCGTACGGTTCGTCGGCTACGGCGCCTATTCCCTTGATATCGAGATCTTCGCCTATCTGCTCTGCCGCGACCAAGACACCTTTCTGGCGATTCAGGAGGAAATCCTTTTGAGAATCGCAGACATCGTGGATGAATGCGGTGCTGATTTTGCGTTCCCCTCGCAAACGACGTATTTGGAGATAAACGGGACCCAAACGAAGAATGCCGCAGCCTATGAAGAGCATCACTCGACTTAGGAGGCGCCAGTTTGATCTCTGCGAAAACTAAGCGGGTACCGTTTACCTTTGGTCTCGGTTCTGTAGAGTGAGGTGTCAATGGCCGACAATAGCATTGTGAAAGACGCGGTCGATCCTGTTCTGAACACGGTAGGAACGACCGTCGTATCAAGCTTGAAAGATCCCAATCTGCTCACTGAACTGGGCTTCGGGCTGATGGTTTTGGTGTTGGTTATCTCCGTGCACGGCTGGTTCATGGGGGAGGTGTCAAAATTCTTCGCAGTGCGCTTTGCGCGTTTCAGTCAAGGCACGGCCCAATGGCGGGTCAGCTTTCTGGTCAGCATTACAATTGCGTTGCTGGCCAGCGTACATCTTTTGGAAACACTGATCTGGGCTTTCCCGATCTGGTATTTCGGGCTGATCAGCGGTTTTCGCAATTCTTTCTACTTCGTACTTGAATCCTACACCACTTTGGGCGACGCGAAAGTCGGGTTGCCATATTCTTGGCGCCTCATAGGACCAATGATCGCCATTTCCGGGTTATTCACCTTTAGCTGGACAGGGTCGGTCATGGTTTACGTAATGACAGAAACCGGCAAGCGTCATTCGAAAGGCGTGGATTCTCCCAATAACTCTGACAGGTTGGACCGGTCGGAAACGTGACAGTGGAGCAATGCGTAGCAAGCGAGCAATTGGCGGTGGTCGGCGACTGCTGAGACATGTCCTGTTCCAGGCAGCGCTTGTCGCCAGCCAACATAACCCAGTCCTGGAAACCTTCGCAGATCGGCTCCGCGCAGCTGGAAAACCAGATAAGGTCGTGATCACTGCTGTTGCACGCAAGCTCATCAATATCGTCAACGCACTATGCAAATCTGGCCAAAATTGGGCTTCTTAGGCGGGCTGAAAATACAGTTGCTAATATCGTTGCGCCGCCGAATTTCCTGCGTTGCCGAAGCGAGGATTTTCGGTGTTAGCAAACGCTGCATCAGCGAAAGGCGGGTTTGTCCGGATTTTGTTGAAAAACTCCGTTTTGGCTCTGATTGATGCAATTATTCGCCCTACAGATCGACGAGTTTTTGGTGGCGTGGGGTTCGGCCAAATTGGCCTTTCACCGCTCATGTGTCAGCTCTAGACGCCTCACGAACGATCTCATCTGACTTATTGATGTGATGGGTTTTTGCCCAAAAATCATGGTGTTTGAAACTAGGAGTTTTTCAACAGAATCTCCGCAGTGTGAGTTCGAAGCCCAATCCTTGCTGCGGCCTGCACGAATGACTGCAATCGCCACTGCGATGCAGCAGCGATATCCCGGTAGCGCAGCGGGTTTTCACGCTGCGAGCGCAGGCAGCACAGAATACAAATTCGCAGTGTGGGCTCTCACCCGGCTTTCGCCGCACGCTACACGAAAGGCCGCTGTCGGGGAACG
>CAYGQZ010000041.1:0-22363 GCA_964352055.1 uncultured Rhodobacterales bacterium
CGCCCCGCGTCGTTTTAAGTCCGGCTTATTGCCAGGATTTGATCAGCTCGTCATAGGCGACTGTCTTTGGCTCTTCGTCCTCGTTCTCCAGTTTGGGGAACGGGGCGCCGGGCTGCGAAAACCAGTGCTCGGCACTCATCTCTTCGTTCAAGACGGGGCCAAGATCACCCTGAACGCCTGCACGCTCAAGACGCTCAAGCACACGTTCCTGATCGGCACACAGCTGGTCGAGTGCTTCTTGAGGTGTCTTCGCACCGGACATAGCGTCGCCGATGTTCTGCCACCACAGTTGCGCCAGCTTGGGGTAGTCAGGCACGTTTGTGCCAGTTGGTGACCACTGAACGCGCGCGGGGGAGCGGTAGAATTCTACCAAACCACCCAAACGTGGCGCACGCTCGGTGAAGTGCTCGGAGTCAATGGTGGACTCGCGGATGAAGGTCAGACCCACATCAGACTTCTTCAGGTCAACTGTCTTGGACACAACGAATTGTGCATAGAGCCAAGCAGCCTGTGCGCGGTCCACAGGTGTGGATTTCATCAACGTCCAGGATCCTGCGTCCTGATAGCCGATTTTCTGACCCTCTTTCCAGTAAACGCCGTGTGGCGATGGTGCCATGCGCCACTTGGGCGTGCCGTCAGCATTCATCACAGGCAGGTCGGGCAGAACCGTCGCCGCCGTAAAGGCCGTGTACCAGAACATCTGCTGCGCGACGTTACCTTGCGCAGGGATTGGTCCCGCTTCGCTGAATGTCATACCAGCCGCCGCAGGTGGCGAGTACTTTTCAAGCCATTCGATGGCCTTGGTCACAGCATAGACAGCCGCAGGCGAGTTCGTCGCACCACCGCGGGCCACACAGGAACCTGTTGGTTGGGAGTTTTCGTTGACACGAATGCCCCATTCATCGACGGGCAGACCGTTTGGCTCGCCTACATCGCCCATGCCAGCCATGGACATCCACGCGTCAGTATAGCGCCAACCCAAGGACGGGTCTTTCTTGCCGTAGTCCATGTTACCAAAGACTTCGCCTTCGACGTCGAGATGGCTCAGGTCGCGGCCTGTAAAGAACTCAGCGATGTCTTCATATGCTGACCAGTTAACCGGAACGCCCAGATCGTAACCGTACGCTTCTTTGAAGTCGGCCTTGTTCTTTTCGTCGTTGAACCAGTCATAGCGGAACCAATAGAGGTTCGCGAACTGTTGTGTTGGCAGTTGGTACAGTTTGCCATCCGGGCCGGTTGTGAAGGACGTACCGATGAAATCATCGACGTCCAAGGTTGGCAGCGTAACGGCTGCACCCTCGCCTGCCATCCAGTCTGTCAGGTTACGCACTTGCTGGTAGCGCCAGTGTGTCCCGATCAGATCGGAGTCGTTGATATAGGCGTCATAAATGTTCTCGCCCGACTGCATTTGCGTTTGCAGCTTTTCAACAACATCGCCTTCGCCGATCAGGTCATGTGTCACCTGGATACCGGTAATCGCGGTGAAGGCCGGTGCAAGCACCTGGCTTTCGTATTCGTGCGTTGCGATCGTTTCAGAGACAACTTTGATTTCCATGCCCTGGTACGGTTGTGCCGCATCCACAAAGAACTGCATCTCTGCTTCTTGCTCTGCGCGTGGCAACACTGAAAGGTCACCGATTTCGCTATCCAGGAATGCCCGTGCGGCATCCATGTCAGCGAACACCGGCGTGCTCAGCATGCCAAGCGAAAGCGCAAGCGCCGTGCTTGATTTAAGTGAGAATGTCATTGGTTCCTCCCTATTCGGAAATGACGGTTCAGTAGTTTTGCGCGGCGAGGTGTTGCCCCTTACCGCGTTCGATCCTTGTTTCAAACCCAGCGGAACACCGCGAAAGCGTAAACAAGGCAGACAATCAGCGCGACCGGTTGGTTCGCACCGACCACGCCCAGCCATGCCAGATTGATAAAGGCAGAACCGAGCAGTGTGATAAAGAGACGATCGCCACGCGTCGTCTCAATTCGTAATATCCCCTTTCGGGGTGTTTCAGGAAACTTGATCGCAAGCACGGTGAAAGTCAGCAGTGTAATCGCGATGATGAAAAAAAATACTGCCGTGGGCCAAGTCCATGCCATCCAGTCCATATCAATATCCTCTCTTGTATAGCGCGCTTACACGCGACCCAAGGCAAAGCCCTTGGCGATGTAGTTGCGTACGAAGTAGATAACCAAAGCGCCCGGCACGATCGTCAGCACGCCGGCAGCGGCCAACACGCCCCAATCAATCCCTGCGGCCCCTTGGGTCCGTGTCATGATCGCCGAGATTGGCTTGGCATCGACAGTTGTCAGGGTGCGGCTGAGCAGCAATTCCACCCACGAAAACATAAAGCAAAAGAAGGCGGCGACCCCTATGCCGGATGCAATCAGCGGCATGAATATTTTTACAAAGAACCGCCCGAAACTGTAGCCGTCGATATAGGCCGTCTCGTCAATCTCTTTGGGCACACCACGCATGAAGCCTTCCAAGATCCAGACCGCGAGCGGCACGTTGAACAGACAGTGCGCCAAGGCAACCGCGATGTGCGTGTCAAACAGACCCACGGACGAATAAAGCTGAAAGAACGGCAGGGCGAAAACGGCAGGCGGCGCCATGCGGTTTGTCAGCAGCCAGAAAAACAGATGGTTGTCTCCCATAAACCGGTAGCGGCTGAACGCATAGGCAGCCGGAAGTGCGACCGTCAGGCTAATGAAGGTGTTCATCACCACATAGATGATCGAGTTGATATAACCTGTGTACCAAGCCGGATCCGTCAGGATTGTGACATAGTTTTCAAAGGTCAGGTTGCGCGGCCACAAGGAGAATGTGTTGAGAATCTCGGTGTTGGTCTTGAGGCTCATGTTCAGCAGCCAGTAGATCGGCAGCATCAAAAACAGCAGATACAGCGTCATTACGATGACGGAGCCTTTGACCTTGAACCGCTTTTTGGGTTGCGCGGCTGTCAGGCTTGCGGGGTGTGCGGTGGCGTCACTCATGGCTTACCCCTCCTTCTTTTCGATATTGACCATCACGGTATAAAACACCCATGAAATCAGCAGGATCACCAGATAGTACATGATCGAAAACGCGGCGGCCGGTCCCAGGTCAAACTGACCCAAAGCCATCTTGACCAGATCGATTGAAAGCAGCGTTGTGGCATTACCCGGCCCGCCCCCTGTGACCACAAATGGCTCGGTGTAGATCATGAAGCTGTCCATGAAGCGCAGCAGGATGGCGATCATCAGAACACCCATCATCTTGGGCAATTCGATGTAACGGAAGATGGCCCAACGGCTGGCCTGATCGATTTTGGCGGCTTGATAATATGCATCAGGGATCGACTTTAGGCCGGCAAAGGCCAGCAAGGCGACCAGCGACGTCCAGTGCCAGACGTCCATGATGATGATCGTGACCCACGCGGCAAATGTGTCTTGGGTGTAGTTGTAGGAAATACCCAAGGCATCCAGAGTAAAGCCCAACAGACCAATGTCGACCCTTCCGAAAATCTGCCAGATCGTACCCACCACATTCCATGGGATCAGCAGAGGCAGCGACATCACAACCAGACAAAAGCTGGACCAAAACCCGCTTTTGGGCATGTTGAGCGCCACGAAAACACCCAAAGGGATCTGAATGGCAAGGATGATTGCCGAGAACATCAGCTGTCGTCCCAAAGCATCCCACATGCGTTCCGAGTGAAGCATTTCTTCGAACCATTCGAGGCCGACCCAGAAAAACTGGTTCTGCCCAAACGTGTCCTGAACAGAGTAGTTCACGACCGTCATCAGCGGGATCACGGCCGAGAATGCGACGAGGACCAGAACCGGAAGAACCAGAAACCACGCCTTTTGATTGACTGTCTTTTCCATCAGGCGACCTTTCCGGGCTTGAGCCAATCGTCGACGTAGACGTTCACGCGGCTTGTATCGAAAGTAATGTGGTTCATATCCGGCGAGATCGATTGGTCTTCATCCACCAGAATGTTGATTTCGTTTCCGAACAACTCGGCCCGGACGATTTTGTGCCGCCCCACGTCCTCGACCCGGCGCACTTTGACCGGCAACCCGTCGCTTTCGGTAAGTGTCACGAATTCGGGCCGGATGCCAATCTCGGTTTTGCCTTCCAGCGCACCGTATCCATTGGCCAACGGCACATCGATGCCTTGAACGACGGCGCTGTTTCCGGAAATCTTGGCAGGAATGACGTTCATCCCCGGCGAACCGATAAAGTAGCCGACAAACGTGTGTTGCGGCTTGTCGAACAGTTCTTCGGGAGTGCCGATCTGGACCACGCGCCCGTCGAACATCACCACAACCTTGTCCGCAAATGTCAGCGCCTCGGTCTGGTCGTGCGTCACATAGATCATGGTGTGGCCAAATTCGTGGTGCAGTGATTTCAACTGCGTGCGCAACTCCCACTTCATGTGCGGATCAATCACCGTCAGTGGTTCATCAAAAAGCAATGCGTTCACGTCTTCGCGCACCATGCCACGGCCAAGGCTGATCTTTTGCTTTGCATCTGCTGTCAGACCCCGGGCGCGTTTATCAAGCTCGGCCTCCATGCCGATCATGGCACCGATCTGCTGTACGCGTTGGGCAATGTATTGCGGATCAGCGCCCCGGTTTTTCAGAGGGAACGCAAGGTTGGCCCGCACCGTCATCGTATCGTAGACCACCGGAAACTGGAAAACCTGCGCGATGTTACGGTCAGCCGTGGAGGACTGCGTCACGTCCTTGTCGTCAAACAGGATGCGTCCCTGGCTGGGATGCAACAGGCCCGAAATGATATTCAGCAGCGTGGATTTCCCACAGCCAGAAGACCCCAGCAGGGCATAGGCTTCGCCGTCTGACCACACGTGGTTCAATTCCTTCAAAGCAAAGTCGTCTTCGCCCTTGGGGTTGGGGTAGTAGGCGTGCGCGAGGTTGTCCAAAGTGATTTTAGCCATTCTAATACCCCCTCAAGCGGCCAGCGCATAGGCGGCGGGTGCCACCAGATCGCCGTCTTCGTTGAACACATAAACATGGCGCGGATCGATATGGACGCTGAGTGCCGCGCCCAGTTCCAGATCATGGATGCCGTGTATGACGCCAACCCATTTGTCCCCTTGATGGTTGAGGTGAATGAAGGTTTCGGAACCCGTCAGTTCCGTGACAACAAGCGTTGTGGCAAATTCCAGTGCGCCCACAGCCTTTTGTTGCAATTCAACGTGGTTGGGGCGGAAACCCGCGAGGTATCGACCATCCGCAAGGTTGGCGAATGGCCCAGTAGCCATAGCGGACTGGTCGTTACCGAACACAATCTTGCTGCCGGTCTTATTGATCTTGAGGAAATTCATGGGCGGGTCGCTGAACACACGCGCCGTTGTTGCGTCAGTGGGCTGGCGGTACACATCAGGGGTCAACCCGAATTGGCGCACCTGACCCTGCCAAAGTGCTGCCGTGTTGCCGCCGAGCAGCAGCGCCTCTTCGGGTTCGGTGGTAGCATAGACAAAGATCGATCCTGCCTCTTCGAAGATCTTTGGAATTTCTACACGCAGTTCTTCGCGCAGCTTGTAATCAAGGTTGGCGAGAGGTTCGTCCAGCAACACCAGACCGGCATCCTTGACCAAAGCCCGCGCCAGCGCACAGCGCTGCTGTTGACCGCCAGACAATTCCAGCGGTTTCCGGTCAAGCATCGCGGACAGTTGCATCAAGTCGGCGGATTTTTTGACGGCCGCATCAATTTCCTGTGCGGACTTTCCCATCAGGCGCAGCGGCGATGCGATGTTGTCGTAAACCGACATGGATGGGTAGTTAATGAATTGCTGGTATACCATCGCGATTTTGCGGTCCTGCACACGCATGCCGGTCACATCATTGCCTTCCCAAAACACCTGCCCCGTGGTTGGCACGTCCAAGCCCGCCATCAATCGCATCAGCGATGTTTTCCCAGAAAGCGTCGGCCCGAGCAGAACGTTCATCGTGCCCTTGTTGAGCGTCAGATCGGTCGCGTGGATGTGCGCCAAACCGTCAACGACCTTTGAGACATTGCGCAATTCGAGTGTCATCGTCTTTCCCTTACTCAGCCGTCGCGGCAAGCGTTCCGCTTTGTTTGTCCGTTATCCATTCGCCCTGGTCGGCAATCTGCGCTGCGGTCATGCGCAGCCCAAGTTTAGACCTGCGCCAGACAACGCCATCCCCGGCGTGCACAAATTCATTCTTCATAAGCCATTCGACTTCGCGCAGGGTCAAACTTGCGCCAAATTCCACACCCAGATCTTTTACCGATGCGGCGTCACAAAGAACGTCTTTCACTTCGCTGCCATAGGCTCGCACCAGACGCTGTACCCATCGATCAGTCAAGACGGGATACGCGGTTTTGGGCGCGCGAACCAGCGCGGCCACAGCGTCCACCGGAAAATCTCCGCCAGGCAAAGGGACGCCCGCCGTCCAAGGACCTTGGACATTTGGAACTGCGTCTGCGATTTTTTCAAGAGCGCTTTCGGCCAGGCGCCGGGACGTTGTGACCTTGCCGCCAAATACATTCAGGGATGGCGCACCACGAGTTTGATCCAGTTTTGATACATGGTTCCGTGTGGCTGCCGATGCACTGCTGACACCGTCATCATATAACGGTCTTACGCCGGAATAGGTCCAGACAACGTCATCCTGCGTTGTCGGCTTGGCAAGGTACGCATTGATAAATGTGATCAAGAACTCTCGCTCTTGCTCCGTACAGACAGGCTTTTGTGATGGATCGCCGTGGTCAGCTTCAGTTGTCCCGATCAAAGTGAAGTCCGTATCGTAAGGGATTGCAAAAATGATCCGCCCGTCAGTGCCTTGAAAGAAAAGGCATTTGTCATTCTCAAACAGACGCCTTGTCACGATGTGACTGCCGCGCAACAGTCGGACGTTGCCTTGTTGATTGCTCTTCAATGTCCCGCGTAGAACGTCGCCGACCCACGGTCCTGCCGCATTCACGACCATCGCCGCTGCGACCTTTGATGACTGGCCCGAAATCGTGTTTTGCAAGGCCACATCCCATGCACCATCAACAACGTCCGCGCTGATCACTTTCTCTCGCATTCGGATGGATGCGCCACGCTTTCCGGAATCCCGCGCGTTCAGCACCACAAGGCGCGAGTCCTCGACCCAGCAGTCTGAGTACTCATATGCGGTCTCAAAGCGTGAGGCGAGCGGTATACCTTCGGGGGCGTTGTGCAATTCCAGCCGTGAGGTTCCCACAAATACCTCGCGACCACCCAGGATGTTGTACAAAAACAGGCCGAAACGTACCAACCATGCAGGCCCAAGCCCCTTCATCCAGGGCATGATCATGCTGAGCAATTTGGACGCAGGGGTGTTTAGATCAAAGCGCATACTTTTGTGGTAGGGCAGCACAAAGCGTATCGGCCAAGCGAAGTGTGGTATCGCCTTCAACAAAACCTCGCGCTCGACAAGCGCTTTGCGCACCTGACGAAATTCGAAACAGTCAAGGTAACGCAGGCCGCCGTATAAAAGCTTGGTCGACAACGCCGACGTGGCAGAGGCAATGTCATTCATCTCGGCCAAGCAACCAGACATGCCGCGACCACTAGCATCACGCGCTGTGCCACATCCGTTGATGCCGCCGCCAATAATAAGCAGATCGAAATCTGTTCCCAAGACATCCCCCATCACAGGTCTCCCACCTGCATGACGAAAAGGTGACGCAAACCGCGCATTAAAGGAAGGAAAAAAAGTTCGAATATGATCGTTATCTGATATCTATCTGAAAATTTTATACAAAATCTTACTTATTATTCCCAAATTGCCGAGTTTGAGCGCGATTGGGCGTCCGTTGCAGTGCAATCGCAGTCCAAACAGCGCGACTTCGAACGGATCCGCGTTAAAACAGTCGGTGGGCGAAAGCCGAGGGAATTGACGTAATGGCGCAAACGCTGCGCAAGCCGGAGATCATCAATATAACCAGACGTGAAGGCAAGGTCACTGTGGATGGGCTTGTCACCTATTTTGGCGTTACGCCCCAGACGATCCGTCGTGATCTGACGGATCTGGCCGGCTCCGGCCAGCTAGAAAGGGTACACGGCGGCGCGATCTTATCCTCGAACACCGTGAACATCGGTTACAGCGAAAGGCGACAACTGAACCAATCGACCAAGGTCGACATCGCCCGAATTTGCGCACGGCATATCCCTCACAGTTGCTCGCTGTTCTTATAATGTCGGCACCACCACGGAAGCCGATGCGTCGGAATTGCTCAATCATTAGAGGCTTTTGGTGGTCACGAACAACATGAATATTGCAAACATCCTTTCGGCCTGTCCCGAGATTGAGGTGGTTGTGACGGGGGACAGTTACGTCGTTTGGACGGTGGATCGATCGGTGACATGACCAAAGCCACCATCAGGCAGTTTCGGTTTGACGACGCGATTATTGGGCGATTGTATATTTGACAAACCCAAGTCGCCTTGCAGCAGTTCAGAAGAAAACTCAGTTTCAATGTCATCTGAATGTCGACTCACGCTGAAAGCCAATTTCGCCCAGAACAGGTTAAAGTCACAAAGAAGGCAGACCGAGTTCATGCAAATTCGGAATGGCGGCCTAAATTGGGGGTGGCCTGCAACAAAATTACTGCAAGCAATTGAAATTATTAGACTATATTGGGAAATATGGCGGAGCGGACGCGACTGGTATCGAACCTTCTCTTCCGCCTAAGCCATTGAATTTATTATGCAGACCAGTAGTTTGGAATCCCATTGGATGCATACGCGACTGAGATCCAACTCTTACTTTCAGCGCCTTAGCCCTCGTGATCAACCGCCCGTCACAGGTAGTGCATCTCGCCATTGATCTTCACGAAAACCTCATCGAGGTGCCACTGCCAATTCGAATATGCACACATTCCGCTCACCCGGTTTCGTCGGATTTCAGCGGCAAACATCAGCTCAAATCTATTCCACCAGCACCGCACCGTTTCGTGGCTGATTTCTATGCTGCGCTCGTGCAGCAGATCCTCGACATTGCGGAGCGAAAGTGGAAAGCGAACGTACATCATCACCGCCAACCGGATAATTTCGGGGCTACTGTGAAAGTACTTAAATGGGTCTGTTTTCGTCTTGAGTGAAAGCTACGAAACCACTCTGCCCGGCTCAAGTCGAATCCTTCTTTCACCATTGTCCTCCGCTGCACCAGCCAAGCCGCGCGTCATGACGCTGTCTGGCGCACGAAGTGACCCTGTGCCACCTCATGGAACGGCAACGGATGCGGCACCCAGTCCAGCGCCCGGACGGGGCTCTTGATCTCGTCGGTGATCAGGCCAGAGCGGACCCGGCGGATCGACGGATCGGGGATTGGTGCCGCCGAGATCAGGCTTTGCGTGTAAGGATGCTGCGGATTCTCCAGGATCGCGCGACGCGGGCCGATCTCGACGATCTCTCCCAGCAGCATGACCGCGATGCGATGGCTGACCCGCTCCACCACCGCGATATCGTGACTAATGAACAGGAACGCCAGCCCGAGGTTGCGTTGCAGATCCAGCAGCAGATTGATCACCTGTGCCTGGATCGACACATCCAGCGCCGAGACACTCTCATCGGCCACGATCAGCTTTGGCTCCAGCGCGAGGCAGCGCGCGATACAAAGCCGCTGGCGCTGTCCGCCCGAAAACTCATGCGGAAAGCGCAAGGCGTGTTCCGGAAGCAGACCGACCGTGTCCAGCAGCCGCGCCACTTCGGCGTCGGCCTCGGACGAATTGCGCAATCCGTGCACGATCATCGGCTCCCGGATCGCCGCTCCCACTGTTTTGCGCGGATTGAGTGAGCCGTAAGGGTCCTGAAAAATCATCTGGATTCGCCGCCGCATCGCACGCAACTCGGTCGGGTTGGCCTTTGACAGATCCTTACCTTCAAAGGTGATGCGCCCCGCCGCAGGCTCGATGAGCCGCAGGATGGAGCGTCCGGTCGTGGATTTGCCACAGCCCGATTCGCCCACCAGAGCGAGCGTCTCACCCGCGCGCAGCTGAAACGAGACGTCCTCGACCGCATGCACGCTCCCACGCACCCGCCCCAGCATACCGCCGCGCACATCGAACCGGGTGGAAAGGTTCTGCACATCCAGAATGACCTCGCCGCGCTTGTCGGGCTCGCTTTTCGGCGGCGGAACGACGGCCTCTTCGGCCTTGCTCGACAGGCGGGCAAACTGGCGCGGCAGCTCGCTATCCGACAGGGAGCCCAGAACCGGAACCGCACTGAGCAGTTTTTTGGTATAAGGGTGTTGGGGATCGGCGAAAATATCCTTGACAGGGCGTTGTTCGACCATCTCGCCATTCAACATGACGATGACCCGGTCCGCGACCTCCGCGACCACACCCATATCATGCGTGATGAACATGACCGACATGCCGACTTCAGCCTGCAATTCACGGATCAGTTGCAGGATCTGCGCCTGAATCGTCACGTCCAGTGCCGTCGTCGGCTCATCGGCGATCAGAAGACGCGGCTGGCAGGCCAGCGCCATCGCGATCATCACCCGCTGGCGCATCCCGCCCGAAAACGTGTGCGGGAACTCCAAAAGACGCGACCGGGAATCCGGAATGCGCACCAGATCGAACAACCTTAGCGTCTCCGCCTGCGCTGCGGCGGCATCCATGCCGCGATGCCGTTGCAGTACTTCGGCCACCTGAAAGCCGACGGTCAGCACCGGATTGAGGCTGGTCATCGGCTCCTGAAAGATCATGCCAATCTTGCCGCCGCGCACATCTCGCATTGCGGCCTCGGTCAGTTTGGTCAGATTGGTGCCATCCAGCGTGATCGTGCCCTCGATTTGGCCGGTTGCCTCCGACACAAGGCGCATGATCGACAGGGCCGTAACCGACTTACCCGACCCGGATTCGCCAACCACGGCCAGCGTCTCCTGCGGGCCGATGGTAAAGCTCAGATCGCGCACCACCGGCACGGGCTTGCCATCGACCCGGAAACTCGTAGTCAGATGCTCGACGCGCAGGACAGGATCGACACCCATCAGGATTCTCCACGCAGCCGTGGGTCGATCGCATCCCGCAGACCGTCGCCCAGCAGGTTCAACGCAAAGACCACGATCAGGATCGCGACAGAGGGAAAGAAAGCCAGCCAGAAGCTGTCGAGGATGTTCTCGAACCCTTCACGGATCATGCCGCCCCATGTCGCCGTGGGCGGGCTGACGCCAAGGCCGATAAAGGCCAGCGATGCTTCGACCCGGATCGCCGTGGCTAGCCACAAAAAGCCCATGACCAGCACTTCGGGCAGGATGTTGGGCAGGATGTGGCCTCCCATCAGTCGGATATTGGAATAGCCCAGCGCGCGGCCCGCCTCGACGAATTCGCGTTCCTTGACGACGATCGTCGGCGCGCGGGCGATTCGGGCAAAGGGCGGAATGGCCGTCAGGGCAATGGCAATGATCAGATTGCTGATGCTCGGCCCCAGCATGGCGACAACGATCAGCCCGAGGATTAGCGACGGAAAAGCCAGCAGCACATCCATGATCTGCATCACGATGATATCCGTCTTGCCCCCGACATAGCCCGCGACAAGCCCGATAACCGTCCCGATCAGCAGCGCCGCCGAGATCGAGACCAGACCGATCATGAGCGATATACGCGCTCCATGTAGGATACGGCTGAGCGTATCGCGACCGTAAGCGTCGGTGCCCATCCAGTATTCCGCGGACGGTCCCTCCAGCCGGTCGAGGATGTTTTGATCCAGAGGATCATGCGGCGCGATCAGCGGGGCCAGCGCCGCCAGCAGGCAGACAAAGGCAAACAACCCCAGCCCGACCCACGACGTCTTGTTGGTGTTGAACGCCTTGACCAGCCCGAACCCGAGAGCCTTCAGCGTCAGGCGGAAATAGGAAACTTTGGCGACCTCGGATGTGGGCTCTTGAACACTCATGAGTATTTGATCCTTGGATCGATCAGCCCGTAGGTCAAATCGGTGAGCAGATTCACCACCACAACAAGCAGGGTGTAGATGACCATCATGCCTTGCAGCATAGTATAGTCGCGCTGGTTCAGCGCACCGACGATCAATCGCCCCAGACCGGGCCGGTTGAACACGATCTCGGTCAGGACCGAATTGCCGATCAGAATGCCCAGATAGAGGCCGACAACCGTCACCACCGGGATCATCGTGTTGCGCAAACAGTGCCGCCAGATGATCGCACTGAAGGAAATACCCTTGGCCTTGGCGGTGCGCACATAATCCTGTCCCAGCACTTCCAGCATGGCAGAACGCGAGACGCGGGTGATATAGGCCGCCATAATCAGACCGAGGTTGATCGCGGGCAGTGCCAAATCGTTCAGACGGGCACCCAAAGATGTCCCGCGTCCAGAACTCATCACCGGAAACCACGGCAGATAGATGGCAAAGGCAAAGAGCAACAGAACCGCTGAAACAAACGCGGGAAAGGACAAACCTAACAGAGAAGCGAGCCTTATCAGGTAATCGGGGATCGTATTGCGCGATATGGCCGCCCAAACCCCGAGAGGAATGCCGATGGCCGCACCGAGGATCAGCGCCGCGATGGTCAACTCCAGCGTCGCGGGCAAGACCTTGAGGATCTCAGTGATGACCGGGCGCCCCGAAACCATGGATACGCCCCAGTCGCCAACGGCGACGCCTGACATGAATTCATAATACTGCACGATCATCGGCCGGTCGAGCCCGAGCCTGGCGCGCAGCAGGTCGATGGATTGCTGACTGGCCTGATCGCCCAGAATGACCATGGCAGGATCACCGGGCAAAATCCGCACGATGAAAAACACGATGGTAAGAACCGCGATCAATGTGATCACGGCAAAGCCCATACGTTTCAGGACAAAACCGCTCATCGCGCCCCCAGAGTCGAATGAATGGACCCGGGCAAGTAAAGTGCCCGGGAAATGTGGTCGGTCAGATCAGATCACTCGGTGAACTTTGAGCCCTCAGTGATGGCCGGGCTGAGATTCAGCGATCCATTCACCTTGAAGCCCAGATCAAGCGTGTCTTTCCACGCCCAAAGCTGAAGGTTCTGGTAGATCGGCACGGCGCAGACCTCGGCGGCGATTTTCTGCTGCGCGGTGGCCCAAAGCTCCAGCTGCTTGGCGGGATCAGGCTCTGTGCGGGCGGCGGTGATCTCTGCATCGGCCACGTCACAATGGCTGAAATTGGTGACCGCGTTGGGCTTGAGCGGGATCGCGTCCGAATGGAAGAACTGTGTCAGATAGGTGTCCGCCACTGGAAAGCGTGCTGCGGAATAGTGGGTCACCTGGCTGAGATCCTGACGGATCTGCTCATGGAACGTCGCATGCTCCACAACTTGAATTTCAAGGTTGATATTTGCATCGCGCAGCAACGATTGCACCGCTTCCATCGTGCTCAGCATACCCGGCAACGAGGTGTGGATCGCGTTGATCGTGACCCCGTCGGGATAGCCCGCCTCGGCCAGCAGCGCCTTGGCCTTTTCGACACTGAACTCAAAGGTCGGCACGTCGCTCGTGTAGCCAAGATAGCCCTCTGGCACGACAGAAATGGCAGGGAGCGTCACATCTTTCCCTTTGAAGGCCACCATCGTCTCGCGATCCATGGCATGTGCCACAGCCTGACGGACTCGGAGGTCATCGAGCGGGGGCATGGTCTTGTTGAGCGAGATCACCGACATCTCGCCGGGCGACATGATGGCGACCGTCGTGCCCGGAAGCTCTCGGATTCGTTCGACCCAGGTCTGATCCTGACGGCCATAGATCATATCAATCTCGCCGGTCTGAAAGGCCAGATCGCGGCTCGCGTCAGAGGGAATGTAACGGTAGAAGATTTCCTTGATCGCCGGTTCACCACGGAAGTACTCCGGGTTGGCAACCAGCTTGACATATTGCTGAGGCTGATACTCGGCGAACATGAATGGTCCAGTGCCGATCGGGGTCCGCTCAAAGCCTTCACCCAGCGCTTCGACGGCGTCCTGGCAGACGATATTGCCTCCGTGATACGGCACCAAGGTGCCAAGCAGGCTGGGGATAGAGTTCGCCAGCGTGATAGTCACCTCATACGGGCCAGTCGCTTCGATGGACTGGAAAGCTGCAAAATCGCCCGAAAAGCTGGATTGCTCCGAATTGGCCGCCCGTTTGAGCGAAAAAACCACGTCCTCAGCGTCCAGATTGCCATAGTCTCCATGGCATTCAACATCATCACGCAGTGTGAACACCCAAGTCAGGCCGTCGTCGGATGTGGTCCAGCTGCTGGCGATGTCAGGCTCGATGAACGCAGGACTCGCTTCGCCAGGCTGAATCCTAACAAGGCCGTTGAACATCCAGTGCAAGAGACCTTTGTCCGGTGTTGTCGTCGCGATATGCGGATCCAACTTACCCGCATCCGCGCTGGCCATACCAATGTTCAGCGTTGTCTGCTGAGCATTGGCAACCGATCCAGCCATCGCGGCGGCGCTCAGGCCGAGCGCGGCCGCAGTCAAGAATGTCCAAGTCTTTCCAGAGTGTCTCATACTGTCCTATCCCCGTTGAAGTCTTCATCAGTATGAAAGCAATTCTCATGCGAGTCTTGCTATTTCTGCCAGAACCAGTTGTCAGAGCGTGTCTTCTAACCTGCAATTGACAAGTATTTCGGCAATTGCCGCCGTATTCGGGAGGGCAATCACCATTGCTGCCACTTCGGCCAGATCGTCCGGGTCAATCATCTCTGCGCGTCCAACCTTGACCACATCGGCCGTCAGATCCGTTGCGACGAAACTTGGGCAAAGCGCGGTCACTCTTACGCCATCGTCCCAGCCGGTCTGACGTGTGGCATGAGTGAGCGCCATGACCGCGTATTTGGTCATCGCATAGGCGACATTGCTGTTGCGCACCCGCTTTCCCGACAGGGATGACACATTGACGACGCGCCCATGACCGCTTGCTCGCAGATGCGGCAGGCAGGCTCGGGTCATGAACAACGGACCTTTGACGTTGCTTGACCAAAGCGCATCCAGATCTGCCTCCTCGCCTTCCTCGACTGAAAAGGTGTTGGAGGTGCCGGCGTTGTTCACAAGTGCGTCGATGCGGCCAAAAACTCCAATCGTTCCTTCAACCCATGCGGTGTGCGTTGCGCGGTCTGCCGCCTTATAAGCAAAACACAACAACCGATCGCCACGGATGCTGTCCAGTGCCTGTTCCAGCGCGGCAACATCCCGCGCACCGGCGCTGATCGTGTAGCCCTTGGCATGCAGCGACAAGGCGATAGCCCGGCCAATCCCGCGTGACGCACCCGAAATCAGGACCACGCGTCCGGCACTTTCGATCATGTGACAAAGTCCCTTCTGTTTTCCTTGTTCTGTTTGGACCCGACTCGGCCAAATCTTCCTGGCGCGAACGGCGCGATGGTATGGTTGTTCCGCTTTCCCTCCAGCAGATCCGCAACAAGTGGTCCTATCAAAGGAGCCAGCGCGAAACCGTGTGCAGAAAAGCCGAAAGCGTGGAACAGCCCGGGTAAATTTTCGCTTTGGCCCAGATAGGGCAAGCCATCGGGCGTCATGCCCTCCAAACCGGCCCATATGCGCGTAACGCGCGCTGTCCGAAGTGCCGGAAACAGCGAGACCGCGTTGGCCAGATTGCTGGCAGCCCGACCGGCGCGCGGTACGCCACACAGCGGCCCATTCGGTCCTTCACCCACATCCCCCTCATATGCGCCGCCAATTACCACGGAGCCCGCTGCCGTCTGCTTGAGAGAGAGCTTTCGTCCCTGCGATCCCACCACTGGATCGACAAAGGCGGGCATGCGCGCCGTCACGATCATCTGCAGTGCTGCCGTGCGCAACGGCATCCCGTCTCCGGCAAATCCCGCAATCCTGTCTCCCCAGGCACCGGCAGTGTTCACAACACTGCTCGCCTCGATAGAACCACCCGAGGTCGCAAGTCGCAGGCCCGCCGGGGTCTTTTCCAAGGCCATAACCCGCGTGTGTTCGCGTATCCGGACATCCGCCTGCGTGTTGGCGTGACGCCACGCATGGACGGTCGCCAGCGGATCGGCAAAGCCGTCATCGTCTACCACCAGCGCGCCCAAACAATGATCGGCGATTGCCGGAATGCGGGCCTTCAATTCGGCCCGGGTGATCAGTCGCTCATGATCATATCCCAAAGCGGTCGTGACAGCAGCCCGGTCTTCCAGCGCCTGCATCGCGGCTGCGTCCTCGGCCACCCGGATCTGGCCAGAGCGCTTAAACCCGCAATTCCGCCCAAGTTTACGCGTCAGCGCATCCCACAATGGCAAGGCCGCTCGGGTCAGGGCAATCTCTGCCGGGTGCCGGTTGAGGCTGCGAACCCCGCCTGCACTGGCCGAAGACGCATGGCGGGCGCATGTTTCCGCTTCCAGTATCACCACGTTCATACCGCGGGTCCGTGCCTCAAGCGCGACAGACAGACCCATGAGACCCGCGCCGATCACCGCCAGATCATACCGGTCTGGAGTCACGATGCGGACTCCTCTGTCGGCTGGACTTCCAGATAATCGGAAATCAATGTCGGTTTCAGCGGTGGACGGATGCGCAAGGCACCCGTGTCCTGCGGCGTAGACTGTGTGGCTTCGGCCACGATCCGAGTCAAGGCGTTGCCACACATCCGGCCCTGACAGGCGCCCATGCCGCAGCGCGTAAAGGTTTTGACGCGGTTCGGTCCTGTCGCCCCGTCGCGAATGGCATCATGAACGCGTTCCAGTATCACAGCTTCGCATCGGCAGACAATTGTGCTGTCGGCTTCTTGACTCTTCACCAACGCGGTGACCGGCAAGGGTGCGTACAATCTGTCAACAAAAGCCCGCGCGGGGGCACGTCGGGCGATGCGTTGTTTCAGCGGATCGGCTCGCGTCCGGAACCCCGGTTTATCCAGTGCGCCCAGAACCCGTGCGACATCTAACCCCGAGAGCGTGCCACGCAAACGTGCCACCTCTGCGCCCGCAATACCTGCCCCGTCGCCCGCGACCCAGACCGACGACGCGCTGGTACCCCCTTCGGGCGTGCAACGCGCAGCAAAGGCCTGTTGCGCGTTGTTCCAGACATGATCGAGTGCGAGCAGCCGGGTGAGTTGGGTGTTCGGAATCACTCCGTCGTGAACTGCAAGCAGGGAACAGGGCAGACGCACTGACTTGCCGCCAGTTTCAAAGGCGACCTGCTCGATGCCGTTGTCGCCCGAGGCCCGCAATCCGGTTACTCGCCGGTACCACGCCACACCGCTGCGCTTTGCCCGCCACAGCAGCGACGCGCCCTGTGCCATGATCGCCGGATCGCTCATCACAGCCGGGATCAGCCCAGACGCGGAACCGATACGCCCACCGCTCTGCCCAAGGTCAAGCACCGCCGCAACAGAGCCACCGCGATCAAGGATCTGTGCCAAAGTCAACAGCAGCAGCGGTCCCTGACCAGCCAGAACCACTCCATCTCCTGTCGGCACCAACCCAGACTGCTTGAGGATGCTCTGCACCGCGCCGACGCCCATAACACCCGGCAGGGTGGCTCCGGGAAACAGCACCGGCCGCTCCATAGCGCCAGTTGCGACGACCAACGCGCGGGCCGCCGTTTCGCGAACGCCCCGTTCGCCCAGGGCCACCGACAGCCAGCTCACGCGCACCGGCGGCACGTCCGAGCTCCCCAGCGCTTGCGACAACGCGACATCGAGAACCGTGGCGCAGGCGGCGTGCTCCACAGTCGCATCCCGCATGACTGACAGTGCGTCCTTCGCGCCGTCATAGCTTTTGCTTAACGGCCCACCCTGTTGCACCACAGAGGCTGCATTGCGCCAGATCTGGCCGCCTGCCGCCGCTTGTTCGTCGATCAGCCTGACACGCAGGCCCTGCCCCGCAGCAGCCCGCGCGGCCGCCAGCCCCGCAGGTCCCGCACCGATCACGACGACATCGCTGATCTCTTCGGTCATGGCACCACCGGTTGCTCTGTTTCGACAACCAGCCCCTCATGCACCGGCGCCAAACAGGCTTGAGTACCGGGCCGTCCGTCGATGCGACATAGGCAGCCAAAGCAGACTCCCATCAGACAGGCTGGCGCCTGAGGCTCGCCGGTCACCGGGTTGATGCCAAAACTGCGATAGCCGAGTCGCAACAGGACCGTGGCCACCGTCTCATCTGGGCTGGCAGAGACAGACAGGCCGTTCACCCGGATCGACACGGTCTCACCTGTCGCGTCACTGCGCGTCCAGACAGTCATTGCGACACCTCGAACCGCGCAGACGAGAAGGCCGGATAGGCTTCGTTCAGACGATCACCAAGGATGGCCGCCGCGACTTCGCCCGAATGCGCTGCGGCCAGCGTCACGCCGCTGTGGCAGGTCACGAGGCTTGCACCCGGATGCCGATCAGAGGTCTGATAGATCGGCAGCCCGTCTGGCGACATCACCCGAAGCGCGCCCCATGTTCGCATCAGGCGCACACCAGCCAGGTGCGGGAAACACCGCACGGCACGGTCCAGAATAGCGCGCGTGACGTCCTTCGTAGTGCCAGTGTCAAAGCCGACCTCTTCCTTGCTGTCGCCCAGCATCACGGTGCCGTCTTCGGTTTGGCGCACGCTATGACAGACCGGATCCAGAAACCGCTCCGTTCGCTCGGTCACCACGATCTGACCGCGCTGCGGGCGCAGATGTGCGCGTAGGCCAAGCGGCTCGCACAGGTCCGGATTGCCAAGACCGGCAGCCAGAACCACGCGGCCGCAGGCGATGCGATCCGTCTCCGTCGTGATCGTAAAACCCTGCCCGCCCGGCTCTGCGCTTGCGCGCAAGGCCTTGCCGCGTAGCACGCGCGCCCCCGCGCCGCGCAGCGCCCGGTGCAGGGCACGCAGGGTTGCCAGCGGATCCGCATGGCCGTCATGCGCGCAGAATGTGCCGCCCATGGCCTCCGACCCCACCGCCGGGATCCGGTCGCGCAAAGCCTCCCGATCCAGCAGAATCGTGTCGTTTCCCGCCGGTCCAGACTGGTTGTGCATCCGCTCCAGTGCAGCGGCCATCGCGTCCAGCTCATCTCCCCCCAGCGCGATCTTGATCCCGCCGCTGTTGCGATAACCCAGCGGGGCATCACTGCTCGGGTCGAGCCCTTCGGCAAAGGCCCGCCACGCTATGGCGGAGCGCAGACTCAGATCGGCGTAGTCCGGGCAGTTAGCCCCCTTGCCCTGCACCCAGACCAACCCGAAATTCCCGGCCGACGCATGAAAGCGGTCCTCGCCCGCATCCACCAGCGTGACCGACGCCCCCGCCCGGACAAAGCCCAAAGCCAGCGAGGCCCCGACAAGGCCGCCCCCGACAACCGCGATATCCGCAGCCCTGTTCATCCGTGCAAACTCAGCGCGGCCTGAGCGCCAGTCGCGTCGGGATTGTCGAACCGATCGAACCCAAAAGCATCAAGCAACGGCTCAGGCACCCCGTCTAGCAAGAGCGCCGCAAGTGCCTGCCCCACGGCCGGACCGATGCCAAACCCATGCCCAGAAAAGCCCGCCGCAACGAACAAGCCTTCGACGCCCGGCGCACGGTCCAGCACTGGCAGCGCATCGGGCGTCAGATCGAGCAGACCGCCCCAGATCCGCGCAATCGGCGCACGCGAAACCATTGGCAGGACATCACTCACCAGTGCAATGGTCCGGGCCAGCGAGTCCGCCGGAGGGTTCACGACAGGCATCTCACCCGACATGTCGAGCCCCGCGCCCGCCAACTCTGCCCCGCTGGTAAAGCGAAGGCATCCGTCGATCTGCTGTCGCACTGCCAGATCCGCATTGGCGACACCAATCACCGGCCCGAGGCACATTGGCAGGGGCGCTGTCTGGAACACCGAGACCATCGGCAGCGTCATCGGGACGTTCAGTCCCACCCCCTCCAGCAGCGCATTGGTCTGGACCCCGGCAGCCAGCAGGCACCGCCCGGCGCTGACCGGACCCTCGGATGTGGTCAGCGCGACAAACCGGGCTGCCCGGTCCGTCGTGATGCCGGTCACCGAGAGCCCGGTGCGAAACCGAACTCCCACCCGCTCCGCGGCGCGGCGAAACCCCTCGACGGTGGCGACCGGATCGGCATGGCCATCGCTGGGGCACCAGGATGCCAGCAAGATATTCTCGGACAGGGGCGGCGCGATCTGCCGCGCGGTGTCGCCGTCAATCAACTCCATCGACAGCCCGGCCGCACTCTGCGAGGCGACGAGACTGCGGATCGTCTCCGCTTCGGCCTCTGTCCGGGCGAGCCGCAGGTTGCCACCCTGCCGGTAGCCTGTCGGGGACTCCAGCCGGGTGTCGAGTGTCTGCCAGATCTCGACGGCGGCACGTGCCAGCGCAAGCTCGGCGGGGTCACGGCCTGACTGCCTCACCCCCGCCAGCGTCCAGCCGGAGGCCATTGCGGCGGGGCGATAGCGCTCGATCACCTCGACTGTTGCTCCGACCTCGCCCAACGCGAGCGCCGTGGCACATCCCGTAATCCCGGCCCCGACAATGACCACATCAGGGACGCCATCCGCACGGGTCATGACGCGGCCTGCGAGACGGCGACCGGCGCTTTGCCATCGAACCGGGCCTTGGCAAAGGCAGCCGGGTCGTTCTGCGGGCGCGCGCCCGTCGCCAGCGCCGCCGCCATCTTGCCCACCCCGGGACCAAGACCAAAGCCATGCCCGGACATGCCCGTCGCCAGCAACAGCCCCGGCGCACCCGCCACCTCGCCTATCACCGGGATCTCGTCGGGCATCACGTCGATCATGCCACCCCAGCTTTCAACCATACGCGCGCCTGCAAGCTGCGGATAAAGCTCTTTCGCAGCGCTCAGCACATTCTGAAGCAAGCGCGCGTCAGGAGTAGGATCCATCACCCGGACCGCCTCGAACGGGCTGGCCTGCTCCATCGTCCAGCGGTGTCGGCCCAACGGGCCGAAAAACGACGCCCCAGCGCGGATCTTCGTAATCCGCCACCGGGCTTTCACAATCGGTAGGAAGGCCTTCAGATGCTGAAAGGCCGCCGGTATGAGGTCGAACTCCGCAGCGCCGGCGCGGGCGATCGTGACCCCGCCATCGGCCCGTGGCCGGATCGAGGCCTTCGAGGCGCCAAAAGTGCTGGTCGAGATATGCGGGACTGCATTGGTGCGCATCGCCGAGGCGCGGATCGCCAGCTGCGGCAGCGCCAGGCCTTCGTTCTCCAGAAAGGTTCGAGACCAGATGCCACCCGCGAGGATCACCGCATCGCATCGTACGAGGCCACGCTCGGTCACCACGCCGCAGACCCGTCCCGCTGCCCGGAACAGACCGCGCACGGCGACCCCGTCAAGGATCTGCGCGCCATGCCGCTCTGCCAGCCGCGCCATCGCGGGAACCGCCCGGCCCGGCTCGGCATAGGAATCGCTGGGCGTGTGCAGCGCGCCCTTGATACTTGCCTGATCAGCGTTGTGACCGAGCATCGCGCTGGCCTCTGCCGCTGAGAGCATCCGCGAATCGATCCCATAATCCTTGACCGACTCCAGCCAGGACACGCGCTGCGCCATCTCTGCATCGCTCTGCGCCAGATAGGTCACTCCGCCAACCGTGTAGCCGATATCCTCGTCAACCTCCTCGGCGATCTCGCGCCAGAGCTGCTCTGCCTCGATCATCAGCGGCAGCTCGGCCAAATCACGGCCCTGCTTGCGGATCCAGCCCCAGTTGCGCGAAGATTGCTCGCCAGCGATGCGCCCCTTCTCGAACAGAACGGCCGGCACTCCTGCCTTTGCTAGATACAGAGCAGCGGAAACCCCGGCGACGCCTCCGCCGATCACCACGACCGAGGTGCTTTCGGGAAGGGACACCTCATATTTCATTTGCTTGTGCATGACGCAAAGCTATCGCCCCCTGTCAGAAAAACGCAAACGGAAAGACGCGACTCCCGACCGTCGTCACGCGTCAGAGTCGTCACCGCACGTCTCGTTGACGCTCCTTGATGAACCTGCGCTCCATCTGCGCGACCATACCAAGCACCGTAATCACAAGATGTCCCATGTCGCCTTGCGTTGACACATACGGGTCGAGCACAGTGACAAATGCGCCCTTTTGCTCAACCTCGTGAATGATGTTGAGAACATCGCGTGTGTCACGCCCTAGCCTATCAAGTCGCGCTAAGATGCCCTTTATTTCGAACAGAGGCCACGCCACTCAGCAAGTGCGGCGGCGCGGTTGAGCTTGAAGTTGGGTCGTGAGTTGAGACTTCGTTCCGAGTTGAACAGGTTGGAAATCGAGGCATGGACGGAGGCGAATTTCTGCAAACTTCGCATGCTGCGGAACCGTTGCGTGGCGCGTTTTCCAAATCGGAGTGGCTGAAGAAACAGAACTATCACAAGCCCCCCGCTCCCTCATCGCCAATGGGGTGGCTGCGATCCCTCTGAGCGCCACGTCGATGAACACCCA
>CAYGQZ010000042.1:0-17737 GCA_964352055.1 uncultured Rhodobacterales bacterium
GCTGCTGGTGGGCGCATTGCCTGACGTGGTCGAGGAACAGGCCATCGGACTGCTCGAGGCGATGGGCATCGGCCCGATCAAGGTCCTGCCCGCCCCGCGCGCGACGGACGATCTGGGCGTCGGCGATGGCACAGTCTATGCCCTGACCCAGCCGTTCCTCGGGGCGACCCATGACGCGCTGACGCGGCGCGGCGCCCGGCACCTGCCTGCCCCATTCCCGTTCGGGGAGGAAGGCACAACCGCCTGGCTGGCCGCGATCGCAACCGAATTCGGCGTCTCTGCCGAACTTTTCGAGACTGTCACAGCAGCACCCCGGGCCCGGGCGCGCAAAGCCATTGGTCAAGCCGCCGAAGTACTGCGCAATAAATCCATCTTCTTCTTTCCCGACAGCCAGCTGGAGATTCCGCTGGCCCGCTTCCTGACGCGCGAATGCGGTATGGAGGCGATCGAGGTCAGCGCGCCTTTCATTCACAAGGGCATCGTCGGGCCCGATCTCGACCTCTTGGCCGAAGGGCCCACGATCTCCGAAGGGCAAGATGTCGACAAACAGCTTGACCGCGCCAAAGAGTCCCGACCTGACCTGACGGTTTGCGGGCTGGGGCTGGCGAACCCGCTTGAAGCCGAAGGTCTGGCCACCAAATGGGCCATCGAACTGGTGTTCACGCCGGTGCATTTCTACGAACAGGCGGGCGATCTGGCAGGCCTTTTCTCGCGCCCCCTGCGGCGTGCAAGCCTGCTCAAGGTGGACGCCACATGACCTTTCATTGTTCCAAAAATACTCAAAAGGACGGGCAGTCATGAAGCTGACCGTCTGGACATATGAAGGACCGCCCCATGTGGGGGCGATGCGCGTTGCGACCGGAATGACGGGGTTGCACTATGTCCTGCACGCGCCGCAGGGCGATACCTATGCGGATTTGCTGTTCACCATGATCGAGCGGCGCAATCACCGCCCGCCGGTCACCTACACGACCTTTCAGGCCCGCGATCTGGGTGCAGACACGGCCAACCTGTTCAAAACGGCAGCACAAGACGCCTATGACCGGTTCAAACCCGAGGCGATCATCGTCGGAGCCTCGTGCACGGCCGAGCTTATCCAGGATGATCCGGGCGGCATGGCCGAAACCATGGGCCTGCCCGTCCCCGTCATTCCGCTGGAATTGCCGTCCTATCAGCGCAAGGAGAATTTTGGCGCGGACGAGACGTTCTTTCAGATCGTGAAAGCGCTGGCCAAGCCGATGGAGCGGACTGCGCAGATCACCGCCAACCTGATCGGCCCGACTGCGTTGGGGTTCCGGCATCGAGATGACATTCAGGAAGTGACGGCCCTGCTCTCGGATATGGGAATCAGTGTCAATGTCGTGGCGCCGATGACGTCGTCTCCGAGCGACATTGCCCGCATGGGGGCCGCCCATTTCAACGTGTTGATGTATCCCGAAACTGCTGAAACTGCGGCGCGCTGGATGGAGCGGGAGCTTGGACAATCTTATACTAAGATTGTGCCTGTCGGCGTCGGCGCGACCCGAGATTTCGTGCAGGAGGTTGCGGCTCTGACCGGTGTGAAGCCCTATCTTGACGAAACCCGGCTGCGCCTGCCCTGGTACTCCAAATCCGTGGATAGCACATATCTGACCGGCAAGCGCGTATTCCTGTTTGGTGACGGGACCCACGTACTCGCCGCCGCCCGCGTCGCCCGCGACGAGATGGGGTTCGAAGTGGTGGGCATGGGCTGTTACAACCGCGAAATGGCCCGCCCGGTGCGCGCAATGGCCAAGGACGTGGGCCTGCAAGCCACCATCACAGACGATTATCTGGAGGTTGAGCGTGTCATTGAATCGCTGCAGCCGGAAATGATCCTGGGCACCCAGATGGAACGCCATATCGGCAAACGGCTTGGCATTCCCTGTGCCGTGATTTCTGCGCCCGTCCACGTTCAGGATTTCCCCGCCCGGTATTCTCCGCAGATGGGTATTGAAGGGGCGAATGTCCTATTCGACACGTGGGTGCATCCGCTGGTCATGGGTCTGGAAGAGCATTTGCTGCACATGTTCCGCGACGATTTCGAATTTCACGATGACGCTGGCCCGTCGCATCACGGAGGCCATGCGCCTGCGGCGCGCGTCGAGGGGGGGCCAGCCCCCCAGCCTGCGGCTTCCCCCCGGGATATTTCGGGCCAGAAGAATGTGCAGACGGCGGATGTGATCTGGTTGGATGATGCTGAAAAGGAACTGAAGAAGATCCCCTTCTTTGTGCGTGGCAAGGCCCGTCGCAATACCGAGCACTATGCGGCTGAGCGCGGCGTCGCCCAGATATCCATCGACACCCTTTACGAGGCAAAAGCCCATTATGCGCGATGAAACCGGCATAATCGGGCGCATGCCCGGCTACCGCGTGGTGATCCTCACGCTGGACAGCCATGCGGCTGGTCCGGCCCGCCGCGCCATGAAAGTGCTGGAGCGCGACTATCCCGGTCTTGACCTGCAAATCCATGCCGCCGCGGAATGGGGCGAAACTCCGGGTGCATTCGAGGCCGCCGAAGATGCGGTCCGTCATGGCGATATCATCCTCGCCAATCTGCTGTTCCTCGAAGAGCATGTGTCGCGCATTCTGCCTGCCCTGCGTGCCCGTCGCGATCATTGCGATGCCATGATCGGCGTGGTCGCCGATGCCGATATCGTCAAGCTGACCCGCATGGGCACGTTCGACATGGCGAAGCCTGCCTCGGGCCTCGGCAAGTTGATGAAACGCTTGCGCGGTTCGTCCAAGCCTTCCAGCGAAGACGGTGCCAAGAAGATGCAGATGCTGCGCCGTCTGCCCAAGATCCTGAAGTTCATTCCCGGCAAGGCGCAAGATCTGCGTGCCTGGTTCCTTGTCATGCAATACTGGCTCGGCGGATCGGACGACAACGTGCGCAGCATGATCCAGTTTCTGCTGAACCGTTATGCCACCGACACCGCATGGGCCAAGGCGCCCGAGGCCGCGGCGCCTATCGAATATCCCGATGTGGGACTCTATCACCCGGATCTGCCCCAAAGGATCACCACTGATCCGGGCGCCCTGCCCGGACCAAAGGCTGCGGAAATGACCATCGGCATCGTTATGCTCCGGTCCTACGTTCTGAGTTCTGACACAGCGCATTATGACGGTGTGATCCGCGCACTGGAAGCCAAGGGTATGCGCGTTTTGCCTGCGTTCTCTGGCGGCCTGGACGCCCGCCCGGCCATTGACGCCTATTTCAAGGGCAAGATCGATGCGTTGGTCTCGCTCACCGGCTTTTCACTGGTGGGTGGCCCGGCCTATAATGACAATGAAGCCGCGATCAAAGTGCTGGCCGATCTGGATGTGCCCTATCTTGCGGCGCATTCGCTGGAATTCCAGACGCTGGGGCAATGGGCCAACAGTGCCGGCGGTCTTGGTCCGATCGAGACAACGATGCTTGTGGCACTGCCTGAGTTGGACGGCGCCACCTGCCCCACCGTGTTCGGCGGTCGCTTGGGCCCCGAGGGCTGCGACGGGTGCGACTTGCATTGTGCCGTCGCTGAAGAGCCAAAGGCGATGGTGCCCTGCCGCGAGCGGATCGACAGTCTGGCCGAGAAGGTCCAGCGCCTGGCCCGTTTGCGCCGCGCGCAGAATACGGACAAGAAAGTGGCCATTGTCCTCTTTGGCTTTCCACCCAATGCAGGGGCGATTGGTACCGCGGCTTACCTGAGTGTTTTCGAAAGTCTTTTCAATACGTTGAAGGCCATGCAAGCGCGTGGCTATGACGTGGAGATGCCGGACAGTGTCGACGCCTTGCGCGGTTTGGTGCTGCAGGGCAATGCCAAACAATATGGGCAAGAGGCCAATGTCGCCGCTCATGTGGATGCCGATACCATCGTGCGCACATCCCCCCATCTGAACGAGATCGAGGCGGTCTGGGGTCCGGCCCCCGGACGGGTTCAATCTGATGGGCGCGGCGTCTTCGTGCTGGGCAAGGATCTTGGCAATGTCTTTGTCGGAGTTCAGCCCGCCTTTGGATACGAAGGCGACCCGATGCGCCTGCTCTTTGAGAAGAGCTTTGCGCCCACCCACGCCTTTGCGACCTTCTATCTGTGGCTGCGCGATACCTACGAGGCCGACGCGGTGCTGCATTTCGGCATGCACGGCGCACTGGAATTCATGCCCGGCAAGCAGGCTGGCATGGGCGCGCAGGACTGGCCAGATCGCCTGATCGGCGAGATGCCCAACATCTATCTTTACGCGGCCAACAATCCGTCTGAGGCGTCGCTGGCAAAGCGTCGGTCCGGTGCCGTGACCATCACCCATCTGACGCCGCCTCTGGCGCAATCGGGGCTTTACAAAGGGCTGGTTGAACTGAAGGACAGCCTGACACGCTGGCGCGGGCTGGAGCAGGACGACCCGATCCGGGCCGAACTGGAAGCCTTGATCGCGGAACAGGCTGCAAACGTCGACATGGGCGGAGCTGCTCCCGAGACGCTGTGGCTCAAGCTGCTTGAAACCGAAGACGCGCTGATCCCGGACGGGCTGCATGTGGTGGGGGCACCGCTTTCGGATGCGGCCCGCGCCGAGTATCTGGACCTGATGCCGCATGCGGATGCAGAGGCCCGCGCGCGGGTCGAGGAACTGCTCAAGGCGGAAACCGAGCTTGGGGCGCTGATGGATGCGCTCGAAGGGCGCTATATCAAACCTGTGCCCGGTGGGGACCTGATCCGCTCGACCGCGATCCTGCCGACGGGGCGCAACATTCACGCCTTTGATCCGTTCCGGATGCCGACGGCCTTTGCCTGCCGGGATGGTCAGAAACAGGCGGATCTGCTGCTTGAGACGCACCCGACGCTGCCCCGCTCCATCGCGCTGGTGCTTTGGGGGTCGGACAATATCAAATCCGATGGCGTGCCGATTGCACAAGCGCTCGCGCTGATGGGCTGCACGCCGCGGTTTGACAGCTTTGGCCGTCTGGCCGGCGCGGACCTGATCCCGCTTGCGGAATTGGGCCGCCCGCGCATCGACGTGATCATGACGCTTTCGGGCATCTTCCGCGACCTGCTGCCGTTGCAAAGCCGGATGCTGGCCGAGGCTGCGCTGAAATGTGCCGAAGCGGACGAGCCGCTGGAGCAGAACTTTATCCGCGCCCATGCCCTCGTTTACGCCGAGCGTCAGGGCTGCGATCTGGCGACGGCGGCGCTTCGGGTCTTTTCCAATGCGGAAGGGGCCTATGGATCGAATGTGAACCAGTTGGTCGACAGCTCTGCCTTTGGCGATGAGGACGAATTGGCGGACGCCTATCAGAACCGCAAAAGCTTTGCCTACGGCGTCGATGGCAAGTCAGCCGCCAATCCCAAGCTGTTGCAGCAGGCGCTGGCGGATGTCGAAGTCGCCTATCAGAACCTGGAATCGGTCGAACTGGGCGTGACCACGGTTGACCACTATTTCGACACGCTGGGTGGCATTGCACGGGCCGTGAAACGCGCGCGCGGATCGGATGCCGCCATCTATATTGGCGACCAGACGCGCGGCGCTGCGAAGGTTCGGACGCTCAGGGACCAGGTGGCGCTGGAAACACGCTCCCGTTCGCTCAATCCCAAGTTTTTCGAAGGGTTGCTGAAGCATGGCGCCGAAGGCGTGCGCCAGATCGAGGCCCATGTGACCAACACGGTCGGCTGGTCAGCGACCACCGGACAGGTGGATGAGTGGGTCTATCAGCGGATTTCCGAGACATTTGTGCTGGACGACGACATGCGCAAGCGTTTGGCGGATCTGAACCCGACCGCCTCCAGCCGGATGGCCAACCGTCTGCTTGAAGCCTCGGATCGCAAGTACTGGCAGCCCGACGCCGAAACACTGGCTGCGTTGCAGGATGCTGCCGACGCATTGGAAGACAAGCTTGAAGGGATCGCAGCCGAATGATCCATTTGACCGACATCAACCCCCTGAGCCTCCGGCGGGAGTATTGTAGGAACAATGAAGGTGTACGCGCACCTTATGAAAGGAGGCTCGTATGAGCCCACTCGACAGAAATCCACCAAACCTTCGCGGGCAAGATGGCGAAGGATCGGTGCAGGTCCACCAGGATGCGGATGCCAAGATCGAAGGCGCCACCGTCATTTCCGTCTATGGCAAGGGCGGGATCGGCAAGTCGACGACCTCTTCGAACCTGTCAGCAGCCTTTTCCATGCTGGGCAAGCGCGTGTTGCAGATCGGATGTGATCCCAAGCATGACAGCACCTTTACGCTGACGGGAATGCTGCAGCCCACGGTGATCGATATCCTGAAAGAAGTCGACTTTCACCCCGAGGAACTGCGCCCCGAAGATTTCGTGACCGAAGGTTTCAATGGCGTGAAATGTGTTGAAGCAGGTGGGCCCCCTGCGGGCACAGGTTGCGGTGGATACGTGGTCGGTCAGACCGTCAAGCTCTTGAAACAGCACCATTTGCTGGAAGAGACCGACGTCGTGATCTTTGATGTGCTGGGCGATGTGGTCTGCGGTGGTTTTGCGGCCCCCTTGCAGCATGCCGACCGCGCCCTGATCGTAACGGCCAATGATTTCGACAGCATCTATGCGATGAACCGGATCATTGCCGCGGTGCAGGCCAAATCCAAGAACTACAAGGTGCGTCTGGCGGGCTGTGTGGCCAACCGGTCAAAAGAGACCAACGAGGTGGACCGCTATTGCGAGACAGTCGGTTTCAACCGGATCGGTCATATGCCCGATGTGGATGCAATCCGCCGGTCACGGCTAAAGAAAAAGACCCTGTTCGAGATGGATGATGACGAAGACATCGTCCGCTGCCGTGCCGAATACATGCGGCTCGCACAGTTGCTTTATGACGGCACCGAAGGTCTTGCCCCGGCGCCGATGGAAGATCGCGATATCTTTGAGTTGTTGGGATTCGATTGATGCCAGCTTACGATCAGACCCGCGCCCGGATCGAGGACTATTTCGATCGTACGGCCACCAAGACATGGGAACGTCTGACCTCGGATGCGCCTGTCAGTCGCATTCGCGAGACGGTGCGCGTGGGCCGGGACCGGATGCGGGCGTTGATGTTGTCGCGCCTGCCAGAGGATCTGCGCGGTGCCCGGATTCTGGATGCGGGCTGCGGTGCGGGACCCGCGACCATCGAGATGGCAAAACGCGGCGCGCAAGTCGTCGCCGTCGATATCTCGCCGCAGCTGATCGACATTGCCAAACACCGTCTGCCGAAGGAATTGCACAGACAAGTCCAGTTTCACGCGGGCGACATGTTTGACCCGAAACTCGGGGATTTTGACGCCATCATCGCCATGGACAGCATGATCTATTACACCGCCGAGGATATCGGCACCCATCTGGCAGCGCTTGAGCCGCGCGTGTCCGGCCCGATTGTTTTTACCGTGGCGCCGCGCACCCCTGCCCTGATGGCGATGTGGTACGCGGGCAAGGCCTTTCCCCGCTCTGATCGGTCACCCGTGATGATCCCGCATGCGCAACCGACACTGGCCCGGGCGGCCAAGGAAAAGGGTGTGCGGCGCATGCTGCGCCCCGTCGAACGGATCACATCGGGCTTTTACATCTCTGAGGCGATGGAGTTGCGTGCATGAGCCAGTTGCGTCGCCTCACCACACGGGTTCTGCCCTTTGCCGATGCGGCCTCTGATGGCTTGCCGATGAACGAGTTGTTGCGCCTGTCGCTCTTTCAGGTGTCGGTGGGCATGGCGTCGGTGATGCTTCTGGGCACGCTCAACCGGGTGATGATCGTCGAGTTGAACCTCGCCGCCACCATCGTGGCGGTGATGATCGCGCTGCCTGTGCTGATCGCACCCTTCCGGGCGCTTCTGGGCTTTCGTTCTGACACCCATAAATCGGCGATTGGCTGGAAACGGGTGCCCTATATCTGGTTCGGCTCGCTCTGGCAGTTTGGCGGTCTGGCGTTGATGCCTTTTGCCCTGCTGGTGCTGGGCGGCGATGTTTATATCAAGGTGCCTTTCGCGGGCGAGGTCTTTGCCGCAATGGCCTTCCTGATGACGGGCCTTGGCCTGCACATGACCCAGACAGCCGGGCTGGCGCTGGCCAGTGACCGGGCGACCGACGAAACCCGGCCCCGCGTCGTGGCGCTGCTTTATGTGATGTTCCTTGTCGGGATGGGGATTTCGGCGCTGATCATCGGCGGATTGCTTCGCAATTACACGGACTTGACCCTGATCCGGGTGGTGCAAGGGGCCGCTGTGGTTGGCGTCATCCTGAACCTGATTGCGCTCTGGAAACAGGAGTCGCTGCAACCCTCGACCAAACAGGAGCGCGAGGCCCCGCGCCCGCTGTTCCGTGACGCCTGGAAGGATTTCATGTCCGGTGGGCAAGCCGGGCGGCTGTTGGTCTGCGTCTTTGTCGGCACCATGGCGTTCAACATGCAGGACGTTCTGCTGGAGCCCTATGGCGGCGAAATCCTTGGGCTGTCTGTGTCGGCGACCACCGTTTTGACCGCCCTTTGGGCCACCGGCGCGCTGATCGGCTTTGGTCTTGCGGGCAAGCGGCTTGCGGCGGGGTCCGATCCTTACAGACTGGCCGCAACCGGCATTCTGGCCGGGGTCTGCGCCTTCAGCCTGGTGATCTTTGCGTCGCCCATGCAGGCGCACGGATTGTTTTACGCAGGGGCCATGCTGATCGGCTTTGGCAACGGCCTCTTTGCCATCTCGACCTTGACCGCTGCCATGACCATGCCCGCCCATGGCAAAGCTGGCCGGGGCCTCGCCCTTGGGGCCTGGGGCGCGGCACAGGCAACTGCGGCCGGCATCGCAATTGCGTTGGGTGGCGGCCTGCGGGACTGGGTCAACTCCATCGCAACCTCCGGCCAGTGGGGCGAGGCATTGAACGCCCCCTCAACCGGATACTCTTTCGTTTACCATGCCGAGATTGGCTTGCTTTTTGTCACTCTCGCAATTCTGGGACCGCTCGTGCGCCAATCTGGTCCTCTCACTCAGCCGGAAAAACCACAGCCCATCGGGCTGATGGATTTTCCCACATGACCTTGTCCAGAAAAGGAAACCTGACATGACCGGGACATTCTTTGGCGAATTCGATCTAGCGAGCCTGTCGCTCTGGCTTTTCTACATCTTCTTTGCCGCGTTGATCATCTATATCCAGCGCGAGAACATGCGCGAGGGCTATCCGCTCGAGGATGACGAGGGCAACAAGTCGTCCAACTCCAGCATGTGGCCCTTGCCCGCGGACAAGACTTTCAAACTGCCACACGGGCGGGGCGAAGTGACCGTCCCTTCGGGGCAGGCCCCCGAGCGTGCGGATCTTGCGATCAAACGGGCCAATCCAGCCAACGGCTATCCTCTGGAACCGACGGGCGATCCGATGATCGACGGGATCGGACCTGCCTCCTGGGCACCGCGCCGGGACGCGCCGGAACTGGACGGCCACGGCCATCCGAAAATCATTCCGATGTCGTCCAAAGAGGCGTTCAGGTTTGCCGCCGGGCGCGATCCGCGCGGCTTGCCAGTAGTCTCGGGCGACGGTGAAGTGGTCGGCAAGGTCATTGATATGTGGATCGATGAGCCTGAACAGCTCGTTCGTTATCTGGAATACACCCTTGATGCGAAGTGGGGCACCGGCAACCGCCTTGTACCCCTGACACTGGCCCGGATCGGCAAGGACAAGGTCAAGGTCCGCAGCCTTTACGGCAAACATTTCGCGACCGTGCCCACAATCGCAAGCACAACGCAGGTGACCCTGCTCGAAGAGGACAAGATCTGTGGCTACTACGGCGGCGGCACCCTTTATGCCGATGCCAGCCGTCAGGAATCCGTCATCTAAAGCCAAAAGTCCGCGCGGCCCGGGTCGCGCGGAGAAACCGCAAAACCAAAAGGGGAATGTGCGCCATGTCCCATGATGATTTTGAAATTGAGCCTGTTCTCGGGCTCCCTGAACAGCCCCCCGCGGGCGAAGAGATCCTGTGGCGGGGCAAGCCGTCCACAATGGCTCTGGCCCGCGATGCATTGAACCTGAACTGGATTATCGGGTATTTCATGCTGTTGGCGGGTTGGCGGTTTTTGACCGTGGTCGATATCTTGCCGCTGGGTCAGGCCATCGGTGCCGCGGTGCCGTTTCTGCTTTTGGGCATGGTCGTGTGTGCCCTGCTGATCGGGGTGGCCTGGGTACAAGCCCGCAATACGGTCTACACCATTACGTCTGCGCGGGTTGCGATGCGGATCGGGGCGGCTTTGACGCTGACGCTGAACCTGCCTTACCGCGAAGTGGGCAATGCCTCGCTCAAGCTGCGCAAGGACGGAACCGGCACGATCGCACTTGAGACGACGGGCCAAACCAGGCTGAGCTATCTGGTGATCTGGCCCCATGCCCGGTCCTGGCGGTTCAATCCGTCCCAGCCGGCATTGCGCTGCATTCCCGATGCGCAGAACGTGGCGCGCATTCTGGCCGAAGCGGCCGAGGCGCGCGTGAATATGCCTGTGGTCACCCGCACGCCCGTCAGCTTTGACGCCGTGGCAGCGGAGTAAGCGCGATGGCACATAGTTCACACGCCCGCATTCACGCCAAGGAGGACGAACTTGTCCCCAAGGTGCTGGTGCGCGCCGTCATGGCCCTGCTCTTGTCCATTCTAGCGCTGGTCACGATCGCAACACTCACCGACCGGCCGCTGGAAAGTACCCCGGCCGAGAGCGCAATCCTGAGCGAACGGGCCATCTATCTGTCCAGTGAAGCAACGGGCGCGGCCCGCGTTCTGGACAGCAACGGTACCCTTCTGGCCGACTTTTCCGCCGATAAAGGCGGCTTTGTTGCAGGCATCGACAGGGTTGTTATCCGTGAACGCGCCAAATCCGGTGCCGACATGACGGCCCCGGTGCTGCTGCGGCTGCGCGAGGGCAATCGCCTGTCCATTTACGACCCCGAAACCAACTGGTCCGCCGAGCTCATGGGCTTTGGCGCCACAAATCTCCGCACCTTCGCCAGGTTGCTGGAACACCCTTAATCCCGAGGAGGAAGCCACCATGGGACTACTGACAAAGGAGATCGAACGTGCGCCCTGCACTGTCGAGATTTCACACAAGTTCGAAAGCCTGCACGCGCATGTGCGGTTCAACAATGGCGCCGTGATCTATCCCGGTGACGAAGTGCAGGTCGAGGGGCCGGAAATCATGGCCCCCTTTGGTGAGGTCGTCTCGGAAGAGCGCGAAGCCACGATCATCCGCGCCAGCAAACTCGAACGGCTCTGGACGCGCATGACCGGTGATCTGGAAGTCATGGAGCTTTGCGAGTTTTCCTTCTCCGAGGAGGTAACGCTATGAATAAAGCGATGAAACACACCGCCGACGCCACCACCGTCGAAGAGGGCCTCGCCATCGCCGAAGCTCAGGACAAGCAGTATACCAGCGAAATGGCCACCGAAACGGCCATGTCCAATACGTTGCTGACGCCGCGCTTTTACACCACCGATTTTGACGAGATGGATGCCATCGACGTGTCGTCGGTCCGTGAAGACTGGGATGTGCTGATCGCCCAGATGGAGTCCGACCCGAACAAGGGCCACTTCAAGAAAAACGAAGACTGGGATCACGTCGACTGGGACAACATGGAGCCCCAGCTGAAAAAGGAATTCATCGACTTCCTGATCAGTTCCTGCACGGCCGAGTTTTCCGGCTGCGTGCTGTACAAAGAGATGAAACGGCGCGGCAACAACAAGGACATCACCCAGCTCTTTCAGCTGATGGCTCGGGACGAAGCGCGCCATGCGGGTTTCATCAACGACGCCCTGCGCGAGGCCGGTTTGCGGGTGAACCTTGGCTTTCTGACGCAGAAGAAGAAATACACCTACTTCCGCCCCAAGTTCATCTACTACGCGACGTACCTTTCGGAAAAGATCGGCTATGCCCGGTATATCACCATTTTCCGACACCTTGAGGCGCATCCGGAGCACCGCTTCCACCCGATCTTCAAATGGTTCGAGGAGTGGTGCAATGACGAGTTTTCCCATGGCGAGGCCTTTGCCCTGCTGATGAAAACCGACCCCAAGCTGACCAGTGGGATCAATGTCTACTGGATCAAGTTTTTCCTGACGGCGGTTTATGCCACGATGTATGTGCGCGACCACCAGCGGCCCGCCTTCCACAAGGCACTGGGCGTTGATCCGGACTGGTATGCACATGAGGTATTTACGAAGACTTCAAAGCTGACGGAGCAGATTTATCCGATCACGCTGGATATCGAGCACCCTCGCTGGCAGCGCAATCTGGAGAAGCTGCAAAAGGCAAATGTGGATATGGTCGACGCGAAGGGCCTGAAAAAGCTCGGCGCTCAGATCCGCGCGGGCTGGGCTTTTGTGAACCTCTACACAATCCCCTCCAAAAAGCACGCCGTGCCAGCGTCGGTTCGCCTGGAACCGGCCTATTGACGCCTGATCCGACATACGCGTTTTCCGACACGGAAAACGGCAGGAAAACGATACGTTTTCCTGCGCGCCCTCTCCTCCGGGCGCCCATGTTTTCTGTGTCAGAAAACAGCCGAAAACCGTATCGGTTTTCGGCGACGGGAGGCACCCGATGACCCCTTGGATCGCGGCCCTCATTGCATTGTTCATCTGGTGGTTCTCAACCGGAACGATCCTGCTTGCGGTCAAATATGCCGACCGCGCAGGCCCACGGGCCCGCATCAATACGACCCTCATCGCGCTGCCACTGATGGCGGTCGGAGCTTACGGCGCTTACTGGTCACAGAACCAGACCGATATCCTGGGCGTCTACGTGGCGTTCCTGTCGGCGCTGGCGCTCTGGGGCTGGATCGAACTGGCGTTCCTCACAGGGGTTATCACCGGACCCAACCACCTGCCCTTGCCCGCACATGTGCCGGAATGGGAGCGGTTCATCCGCGCCTGGGGCACAATCGCCTATCACGAGATGCTGTTGACCGCGACGCTGATCGGGCTTGGGCTGCTGCTCTGGCACGCGCCCAACGCTTTCGCGCTCTGGACCTTTGCGGTGCTTTTCTTCGCGCGCATTTCGGCCAAGCTGAACCTCTTTTTTGGCGTACCGCGCATCCATGTGGACTTTCTGCCGGACGCGCTCAGCCATCTGGCCAGCCACTTCCGGATCGCGCGGATGAACTGGCTCTTTCCGGTCTCGGTCACGGCCCTCACGTTTGCAGTCGCCTGCTGGCTCGAACGGCTTTATGCCGCACAGTCTCTGGGCGAGATCACGGGCTTTGCCCTGCTCACCGCTCTCACGGCCCTTGCGGCCCTTGAACACTGGGTGATGGTGCTTCCCATCCCTGATGAACGGCTCTGGCGCTGGATGCTGCCCGCGCCAAAACCAACACCAGAACAACAAACAAACCAAGGGGGACATCATGGACTTTGATGTATTGTTCCAAAGCCAACTCGACACGCTTAAAAAAGAAGGCAACTACCGCGTTTTTGCGGAACTGGAGCGAAAATCCGGTGCCTTTCCGCGCGCCCATTGCCACGATGAAGAAGCCCCTGACGAGGTGACAGTCTGGTGTTCAAACGACTATCTGGGCATGGGCCAGCACCCCACAGTGACAAAGGCGATGAAAGACACCATCGACCTGTGCGGCGCGGGCGCAGGCGGCACGCGCAATATCTCGGGCACCAACCATGCCCACAAACTGCTCGAAGCCGAACTGGCGGGCTTGCACGGCAAACAGGACGCGCTGCTCTTCACCTCGGGATACGTGTCCAACTGGGCCGCACTCGGCACGCTTGGCAGCCGCCTGCCCGACGCCGTGATCCTTTCGGACGAGCTGAACCACGCCTCCATGATCGAAGGGATCCGGCACAGCCGCGCGTCCAAGGTGATCTGGAAGCACAATGACCCCGAAGATCTGGATCGCAAGCTGGCCGCCCTGCCCGCCAATGCGCCCAAGATCGTGGCCTTTGAGTCCGTCTATTCGATGGACGGCGACATCTGCCCGATGAAGGAAATCGTCGAAGTGGCCGAAAAGCACGGCGCGATGACCTATCTGGACGAAGTGCATGCCGTCGGCCTCTATGGTCCACATGGCGGTGGGATATCCGAACGGGAAGGTCTGGCCGACCGGATCACCCTGATCGAAGGCACGTTGGGCAAGGCCTATGGCGTTGTGGGCGGCTACATCACTGGGTCCACGGCGATGTGCGATTTCATCCGCAGCTTTTCTTCGGGTTTCATTTTTACCACGGCCCTGCCTCCGGCTGTGGCCGCAGCGGCGCAAGCCTCCATCCGCCACCTCAAGCAGTCAGATCAGGAACGTATCCTGCAACGCGAGCGCGTTGACTATCTGCGCAAACGGCTGGACCAGGAGGGGATCCCGCATATGGACAACCCCAGCCACATCATCCCGGTGATGATCAAGGATCCGGTGAAATGCCGGATGCTGGCAGATTACCTGATGCAGCGTTACGGGATCTATGTTCAGCCAATCAACTACCCCACCGTCCCCAAGGGTACGGAACGGTTGCGGTTCACGCCTTCGCCGCTGCACAGCATCGAAGACATTGAACATCTGGTCTCTGCGCTCAAGGACCTGTGGAAGCAGTGCGCCATCTCACACGCGGTTGCATAACGGAACGGAACGGCAATTTTGCGCGTTTAATGCGGGTCAAGGCAATGTTACTGTTGACTTGTTCCGCGAACCGCTACGTTGTGTAGCGCATAAACATTGAAGGAGATTGACCAATGTTCCGCACACTCGCCATCGTGGCGGCGACAACGCTTGCCGCCCCAGCTTTTGCCGATGGGCACGCCGCGTCGGGCGATGCCGCTGCAGGCGAAAAGGCATTCCGCCAGTGCATTTCCTGCCATGTCGTCGTAAATGACGCAGGCGAAACGCTGGCTGGCAACAAGGCCAAGACCGGACCCAATCTGTACGGGATCGCTGGACGCGTTGCCGGAAGCGTGGAAGATTTCAAATATTCCGACCTGATCATGGTCGCCAACGCACAGGGCATTGTCTTTGACGAGGCAAACTTCGTGGGCTACGTTCAGGACGCCACGGAGTGGCTGCGCGAAACGACTGGCGACGGTGGCCGGGGCAAGATGACCTACAAGGTCCGCAAAGAGGAAGATGCCGTGAACCTCTATGCATACCTTGCATCCTTGAGCGCCGGCGGCAGCTAAGTCACACCGCCACCAAGATAAAACACCGCGCAGGGAAACCGCGCGGTGTTTTCGTTTCGGCAAAACCGTCAGAACCCACCAAACACAGACGCAAGTCCGATGATCGACGCCAATGCGATCAAGGGGATCAGGACAGCGACCACGAAAATGTCGAAATAGGCGTCTTTATGGCTCAGCTTGCAAATGCCCAGCACAGTGATGACGGCGCCGTTGTGGGGCAAACAGTCCAGCGAACCGGCGGCAACGGCTGCGATCCGGTGCATGGCATCCAGCGAAGTGCCGGTTTCTTCCGCAAGGCTCACAAAGGTTGACCCCAAAGCGTCCAGCGCAATGCTCATGCCGCCGGACGCCGAACCGGTGATTGCCGACAATGTTGAAACCGACACCGCGACCGACACAAGCGGGTTGCCATCGCTCAGCCCCAGCATCGCATCCGTGATCAGCGAGAACGCAGGCAGCGCCGCGATGATGCCACCAAATCCCACCAGACAGGCCGTGTTGAAAATCGGCAAGACGGACGCATCCGCCCCCTGGTTCAACGTCTGTTTGACATTGGCCAGTCTGCGCCAGTTCGTGGCCAGCAGAAACAGGATGGATGTCAAAAGTGCCGCGATGATCGACCACACTCCGCGCACGGCTTCGATCGACGTTTCGCCAAATTGCGGCAGCGACAGAAATGTGGTGTCCATGCCCGGTATGACCACCTGAATAAACAGCAGGTTGACGGCGATCACCAGAACAACGGGCGCGATGGACAAGGCGAAGGACGGCGCGTCCGCCTCCGTTGCTTCGGCGTTGGCGTCCAGTTCGTTCAGGTCGAAACCGTCATTCTGGGACTGTTCGCGCATTTGCGTCGTGATTGCGGGAATCGAGTCTTCGTGGTGGCCATAGCCTTCGCTGCGCGCGACGGCCTGTGCCGCCCGACGGTTGAGCCACGCCATGCCCAGACCAAACATGAGGACACTGGCAACCACACCAAGACCAGGCGCTGCAAACGCAGTGGTTCCGAAAAACGGCATCGGGATCGCATTCGGGATGGCCGGACTGCCCGGCATGGCCGACATGGTGAAGGCAAAAGCGCCAAGCGCAAGCGCGCCGGGGATCAGTCTTTTGGGAATGTCCGCGTCCCGAAACAAGGCGACGGCAATCGGATAAATCGCAAAGGCCACCACAAAAAGCGACACACCCCCATAGGTCAGCAATGCACAGCACAGCACGACCGCCAGAATCGCCCGTTGCGCCCCCAGCTTGCCAATGACCCAGTCCGCAATCGACCGCGCCGCACCGCTGTCATCCATCAGCTTGCCAAAGATCGCGCCAAAGAAGAACAGCGGGAAAAACGCGATCACAAAGTCGCCCGCGTTTTTCATGAAAATCTGCGTATAGCTGCCCAGCAGGGGTAACGTGCCGCTCAGGCCTGCCGCCAGCAAGGCCATCATCGGCGCAAGGATCAGCAGGGTCACGCCACGAAAGGCGAAAAACATGAGCAACCCGAGGGCCAGCAGGATCGGAAGCAGATCAAGCATCACTCGCTGCTCCTTTCGGTGCCTTCAGCCAAATGTGCAGGCTTCAGACTTTCCTCGAAAATTTCGCGCGGCCGCCATGTCGATTCCTTGCCAACGCTGGGATACGCCTCCCGGACCCAGCGTTCCGCGGTATCGCGGCCGATCTTGAACAGATAATCCAGAAACTCCTTTTCCGCGTTCATCTTGCTTGAAACACTGAGAGCACACATCGCGTCCTGCGCCTCGATGCGATGCAGCCGGGCATCGCGGTAGGCCGACCGTTCCAGCTTTTCGTGATTGATCAGCTCCCACAGGAACCCAAGGCTTCGCAATTCCTTGGTCAGGCTGGCGTTGAAGGTAATCTCGTTGAGACGGTTCATGATCTCATAGGGCGTTTTCGGGATATCCGGGCGCTCCAACGGATTGACCTGAACAAGCACAACGTCCCGCACATCGGTCTCATCCACCAACGGAAACAGCGGCGGATTACCCACGTATCCGCCATCCCAATAGGCCTCGCCGTCGATCTCGACCGCCTTGTAAAGCTGAGGCAGGCAGGCGGAGGCCATCACCGCCTCGACGGAAATGTCAGGTTGGCGGAAAATCTTTGGACGCCCGGTGCGCACATTCGTTGCGGACAAAAAGACTTTGGGCCCGCCTGCGGCGTTGATCTTGTCGAAATCGAAACAGGCGCGGACCAGATCTTCCAACGGGTTGATATCAAGCGGATTGAACTGATAGGGCGACACCATTTGCTGAACAAACTGTGACATGATGAAGCCCGGCGATGTCTCAAGGCTCCAGTTTCCGCTTGCCTTGTCCCACCAGTTGCGTCGGAACGGGCTGGTCTTGGCCATGTCGCTGACCTCACCCCAATATTTCCGCAACAGCTGACGCGCATGTTCGGGGCCGCCATCGCTCAGCCCTTGGGCCAGGGCGACGGCATTCATGGCACCAGCGCTGGTGCCGCTGATCCCGACAATTTCGAGATCGTCAATTTCCAGCAGCCGGTCCAGCACGCCCCATGTAAAGGCGCCATGAGATCCGCCGCCCTGCAATGCAATATCGATCTGTTTCATTTCTGTGCCTCTCCCTGAGCAGACTTGTTCCCGTTTTACGACG
>CAYGQZ010000042.1:17837-21712 GCA_964352055.1 uncultured Rhodobacterales bacterium
GGGAAAGCAAACTCGCGATCGAGGTGGTCATATATGTCGCTGGCCATGCGCACCGATTGCAAGCGCAGCTTCATGGCCGTTGGAATTTCAGCCAAGGGCAATTGCGGGATGGGCGTGGGGCTTGGGAAGACGCCGCGGATGGTCAGCAAAAGCTCGGCTTTCTTGATGTAGAACTGCGCGCGCAACCCGCGTTCAACCCCGCCTTTCATGCGGGCTTCGGCGCGTTCCAGCCGTGCCCAGCCCGCGCGCATTTCACCTTTGATGAAATGGACGCTGGCGCAATAGAACGCGGTTACGACGGCCACCGAAATATCTCCGCAAGCCACTCTTTTTTCATAGATTTCTTCAAGGTAATCGGTGGTGATCGTCGTGTCGCCAGTCAAGAGCCGTGCGCCGATGTTCAGGACCTGAGCCGTCGTATAATCAAAGGTGCCGGGCAGTGCGTTGCGCATGCTGTTTTGGGTGGCGACCTTCACCGCAGGATAGTCTTCGACCATCGTCAAAAGCAGCGCCCGGGCCCATTCGCCGAAGGTAAAGGCGCGACTGTCGTTGTGGTCGCGGCCGTATTGCACCATTTGTCCGACCAGTTCGGCGGTCTTCATCGTGTCGCCCAGCCTGCGATAGCAGGTCGACATTTCATAAAGCCGAAGCAATGCCATATGCGGGTCCTGACCCGAATCCGCATAGGCGCGGGTCTCTTCGAACAACTGCACCACATCTTCAAGTGCGCCGTCATCACAGTCGTTGAGCACGTCCATCTTGACGGTTTTTGCCACCGCCATTGCGTTTTCATCGCCATCTTCTGCAGCAATCGCGAGGGCCCGGTTAACTTGCTGCATCGCCGCGTCGAACTGACCGATCTCGTTGTTGCCCTTGGCCTGCATGGTCAGGCAGATCGACATGGGACGGCGATCCCTGAGCCGCGACAACCGGTCCATGTGTTTTTCAGCCAGCGCGATCAGCTTGCCCCAGTCCCCGGCAATGTCGAGGACGCGGCAATAGGTCATCATCAGATCTGCATAAAGGTCATCGTCGATCGAAAGATCCGGCGAGTCCAAAAGCACTTCGGCGCGGTTCAGATGGGCAAGGCAGGCATCAAGCGCATAGACTTGCCAGGCCGAGTTCGCGGATCTGGTATAATATGCAATTGCCTGTTCGGGCATGTTCGCCCGGTCGAAATGCACGGCCAGATTGGGGGCCATGTCATCCCGGACCTCGGCCTCGGTTTCCAGCAAAATCTCGGCCGCGCGCAGGTGCAGGTTCTGCGCCTCTGCGCTTGGAATGCTGCTTGCGATGGCGTCCTGGATCAGCACATGCGCAAACCGCTGATGTTCGGTGTTGGGGGCCGCGTCGATCAGCCCATGTTCGATGGCCACGTCGAACACGCGCGCCGCTGCTTCCGGGCTGCCGGTGATATGCTCAAGATGGCGTTTCTTGATCACCCGGCCCAGAATGGCCGCCTGTTTCAGGGCCGCCTTGTCCGCCGACGCCAGCCGGTCAAAGCGGCTGAACACAAGGTTCTGGATCGATCCGGCCGTAAAACCCGCTGGCAGCGTCATTTTGGTATCGGAGGCCTGATCCGGCGTCAGATGGCGCATCAGTTCCTCGGCAAACAGCGGATTGCCTTCGGATTTCTGAAAGATCAGCCGCTTGACCTCGTCCGAGGCAGACAGGTGCGGAAAGGCGGAATCGATCAGCGCCGAGATGTCCGTCTCGGTCAGCGGCGCGACCTGCAACATGGCGACAAGATCATGCGGGACGCCAAAGGCCTGAGGTTCGCGACTGGTAAAAAGCAGCCGCGTGCCGGGTTCGGCATCGGCAAAGACCTCGGTGATCAACTCGCGGCTCAGCGGATCCAGCCAATGGGTGTCTTCAATGACCAACCGCCGCTGGGGATCGGCGGCCAGCCTGCGCAACAGCGCGTTGATCTGGCGGCGGATATCGAGGGCGTTGTTCGGCTCGGCATGGGTGCCGGCACGTGCGCCGGATCGCGAAATCATGTCGATCAGATCCGCATTCGGAGTTTCCCCGCTGGGCAGCCTCTGTCGCACCCAATCGGCCAGCATGTCGGGGCTGGTGGTTTCGTCCACGGTCGCTGCATCCCGGATCAGGTTCAGCACGGGGCGCAGGGACGCCTGCACATCACCCGGCGTGCAATAGGCAATGCTGACCATCAGGGCGGCGGGCAGCGCATCAAGGGCTTGCCGCACCATGCGCGACTTGCCGATGCCTGCGGGTCCATTGACCAGAAAAGCCATTGGGGACGCCGCTGGCGATGTCAGCCAACCATTCAATTGCGCAATCTGACTGGTCCGACCGACATAATCGGCCGAACTGCGCGCCAGGCGGGCATCCAGATTGGATTTGGTTTCCAGAACCTCGATCAGCCGATAGATGTTCTGAGGTGTCTCGATCCCTTTCAGCTGCTGCTCACCCACGAATTCGGTGGTCACGGACCCTTTGATTTCGTCGATCACCGCTTGCGCGCAATAGATCTGACCGGGTGGTGCCAACGTCTGCACACGCGCCGCAATATTCACGGCGCTGCCCAGGGCATTCAGCTTGAGATCACCGGCAACGCCAAGCGCGGCAAGCAAGACCTCGCCCCCGGCAATTCCAATACGGACGTTCGCAGACACGCCAAACCGGGTCTGGATGTCGTTATCCTTGGCCGAGAAAACAGTCTGCAGTTTCAACGCCGCCCGGCAGGCATTCAGCGTCGCATCCTCAATCGCAACCGGGGCCCCGAAAATGGCAAAGACGCTGTCGCCCGCAAAACTGACCGGATAGCCTCCAAAGGCTTCAATCGTTTCGACGGCCTGTTTCACCACCGCTTCGATCACCAGAAACGCCTGTTCCGGCCCGATTTTTTCGGTCAGCGCCGTCGAGCCGACCAAATCCACCATGAAGCTCGCGATCCAGCGTTTTTCTCCGGTTATGCCTTTGTTCACTTTGCCATCCGCCGCATTGCAAACCGGGTCCAGGGCCGCGCATCCATGCGATTCTCGAGCCCGCGCAACCTGACCCTTTCATCTTTCAACATAACGCCCCAAAGCCAAAAGGATCCAAAAAATAGTTAACGGGCTCAAAAATTCTCTGCTACCCTGACGGGATTGAACAGCCGGTAATCACTCACATCGGGGATCATATATTTTGCAGTCTTGTACACTTGTCATTTCAGATTTGCACGCAGGTGCGCCGGGTAGTTTGTTGACGGTTCTGGATAAAAACAACGAACCATTGCGCAATGAAGTCAGCCCAACGACCTCGAAATTCTGCACGGCTCTGCACGCAACACTAGCAGAAATGGGCTTGGCTCAAAAGCCTGATCTGGTCTTGCTGGGCGACGCGCTGGACTTTTCGCTCGCCCGTCCGCGCGACAGTGTCGCGGTGCTCAAGGGCTTTTTGTCCGAACTTTGCGTGCCGGAACACTTTGGCGACATCTCCTTTGTTGCCGGCAATCACGATCATGAGTTGTGGAGCGCCCAACGGTTCAGCCCGGAGGCGCATGAGTTTGCCGATCCGGACACGGATTCCTATTGGACCCACACATCCTGCGCCTTTGCGCCGCGCAATGCGGTGGGCACCAGCACCCTGCTGGATGCCGTATTGAAAAGTTCGGGCAGCACACAAACCGTGTCGTCCTATTATCCCAACCTCGGCTTTGCCCCTCACAAACACGCGGCCAAGGGCGAACGGCGGGCCGTGGTGATGCATCACGGGCATTTTGTCGAAGGCATGTACAAGGCGATGACCTACCTTGTGGCCGCGCTGACAGCCAAACCGACACCGCCCATGACGGCCGAAGCCCTGGAGACGGCCAACGGCAGCTGGATCGATTTCGGCTGGTCCGTGCTGGGCTTTGACGGAAAGGT
>CAYGQZ010000043.1:0-16423 GCA_964352055.1 uncultured Rhodobacterales bacterium
TGTTCGATCACCGGGTTCGGGCAAACCGGGCCTTATGCCAGCCGTGCGGGCTATGATTTCATCATTCAGGGCATGTCGGGCCTGATGTCGATCACCGGCGAGCCCGGAGGCCAGCCGCAGAAGTCCGGGGTTGCCATCACCGATCTGTTTACCGGTATCTATGCCACCACGGCCATTCTGGCGGCCGTGCATCAGAGGGCCCAGACCGGGCGCGGCCAGCACATCGACATGGCCTTGCTGGACGTGGCCGTGGCGATCACGTCAAATCAGGCGATGAACTATCTGACCAGCGGTGTGGCCCCGGGCATGATGGGCAATGCCCATATGAACCTGACGCCCTATCAGGTGTTTGATTGCGCGGATGGCCATATCATCATCGCCACCGGCAATGATGGACAGTATCAGCGCCTGTGCCATTTGCTTGGGCTGGACGAGATGATCGACGCGCCTGCGTTCTTGCGCAATGCGGACCGGATCGCCAATCGGGCCGAGATGACCCGTCGCCTGACGCAAGCCACGATGCAGCGGGCCCGGGCCGATCTGCTGGCCGCCTGTGAAGCGGCCGGTGTGCCTGCGGGGCCGATCAATGATATGGCGGATGTGATGGCCGACCCGCAGGTTCAGGCGCGAAAGATGCAGATCGAACTGGATGGCGTGCCCGGTATCCGCACCCCCATTCTGTTTTCCGATGCAGATTTGTGCCTTGAGCGCCCTTCGCCGAAACTGGGCGAAAACGATCTGTAAAACGGTGGCGCTGACGCGCCGCGCGATGTTTTGCATCCGCCTCCGGCGGCTGCGCTTTTGCCTCCGGCGGGGATATTTTCAGCCAGGAGAAATCAGGGTTTTGCGCATGTTTTCAGGGCGTTGGTCAATATGGTGGGGTCGTGCAGCATCAGTCTGACCGGCAGGGTGATGACCTTGTTGCGGAAGGTTGGTGGCAGGCGGGCGGCGTCTTTTTCCGTTGTGACCAGTTGAGCGCCCTTGCTGCGGGCCTCGGTGTCCAGTCGGGTGAGCAGGGCCGGGGAGAGTTTTTCGTGATCGCCAAGGTCTTCGCAGCGCAGGACCGTTGCGCCCAGATCGCGCAGGGTCTGAAAGAACTTTTCCGGCCGTGCGATGCCTGCGAAGGCAATGAAGGGCGTGTCGGTCCAGTCCATCCCGGTTTGCAGCGGTGTGAGTGTGCCAGTGAGGTGCGGCAGATCGGCTGGCAGTTCGGTCTTGCGGAACCGTGCCTGTGCCGCGTCATCTCCGATGGAGAGCAGCATGTCCGCCCGGGCCAGCCCGGTCTGCACCGGCTCCCGCAGGGGGCCTGCGGGCAGGCAATATCCGTTGCCAAAGCCGGTTTCCGCATCCACCACGACCAGTGACAGATCGTGAAACAGGCAAGGGTCCTGAAACCCGTCATCGAGCACGATGGCGTGTGCGCCGGCTGCGATTGCGGCCTCGGCCCCTGCCACCCTGTCGCGGCCGACCCAGGTGCGGGCGAATGCACTGAGCAGGAGCGGTTCATCGCCGGTTTGGGCGGCTGTGTGGCGGGCGGGGTCAACCTCGGTCGGGTCGGTGATCGTGCCGCCGTAGCCCCGGCTGACGATATGGGGCTCAAGATACATGCCACGCAGTAGGTCCGCGACCGCGATGACCGTGGGTGTCTTGCCACTGCCGCCCACATTGAGATTGCCGACGCAGATCACCGGAACAGGCAAGCGCTTGCGCAACCCCTTGCCGAGCCTGCGTGCCGTCATATGGGCATAGACCTTGCCAAGGGGTGACAGGAGTCGGGCCTGCCAGGTCTTGCGCCCGTCCGCTGCGGTCCAGAACTTTGGTGCCTGCATCATCCCCGAGGCGCGTCCTGAAGGGCATCCAGATGGGTTTCGACATGGGCGATGATGCTGTCGAGGCTGTCGGCGCTTTCGGTGACCACCTCCCAGCCCGCCATTGTCATCTGTGCGGCCTGATCGGGGGCCATGATCTGGATGACCGCGCGTCCCAGGGTCGTGGCATCATTCACGATCCGGGCAGCACCTGCATTCATCAGGCTGGTGTAGGCGTCGACATTGGTGCCGGTGTGCGGTCCGTAGATGATCGCCGTGCCATGGGCGGCGGCCGTATAGGGATCACAGCTTTGTTGACCGGGGACCAGCGAGCCGCCGAGAAAACTGACCGGGGCGATGCGCAGCCAGAGGCCGAGATCTTCGGTCGTGTCATCGATCAGCACCTGGGTGTTGTCGTCGGGCAATGCGCCGTCGCTCCAGAGCAGGGTGCGCAAACCGGCTGTCTCCGCTTCGGCCACAATGCCCGGGACCGCAGCGGGATTGGCAGGATGCAGGATGAGGAGCAGGCGGTGCGACGCCATCAGGGTCTGGCGATGTGCGGCGAGGACATTGCCCGCCTCTTCGGGTGCGATCTGCATTGCAAGCCAGACCGGCCTGCCACCAAGGGCTTGCGTCACATCGTTCAGGTGATTGGTGGCGACAGGCAACATGCGCCCGAAGGGGCGCAGCGGCGGGGCCTGTTTGATCTTCTTGAACGGACAGCCCAACTGGGCCAGCCGCAAATGCGCGGTCTGGGACCGCACGATCACGGTATCGAACCGCGCAACCAGCTGTCTTGGCACTTCGGGCAGCCAGCGGTCGCGGCGACTGTCAAAGCCGTTCTCGTCCGCGTCGATCAGCATCATCTTTGCGCCGCTGTCGGCCGCGGACTGGATCAGGTTGGGGCGCAATCCGCCCCAGGCCCAGATCACCACATCGGGCTTCCAGTGTTTGGCGAACGCATCGGTGACATCGGGGTGCTCGTCCGGCACGTCTTCTTTCAGGATCATGGCGCTGAGGCCGCTTTGGGACAGGCTGTGGGTTGCCGTCAAAAGCACGGTGCACCCGTCGCGCATGTCAACCAGCCGGAGGGCCAGATCGCTGAGCGCGCGGTTCTTGCCCGGTCCGGCCGCGTGTATCCAGACCAGTTCACCCCCGGGTCGCGGATTGGCAGGCTGGAACGCCGACGGCGTGCGCCGTCGCGTCAGGGTGCGATACGCCTTGAGCCCGAGATATCCCCGCACAGGTGCGCTCAGCCCAGTTCTTCGGTCGGGGCCGTTTCGGTTTCTTCGTCGCGCAGCCGGTGCAGGTGCGCGATGTAGTAGCGCATATGCGCATTGTCCACGGTCCGTTGCGCTTCGGACTTCCAGGCGTTGTAGGCGCTGTCATAGTTGGGGAAAATACCCACGATGTGCAGGTCATCGACGTCCTTGAACACGTTTTTCGACGGGTCGACCAATTCGCCACCAAAGACGAGGTGCAGGCGCTGAGTCATGAAGGTTTCCTTTGGGTCCAGAGGTTGCGGTCAGTTTGCGCAAATGGGTGCAGGGGTCAAGCCGGGGTCAACCGCGTGACCAGATCGCGGTGCAGCGGTTTGCCGGCGGCAACCACGCCGTTGAGTTTGGGGTCTGGATTGTTGAACCGCAAGGGCGCGCCGGTGCGGTCGGTGATGTTGCCGCCCGCCTCCGCCACGATCAGCGCGCCTGCTGCGATGTCCCACTCCCAGCTTGCGCGCAGGGTGATCATCCCGTCAAACCGGCCTTCGCCCACAAGCGACAGGCGATAGGCAAGGGAGGGCCGGTAATGTCGGTCGAGTATCGGCATCCCGCCCGGCCAGTTCCGGGCGTCCATGTTGGGCCGTGCCGCGAGAACCCTGGCCTGCGCGTCGGCAGTGCCGGACGCGACCCGCAGCGCGCGCCCGTTCAGCGTACTGCCGGTGCCAAGCCCGGCTGCGTACATCTTGTTGCGCAGCGGCAAAAAGACTGCGGCGGCCGTGATCTGCCCGTGTCGGGCCACGGCGATGGAAATGGCCCAGGTGCGGCTGCCTTCGACGAAACTGCGGGTGCCGTCGATGGGATCGATGATGAACACGGTATCCTGCGAGAGCCGCTCGGTGGTGTCTTCGGTTTCTTCCGACAGCCAGCCATAGTCGGGGCGCGCGTTGCGCAGGTTGGAAATCAGGATGTCGTTCACGGCGATGTCCGCCTCGGTCACGGGGCCTGCATCACCCGGTTTGTCCCAGCGCGCCGCCGAGGGGCCGGTAAAGCTGGTGGCGACCCGCCCCGCCATGCGTGCGGCATCGACAAGCAGGGGCAGATCAGTTGCCGGCAAGGCTTAGTCCCGAAACCAGAAGCGACGGCACAACCCGCGACAGGTGCGGGCGCGCGTCATTTGCAGGCACGATCCGGCGCAGCATGTCGGGCAGGCTGCCCGCGATGGTGCATTCGTTGACCGGATAGGCAATCTCTCCGTTCTCGATCCACAGACCCGCGGCACCGCGCGAATAGTCGCCGGTGTTGGGGTTGATGGTCGAGCCGATCATGGAGGTGACCAGCAGCCCGGTGCCCATGTCCCGGATCAGATCGGCCCGGGTGGCTGTGCCTTGGTCAAGGGTCACGTTCCAGGTGCTGGGGCTGGGCGGTGCCGAGGTCCCACGGGCCGCATTGCCGGTGGATGCCATGCCCAGTTTGCGCGCGCTGGCCAGATCGAGGGTCCAGCCGGTCAGAACCCCGTTTTCGATGATGGCGCGGCGGCGGGTCGGCAGGCCTTCGGCGTCGAAGGGGCGTGAGCCACTGGCGCGGGGGCGATGCGGGTCTTCGATCAGGTTGAGGGTTTCGGGCAGGACCAGTTCCCCGAGCCTGTTGCGCAGCCACGACGACCCGCGGGCCACGGAACTGCCATTGGCGGCCATCAACAGATGGCCAATCAGGCTGGAGGCGATCCGTTCGTCAAAGAGAACGGGATAGGTGCCTGTTGGCGGTTTGCGCGCGCCTGTGCGGGCAATGGCGCGTTCGCCTGCCTCGCGTCCAATGTCCTCGGGTGCGCGCAAATCGCTTTGAAATATGCGGCTGTCGCCGCTGTAATCCCGCTCCATCCCCGTGCCTGAGCCTGAGATGGCAACGCAGCTGATGGACCGGTCCGTGCGGCTGTACCCGCCGGAAAATCCGTTGCTGGCCGCAAGCCACACCTGCTGTGCGCCATATGTACCGGAGGCTTGCTGAACCTGCGACACGCCGTCAATGTCGAGGGCTGCGGCCTCGGCTGTCAGGGCGTCGTTTTGCAGGGTTTCGGCGCTTGGTTCTGCTGCGGGATCGCTGAGTTCCAGCGCGTCGATGTCCCACTCGGTGATCAGGTCAGCCGGGTCCGCAAGGCCTGCATAGGGGTCATCGGGCGCTTCGCGGGCCATGGCCACCGCGCGGGCCGCCATTTCCCCGATGGTGCGGTCGGACGTGTCCGAGGACGACACGCAGGCTTGTTTTTGGCCCACGAACACGCGCAGTCCCACATCGATCCCTTCGGAGCGTTCCGCATGTTCGAGCGCGCCCGCCCGCACGTCGACGGACACGGACGTGCCTTGCACAGCCATTGCATCGGCGGCATCTGCGCCCGCGGCGCGGGCTGCCTTAATCAGACGATGGCTGAGGGTGGAAAGATCGGAAGGTGTCATGCGCTGCTCCGCTAGGTTGTGCCTGAGGTAGCGGCGCGGGCGGCGCAGTGCAAGGGCAGGCGCGTTTGCACCCGCCCGCTTGCAAGGGTGGTGCAGATATCAGCGCAGCCGCTGGCCATTGGCCACAACATGGCCTTCGGGTGTCACCTCGATCCGCGAATTCAGCGTATCCGCGCCTTCGCCGGGCACGGCAAAGAGCCCCATCATCATCCGCGCACCCATGGCCTGTTCCTGCGGCAAAAGCCCCATGCCGACCAGTTTGTCGATCAGCGTGTTGCCGCCGGTCAGGGTCAGATCAACGGCCCCTTCGGGGCGCGGAAACCCGTCAAAGGTTGCAAGATCGGTATTGTCGAAGCGGAAATCACCCTTGCCCGTCAGCCGTGCCCCGGCGGCATCCACGTCCAGACTGTTCAGGTTGAGCGTCTGAAGCGCGGCAGGTGCGGCATCTGACATGGCAACAGCGTCGGCCTGGGCTGGGTCAAGAATGTCCATCAGGACCTTTGCAGTCCCGCTCAGGTCGACAACCAGGTTGGCCGGGGTGCGCGGCAATTGACTGGTCGGATCGAAAATGCCCCAGATTGCTTCGGAAATGGTGACCCCTTGCAGGGTCAGACCCATGGCAAAGCTCTGATCCTCGTCTGACTTCTGGATCGGGAACTGAACGCTGGTGGCCAACTGTTCAGCAGAAAAAGAAATTGGCAGCGGAAATTCGGCGAGCAGCATGTTTACCGATACGCCGCGTTGCGCCACACCGTATCCGATGCCGCCCGGTGTCACGCTGATATCGAACGTCGCGCCCTCGGAAGTGGTGTTGACGGTGCCGCTGCCATCCGGATTGTTGAATGTCAGATCGTAACCGCCCCCTTGTGTTGTGATGTCGCCGCCAAACTCCATGCCCGCGTTCAGCATCGCATTGGCATCCTGCGCGTCGATTTCGAGGGGCAGGTTACCCGCCCCTTGGAATGCGATCTGGCGGACCGTGCCGTTCATATTGACGGTTTCCGAGCCTGTCGGATCTGAAAAGTTCAGCGTGTAGGCCACGCTGCCCACTGACGTTGTTTGTTCAATGGCGCGCATATCGCCCACGACGGTCGAAGTCACATACGAGATATCCTGCATGGACATGGACGCCTTGGCGGCGTTCTCGCCCATGGGGGCGCCGTCGACGATCAGATTGTTCAGCGCCACATCGGTGGTCGCCGCCGTAAAGGTGTAAGTGACCGCACTGGGGGCGCCGGACGCGACCAGAACCTGATCTGTCATCATGGCCCGGATCGTGCCCGACATGGTTTCACCGAATTCCGAAGTCGAACTGAAATTGAAATCCAGCATCTCCGGGATTTCGATTGCGACGGTGCCATCCCCGTTTTCGACGAAACGGAGCGTGCCGAGATCCATCGACACCTCGCCTTGACCAGCCCCGTCACTCGTGTCCATCACGACCTTGAGGTCAGAAACGGTGACACTGTCATCGGTCGAGGATTGCGCGGCGGTCAGCGTGTAGCCCGAACCGGTCATCAACGCTTCCCAGTCGGTCCAGACTTCGGCGGCCGTCAGGTCTGCGAACGCAGCGGTCGCTGTCAGACAAAGCGCCATGGCGCTTCCCTGCGTCAATTGGGCAAAACGGGTCATGCAATAATCCTTCGCATTTTTTTCTATCGTCAGGCAGGTCGGCAGGGCCGTCAAGGGCACATGCTGGACCTATGTTCCCGATCCGCGTACCACAAGGACGTCAGGGCCGCAAAGTCAGCTAATAAAGGAGCCGTTCATGCAGGATATGACTGGAAAAACCGTAATGATCACCGGGGCCAGCCGCGGGATCGGGTCAGACACGGCGCGGGTTTTTGCGCAGGCCGGTGCCAATGTTGCCTTGCTGGCGCGCAGTGCCGAGGCCATCGGGGCTCTGGCCGACGAACTGGGTGCGCAAGCCATCGCCATCCCTTGCGATGTCGGTGACTATGCGGCGGTCGAGGCGGCGGTGGCCAAGACGGTTGAAACTTTTGACGGCCTCGATGTTTTGATCGGGAACGCCGGTGTGATCGAGCCGATTTCGCATCTGGCAACCGCAGATCCGGCCGCCTGGGCAAATGTGATCAATATCAACCTGAACGGCGTGTTTTTCGGCATGCGCGCGGCGCTGCCGGTGATGCTGAACGCCGGCGGGGGCACGATTTTGACGATCAGTTCGGGCGCGGCCCATGGCCCGGTCGAGGCCTGGTCGCATTATTGCGCCTCCAAGGCGGGGGCTGCGATGTTGACACGCTGCGTGGACAAGGAGAACGCTCATGCCGGGATCCGCGCCATCGGGTTGAGCCCGGGGACAGTGGCCACCCAGATGCAGCGTGACATCAAGGCGAGCGGTATCAATCCGGTAAGTCAACTGGACTGGTCCGATCATATTCCGGCGGATTGGCCCGCCAAGGCGCTTTTGTGGATGTGTTCGGCGGATGCGGACGGTTGGCTTGGACAGGAAATCTCGTTGCGGGACGCAGACATTCGCGCCCGGGTTGGCCTGACATGATCGATGTGGATCGCAGCGGCCCCGTCTGGACCATAACACTCAATCGCCCCGACAAGGCCAATGCGCTGACGGCCCGGATGCTCAGCGATCTGGCGGATGCCGCCGAAGCGGCACAGGAGGCACAGGCGGTCATCCTGACGGGGGTTGGCAAGGTGTTCAGCGCAGGCGCGGATCTGGAAGCGGCGCGTGCGGGCCTTGCCACGTCACCCGATTGGGAACGTTTGTCAGGCGCAATCGCGGCCTTGCCGGGTTTGACGATTGCAGCCTTGAACGGCACGTTGGCGGGTGGTGCAACCGGCATGGCCTTGGCCTGTGATCTGCGTATTGCCGTACCAGGGGCGTCTTTCTTTTACCCGGTCATGAAGCTGGGCTATCTGCCGCAACCCAGCGATCCCGTGCGAATGTCTGCCCTGATTGGACCGTCCCGCACAAAGATGGTATTTCTTGCGGGTCAGAAACTGACCACAGAGACGGCTCTGACCTATGGGCTGATCGATGAAATCGTTCGTGATGAACCTGTACTGGATCGCGCGAAAGCACTATGCGCGGACATTGGCGGTGCTGATCCCGCGATTGCGCGGCAGATCAAACGGTTGTGTCAACGAAGGGAAGATTGAGCAGCATTTCGCGCGAACTGTTGATCCGACGGCACGTGCTTGGCCGCGCATGGCGCGGCGTAAGCAAGCATGCCGGACTTGCCCCTTTGCATTCTGCAACGCGGCTTGGACTCCAAGGGGCGCGTTACATCCGTCTTTTTCAACTCTGATCAAATTGATGATTTGGGCCATTCTCGTGCCTCAGGGATCAGTTTGTGCCTCAAGGACGGAAACACGAAGAAGCTCTTCAATCACCGAGCGTGCGGCCTGACTTTCCGAGATGGCCTCACTTGCGCGCCCCAACATTCCATCAGGGTTTGCGTCATTCGAAATTTTGGCCTGTGCCACCCGCGCAACATCGCTAAAAACCGGCGTGTCATCGCCAACCAAACTGACCCACTCATCCGAAAGCCACGCTGTTTGTTGGCGCGGTCCGTCCTGACCGAGTTCTGCAAACAGATCGTGCGCTTCGTCAAAGGCGCCGGTTTGCGCCTTGGCCCGGGCACGCAGCATCTCCGCTTCAGGTGATTGCAGTCCGAAAATCAAAGCTTCTGCTTCGAAGGCTCGCGAGAGGGCCAAGGCAATTTTGGCACGCACAAATCGTGTATTGGCATCGTCCGGTATGTCCGCGTGTTGCGCCAGAAGGCGTTCGGCTTCCAGAGCGAAGCCCAGTTCTGCAAGACGGTCCGCCACATCCAGAACCGTCTCGGGATCAGGGATGCGCGACAGTGTGGGGAATTGGCGAAAGGCGTGATCAAGAAATTCGATGTCCGTTCCGTTACGTGTTAGCAGTTTCAAAAGCGCCGCGGCGACAGGCCGGTCAGTTTCATCCCCATCTCTGTCTCGTATGCGCCCCAATGCTTCGAAAGCCGCGTTGAACTGGCCCGACTTTCCAAGTGCCAGCACGTGCGTTTTCTGCAATTCAGCGCCGATCGGATCATCACGCATTTGCAGCGCATAGGCTTCGACCAAAGTCGCCACGTCCTGCTCGATCTGCCCTTCGGCTTCGAGATGCGACTCCACAAACTTGATCAGCGCTTCCGCAGATTGCTCCCCATTGGATGAAACCACCCGGGCCAGACGGTCTTGCGCGTCCAAAACATTGCCGTCTGCAATTTCGAGATCTGCTTTCGCCAGATCAGCGGCCGCTGGAAGCGATTGCGTTGCACGTTCCAGGCTGCGCAGCGCTGCAGCGGCAGCATCTTGTGCACCATAGCTCAAGAACCGGCGGCTGAGTTCCGGCGCAATGAAAGTCCGCAGATGCATGGGCAATGCGGTCACGGCCCGCAGTGCCGCGCTGGTGTTGATGCTTGTCGCCGGAGCGATGCTGGGCTTTGACAGAATCGCCCACAACGCAACGTCCGTGTCACATTCCATAAAGTTCTGCAGATACACGGCCTGCCGCGCATGGCCATATTCCATGATTTCAGCCATTTCGATCAAAGCCGGATTGTCAGCGGTCAGTTTAGGATCCAGTGCCAGGACCTCCTTGACTTCCATGCCAAATCCGAAATGCAAGTAGGCACGTGCAAGTTGAACCGCAGCCTTCGAATCCAGGCGGTCGAACTCAGAAAACAATTTGTTTCGAAGTTCGGCAATCTGGGTGGAGAACGGCTGTTCAGTGGCCCATTCGCCGATTGCTGTCACACTTGGATCGATACACCGTGCGCCAAGTGTCGTTGATGAACCGGTCAGATCGGAATTGGTCGGTATGTCGGAACTGCTTGTTATGCGCAGGTTTCCTCTGCTCAGTGCGATGTCAACCTGGTCACTCGGCGGTTGGACCGTTGATGAGTCAAAGACTTCGGTGTCTATTTGCGGCCGGTTTTGAAGGAGTGGCAAAGCGATGTGATTTGCCTTGGGTGACAACAATCCGCGTGTCGCCGCGGCACCTACTTGCTGCGAAATGTTGCGTTGTGCGTCAGCGAGGCTCATTGATGCGGCCGCGTTCGGATCTGGTATGTCGCTGACGAGATCATCGTTCAATACGTTTGTCGTCTGTGCGAATGTTCCAGCCCAGCTTGGCGAGAGCGTATTTGTCTCCTCCCGCGTGCCAAAGACGACGTCGGTGCCCAATTGCAAAAGCCGCGCTTCAGTTTCTGCGCTTTGAAGTCGACTTGCCGGACGGTCCGCGGCGGTTGCGGCTTCGCGACTGGGTGCGATGTCCAGAACGATCATTGTATTCCCCTGCCTGAAAGACGACAAAGCGCAGGCGCAGGAAAAATGGACTTCGAGACTGTTTGGGGTGCTTTCCAGTTTTTCAATATGTGTCCGGTCGATGCGGTCGAAGACCCTGTTGATGTCAAACCCGTCATCGTGGCTGGCAATCGTAATCCGCGCCGATTTCCCGTCGTTTTTCACGGCCCATTCGGTGTCCGGTGCAACATCGAGAACCAGTCGAGAAAATCCTTCATGTGCGCCCGAGCGCACAACAATCGGGGCTGCTGACGCGAGCGATGACATGATGCTCAGGAGAATTGCGGTTATGACTGTGTATAGGCGCATTACGCAGCGTTTTGCTTTGTTGATTTCAAGGCCTCTTCGAGCGCCGAGTATGTGGGTCGGCAATGAGAGGGTGTGTTTTGGCGGCCCACTTCAATACAAATATTTGTGGGATGATTATGAAGATTTGCCACAAGTACTTCGCGAATGAGTTGATAGAAATGATTGTCTTCCTCAACGACGGCTTTGACCTTGGAGGCAAACGGCCCGACGAGGCCATAGGCCAGAAAAACACCGAGGAACGTACCAACCAATGCTCCGCCAATGAGTTTTCCGAGAATTTCCGGCGGCTGATCAATCGATGCCATTGTCTTGATGACCCCCAACACGGCAGCGACAATCCCAAGGGCTGGCAATCCATCGGCAACCGTTTGCAATGCATGACTGGAATGCAGCGCGTGGTGCAGGTTCGCATCGATTCGTTTCTCGAGGACTTCCTCCACCTGGTGCGGATCATCGTAGTTCATGGACGCGGATCGCATCGTGTCACAAATCAACGCCGTTGCCTCAGCGTCGGCCAGAATTTTGGGATAACGCGAAAAAATTGCGGAACTTTCCGGGTCTTCGATATGCTCCTCAATGTCCACGGGATTTTGGCGCGCAACGCGGATCAGTTCAAAGAGCAGACATAACAGGTCACGATAATCGTCATGGGCCCACTTGGGCCCCTTGAAGACTTTTCCCAGGTCCTTGAACGTGTGCTTTACTTCGGCGATAGAGTTGCTGATCAGGAACGCACCAATGGCGGCGCCCAGGATCATCGTCATCTCGAACGGTAAAGACTTCAGAATGATACCCATTTTGCCGCCGGCAGCGAGGTATCCTCCAAACACCATTACAAAAATTGTAATGATCCCGATTATGCCGACCATCTGGAGATTCTCCGTCTGAGTTACGTTCCCTGCATCCTTTCAGACAGCTGTTAACAAAGCTTCACGCCGTCTCAGCTTTTTGGTGCACTTGCATTTCGCCCGGCAAGCATGACGCTGATCGAATATGCGGCCTGGGGGTTCAACCCGGACATGACCTTGGCCGCGGAATCAGGCCTCATGCGTGCGATGAAACCCGCGGCAAACTCTGGTTCCATTTCTTCGAACAGGGCTGCTGCATCTTTGGGTTTCATGTTTTCATAAACACTGGTCAGGCGCGCCAGGTCATCTTCGGAAGCTGTCTGAGCAACAGTCAGTGTCGCTTCAAGGCGTTTTTCTGCGGCTTCCAAAGCATCAAGGCGTCTCTGGATTTCAAACTGTGCCACATCGAGTGCCTTTTTGCGCATATCCAAATCTGCCTCGCGTTTTGTGGCAAGAGCTTCGCGATTTCGCAGGGCATCCAAAAGACTGTTCATTTTGGCGCGTTCAGCATCGGTTTGGGTTGCGGCAGAAATTTCGGTCGTGGACGGCAGCAGCAGTGTGTCCGAAGTACCGATATCTGCAAATGACGCCCCTGCGCTGGTGAAGATTCTGATGCCAGCGGAGGCGACCAACAGGCTGGATATCAGCAATATGGAACCGCGCGCGGCCGTTGTTTTTCGTTTGGCTGTCATCCTCGATCTCCGCTTGCGCGCCGGGAAAACATTGGTTCAGACGCGGACTGTGGTTCCGCAACCGTGGCCGATTTTGGTGGTGGTTTGGGATTCTCCCGAGTTTTGGGAAGCTCTGGGATGTCGTGCATGGAGGCCATTTGCAGCTCGAGCCGGTTTGCCATTTCCTCTGCGCGGAACGTCATGTCGCTGAGTGTTTCGGCAGAAGTGGCCGCTGTTTGCTGTGCTGCTGTCAGCGTTTTGCGCAAGTCTTCGACCTGGGACGACAGGACGGCGACCGCGCCTCCGACCCCGTTTTCGAGACTGTTGAATTTTTTCAGCCGTCGCCCAAGAACATAGCAATAAAAACCTGCGCCGAGGGCACCAGACATAAGGAAAATATCAGCAATGAGTTCCATATTTCACCTTCAGTTGAGCACGAATTCCATGATGAGCAGATCATTGACCCGGTCAGAGCCAGCGACGATTTGCACACGCCGCAGCATTTGCGCCCGCAGCCGGGTCATTGCGGCTGCATTTTCAAGATCCCGAAGCTCCAATGCGCGCAGATAACCGTTCAGAACATCAATGACGCGTGGCATGAGTTTCTGAACATCAGATGCATACTGCGATGGCACCTCCAGTTGCGCGCGAAAGCGGAGGTGCTTGTTGTTGGCGGTGGGGCTTAAAGAGACGATCATGGGGTCGACAGGCACAAAGGTCACGTCGGGCAATGCGCTCATTTCGTTGGCTGCGCCTTTGGTCTGATCATGCGTTTCGGCCCCAAGAATCAGTCCGGAATAGGACGCAAAAAAACCGCCACCGCCACCAACAACCACAGCCAGAACGCCGAGAATTATTGGTAGCTTCGATCTTTTCGCCGCCGGTTCAGGCACATCTGCCACTGCGTCAGTCATTTCCAGTCCATCCGCTGATCTCGAAAACCTTTTGGCACAGATCAACTAACCGATTGTTAAGGCTGATGGGTCATTGCTGATCCTGTAGCCGGGCAGAACGCGCGGCAAGACGGAGGCAATTGTGCAGCAATTACTAAATGTCTGGATGGCGTTGGATATTCGCAGACAGGTCACTGTTGTGGTTGCGACCTTGGTCATGTTTCTCGCGATTCTGGCCATGTCGCGAATCGCTACGACCCCGTCGATGACTCTGCTTTATGCAGGGCTTGAAAACGGTGCGGCCGGGGAAGTTGTACGGTCACTTGAGCAGCGCGGTGTGCCTTTTGAAATTCGCGGCGGGTCGATTTTCGTCAGTGAGTCTGAACGAGATCAATTGCGAATGACGCTCGCCAGTGAAGGGCTGCCGGCAAACAACAGCCGGGGCTATGAGTTGCTGGATTCGCTGTCGGGTTTCGGCACCACCTCGCAAATGTTCGATGCGGCTTACTGGCGTGCAAAGGAAGGCGAACTCGCGCGCACAATTGTGTCCGGACCTCATGTCGCGATGGCGCGCGTACACATTGCATCGACCGGCTCAAACCCGTTCCAGCGCAGTGTGACGCCGACAGCATCTGTGGCTGTCACGCCCAACGGCGGAACTCTGACGCCGCAACAAGCCAAAGCCATCCGTTTTCTGGTTGCATCCGCAGTCGCGGGCCTTTCGCCGGATGATGTTGCTGTGATTGATGCCAATGGGGCGCTGATCGGATCGGCAGATGAAGCGGTGCCAGCCAGCGGTTCGGATGACAAAGCGCAAATGCTGAGGGAGCGGGTCGAACGCTTGCTTGAAGCCCGTGTGGGCTATGGCAACGCAGTCGTCGAAGTCAGTGTCGACACGGTAACGGAGACAGAAGAATTCCGGGAACGCCGCGTGGATCCGGAAAGCCGTGTTGCGATCAGCACCGACACCGAGGAAAGAACGAGCAACTCGAATGAAGCCGGAGGCGGTGATGTCACTGTGGCTTCGAATTTGCCCGACGGTGACGCCGCAGAAGGCGACACGGCCTCTTCACAGAACAGCGAAACGCGTGAGAGAGTAAACTATGAAGTTTCCGAAACGGAGCGCGCCATCACGCGCGCACCGGGTGCGATAAAACGTGTCACAGTGGCCGTTTTGGTCAACGAAGCAGTCGATGTCACCACCACAGGCGAACAAACCGCCGCGCCGCGTACGGACGAAGAAATAGAAGCGTTGCGGGAACTTGTGGCCTCGGCCGTCGGATTCGACGAATCGCGCGGAGATATCATCACAATCAAATCCATGGCATTGCAGTCGATCAGCCCCATCGGCACGGAGGCGACGTCAACTCTGTTTGACAGGTTTGAAATAGACTTGATGTCTGCGATACAAATGCTGATTTTGGCGATCGTGGCTCTGGTCCTTGGGTTGTTTGTCGTCAAACCCGTGTTGACACGGTCCCCTGCGAAAGACAGTTTGCCTGTCGCGTTGCCGCCTGTTGAACCTTCGCTGGCGAATCCGGCGTCTTTGATCGGTGATAGCTCCAGCCGTCCGCAAACCAACAGCCCCGAGCTTCAATTCCGCAAAGATCAGACAGATGTACAAGCACTGAGCCTCGATAACGGCGCACCCGAAACCGCCGCGCTTTCGACCGATCCCGTGGATCGCTTGCGCGCAATGATAGGTGATCGACAAGAGGAAACTGTGGAAACGCTGCGGAGTTGGCTCGAAGAGAATGAGGAGCGCGCCTGATGAAGACATCACACCTGTTCGAAGACTTTGGCGGGTCTTCAAATACAACGGACGAAACCTCGGAGCTGGGCGTCGAGGAAGTGGAGGACCAGAAGCTTCAAGCCTTCGAAAACGGATATCAAGCTGGATGGGACGACGCGATCCAGGCGCAATCCGACAACGGCAAACACGTGTCCGCTGGTCTGGCTGCGAGCCTTCAAGAAGCAAAACTGGAGTATGAAGAGGTGCGCAGCAGTTTGGACGGCTCACTGCAAGAGATCATGTCGGGTGTGGTCAAAACGCTGCTCCCTGCAATAGCCCGGGACAGCCTGGGTACTCACATATGTGAACAGGTCCAGGTCATGTCGAAGACAGAAATGAACCGGAAAATCGAAGTCGCTGTGGCGCCTGAAGCCGAAGATGTCGTGCGGTCGGTTCTCTCTGAAAGCGCGGCAGCCACGTGTGAGATTACCACGGACTCATTGCTTGCTCCGACCCAGGCCTTTTTGCGGCTTGGGAAGGACGAACGTGAAATCAATCTGGATCATGTCGTGACCGAGATTGCGCAGTCCGTAAGCGCCTTTTTTGCAACCCGGAATTCGGAGGTGACAGATGGTTGATTTGCCTGACTCAAGAACATTGGCGTCCGATACGCATAATCCTTTTACGGCCGTTCCGATCGAGATCACAGTCTCGGTGGGTCGTGCGCGACCGTTGGTCAGGGACCTGGTTATGCTTGGGGAAAACGCAGTTTTGACCCTCGACAAACGTGTGGACGATCCTGTTGATCTGTTTGTTGGCGACAAGTTGATTGCGCGCGGGATCCTTGAAGAGGCCGAAGACGGTGATGAGGGCCAACTTGCAGTCCGATTGATCGAGGTCGTGAATGGCACATCCGGTGTCTAACCTGATAAGATATCTGTTGGTTGCAGCGCTTGTGTTGCAACCCATCAGCGTTTCGGCCCAAGACATCGCAATTTCGTTGGGAGATGACGGGTCTTTGAGCGCCCGGACATTTCAGCTCATCGCTCTGATTACGGTTTTGAGTCTGGCTCCCGGCCTTGCGATCATGGTCACCTGTTTTCCCTTTATTGTGACAGTTCTGTCCATTTTGCGGCAGGCCATCGGCCTCCAGCAATCACCACCAAACATGCTGATTGTGAG
>CAYGQZ010000043.1:16523-21448 GCA_964352055.1 uncultured Rhodobacterales bacterium
TTTTGCGGCAGGCCATCGGCCTCCAGCAATCACCACCAAACATGCTGATTGTGAGTCTCGCCCTGTTTTTGACGTATTTTGTAATGGAGCCTGTGTTTCAAGTGGCATGGACTCAGGGTTTACAGCCACTGATAAACGAAGAAATCGAAGCTGAAGCTGCTTTTGTACAAACGCTTGAGCCATTTCGGGGCTTTATGTCTGCGCGTTTGGACGCAGACACGTTCGCAGCGATGGCGGATCTTCGCCCGGATACGCAAGGTGTTGAATTGTCACCGGACGCGCCACTGTCCGTTCTGATTCCGAGTTTTTTATTGTCTGAGATATCCCGCGCGTTCCAAATCGGGTTCCTCATCTTTCTACCGTTTCTGATCATTGATCTGGTTGCAGCTGCTGTGTTGATGAGCATGGGCATGATGATGGTCCCGCCGGCAATCGTTTCGCTGCCTTTCAAACTGGCTTTTTTTGTTATTGCCGATGGTTGGAGCCTGATCGCGGGAAGTCTGGTCAGAAGCTACTTTTAAAACGACCGCACCACAGGCACCATCTTTTCTGACTGCTCACCGGTCATGCTTCTGGCCGGATCAATGCTTTGGAAAGCAGCTCGAAGGACGCCTCGCGTATCTCGTGAAATGGCCCGATCTGCCTCGTGGATCTTGACTGCAGGAAACGGTTTTTGTTTGAACGCGACCGCGAAGAACAAAACTTCCGCCAAGGTTTAACGTTTTGGCAAATTACGGAGACGCAGTTGCGCTTTCGTAGATTTGCAATCACACATCACTCGCAAGTGAATCGCTCCGAGTTTATCGGAGACCACCAGCTTGGGGATTGAGGTCGATTTCCCGTTGCCCGCCGAGCGTGTAAACCGGAGCCTTGATCGGATCATCGAATGGCGCGAAAAGCCCGGCACCATTCGGGTCTATAACGGCCCCGAATACAGTAGTAAAAAGCAGCATATTTTGACCAGAGCCTTTGCTGGACTTTTGGTTTCTGGAACTGTTGCGCATTCCGGAGTATCCGACCACTTTGGCGACGCTGTCTTGAGGCCTGAGTTTTTCGCTATCATTTATGGGCGGTTTCGTCACCCATTTTTGATGCCCTGCTTTCTGAAGGATTGGCCTTCGAGTTCGAGGCCGTAGGCGTTGTGGACGAGCCGGTCGAGGATGACATCCGCAAAGGTGGGTTCGTCGATGACTTCGTGCCATGCGGTGACCGGGAACTGGCTTGTGATGGGCGTTGATCCTGTTTGATAGCGATCCTCGACGATCTCCATGAGGTCACGTCTCTGGCTGGACGTCCGCCTGTCTGATCTCCAGTCATCCAGGATCAGCCGTTGCGTTTTGGTGAGGGCCTTGAACAGGCGCGGGAAGCGTCCGTCGCCATGGGTCCGCTCCAACTCGTCAAAGAGGCGCGTTGTGTTTGTAGAGCACTGTCGCTCCATCCCGGCAGGCTGATTGGGCAAGCGCGCGGGCGAGCCAGGTTTTGCCCACACCGCAGGGACTGGTGATCATCAGATTGCATTTGTCGCGTATCCATTTGCCCGTCAGCAAGTTCCGGGAGAGAGCCTTATCAAGCCCGCGCCGGGTTTTGTAATCCACGTCCTTGAGGGCCGTCCCGACATGGCGCAGGCGCGCAGTGCGCATTCGACTATCAAAACGTTTGGTCTCTCCGCTTGCCGTCTCGCGGTCGATCAGGAGGCCTAACCATTCGGCGTGATTGAGCCCGGCGCTGCCGTCTTGTCCGTCCATCTCGGTGAAGGCCTCGGCCATACCGTCCAGTTTCAGAGATCTCAGTTGGTCCAATGCTTGATGTGTCAGCATATGGTTTCCTTTCAATGGAAATAACCCGCACCACGGATCTTGGGGTGCGTGATCGCTGGGCCGTTCGTGGCGGGTTCGCGGCGTTGGCGATCCAATCCATTCTTGAGAATGGACTGCAGGGATGAGTAGCTTTGGGTGTTGAGCTCAAACGCTCGTTCGCAGGCGGCATCGAGACGCGTGTTTCAGTAGCTGCGCGCAAGCTTAAGCATACCCGGGCACCTGCGATAGACCTGTTCCGGGTGGCTGCGCTTGCGCATCATTACGTCGACAAACGTCTCGACATTGGGGCCGCTCCTCGCTGCCTGCACGCGGATCACCGTCGGCGACATGTCTGAGCAGAAGCGGTGATTGGCAGGCATGTGCTCGGGCACAGTGGAATGTTGACGATTGCCTTATGTGCGGGCATGAGCGACAACCCTCTGGCCTTTATGGAAGACTTCGATTGCGCGCGCCGGGATCCGTACTCCGAACGGCTGCTTCATAAACTGGTGCGGCACCGAGTAGTAATGCCGATCCACCTCGACATGATAATCTATAGCGGCGCGGCTTCCATTCGGCATAGGTATAGGGTGTGACGGGTAACGGCTTCAGCGCGGGTTGATCTATGGTCTCGAACAACTCTTGGCGGCTGGCCCCGAGGTGCCGCGCGGGGACCACGGCGGTGCCGTAATGCGCCGCCATATCGCCGTAGGTGCGGTCGATCTCTGGATTGTAGAAGCAGGCCTGGATGACACCAGCCTTGAAATTGTCCGATACGTTCATCCCGGACACGCCACCAAAGAAGTCGAAGGCGCGGACGTGGTTGGCGATCCAGTCCGGCAAGGTCTGCGTCCAGCTGGCCTCGACATAGGTGTAATTTGAGGCACCAAGGGCCGCGACAAATATCTGAGCGGTGCGCACCTCGCCGGTATCAGGGCAGATTACATCAACCGTGTGCCCCCCCACAGTCGACAAATAAGCGTTCGCCCGCAGGATGCCGTTGCCGCATCACCGGCGACAAACACCCTTCCCATCGGGTGTAGTGCTCCCAATACCGACTGTAGCCATAGCCGTCTGGATGAACAGTGCGATAGTCCTCCCACAGGAGCGCCAGCGTAACCCTTTTACGGCGCAGTAGCCTGTGAACATACGCCCAACCCGGTTGCGGTATCGGGCGAGCGGACGCGCCGGGCTCATGCGGATAAAGCCGATACTCAAGTGCGGTGTCGCTGAGGTCTTCGGGCTGTGGTCAGAAAAGTCCAGCCACGTCAGCGCGCCGGAAAAACTCCGGCGCGCCCAAGCGAAAGGCTCTGCGCCACACGACGTCCCGACAATCCTTCTGCCTTCTCTAATCTTGCGCATTGGCAATCTCTTCATGAGGCCGTCTCCCGTTCCCAAAAGGACGGAAGGTAGCCGGTGAAGGATCACCTCAAAACAGCTGCCACATCCCCTTCAAACAGGGTGGCCGGATGCCCCGGTTTGCGTGGCCGGGTCAGATCGGTACGGGTGGCCAGATGTTATTGGAGTCACTGGCCGGATCACCCCGGAATGCGCAACTGGCGGCTTCTTGGCTTATCTGGGTGCGGAACGGTCATTTGCCGCGCCAGGCATGAGTGGCTCGCCAATACGTCATTGAAAGCACCGAGGAGGCACAAGAGTTCGCGACACAATGGCTTTGGACTTACAACAACGACCGCCCGAATGTGGGTATCGGCGGGATAGCACCCGCACTGAAACTGAAAATGGTGGCGTAAGTTCTACAAATACACCCCGTAAAAAATGAGGGATTACAGTTTATTTGGGCCGAAAACGATAGCGGCACACGCCATGGCATGACGACGGACGAACGGGACCGGATCAAAGCTCTCGAACAAGCGGTGCGCGAGTTGTGTCAAGCGAATGGGATCCTTCGCATGGTATCATGTGTATTTTGCGCAGGCGTCACTCGACCGCCCACTTAAGCGATGACCAGCTTTAGATAAGATCAACGTGCAGTTTCGGGTGCCGAGTCGATTTGTAGGGGGTTGCTGAGTGCGCGGTCAACTTTTTACCACAGGCTTGTATGTCGCGCGGACCCGACCAAAGCCTTTGCACGACATCAGCGGGATACGGAACTGGGCCCAGAGATCAATTGAGTCTGGGATAAGGGTAATCAGGTCTACGGTGTTCGAAAATCTTGGCATCAGTTGACACGAGGGGGCTATGCAGTGACATATTGCACTGTGGAGCGCCTCCCTTTCGGAGTATTTCCTGTTTCATCCTGTGCTAAGCAGGGGATGAAACAGAGTGGTCGTCGTAGTGCTGCACGAGGAAGTGCGGTCAAAGCAACGGTTCACGACATATCGGCGCCGCGCCCGAGCGACAAGTTGATCCGCGTGTTCTGGGCACCTTCACCAAATTTGCTTTGGATCAGTTGCTTTACCTAAGTGTCCACATGGCAAGGATTTGTGTAGGTGGCTGTCGTAATTGATACATTCGCGGATCACATTTTTGGCTGGCGGGTCTCTCGCTCAGCCAAAGGGGACATTGCTCCCTCACGCATTGGAGCAAGCGTTGCATGATCGTCGGCCCGTTGAGGAAAGTGGTTTGATACACCGTTCGGATCGCGGCGGGCACTCTTAGTCCATTAGTCAAATTGACCGGTTGGTGGCGGCTGGCATCAAAGCATCGGTCGGAGGCGTTGGGGACTCGCTGAAACCATAAACGGTTTCTACAAGCCCGAGCTTTTCCATCGCCAAGGCTCGTCGCGCAAAATGCAGAAGTCCGAAATGGCAAATCTCGGATGGAACGATTGGTTCAAAAACAGGCATCTGCTGGGACCCATCGGAAACATACTGCCAGCCGAAGCCGGGAGGACCTTCCATGCACTGCGTGATGCGCTCAATCTGGACGGAAGAAAGTACTGCCAGGTCGCCGCTAAAGCCGGGGCGATGCAGGTCAGTTCCTGTCAACGCTGCGCAAGCGTCGGGCGAACCGGATTCTAAACGTGAAAACACCCGAGGGTTCGCTTTCCAAAAGGTGCGCCCAATCAGGAATTTCGGGGCGCGGCATCTTTCAAACCGCCGCCGCAGCAGTTTACCTGACGACGAACTCTGCGTGCAACGCACCCGCAGCTTTGATACTTTTCAG
>CAYGQZ010000044.1:0-7532 GCA_964352055.1 uncultured Rhodobacterales bacterium
CGCTCAGATCAGAAACCTCAATGCGAAACCCTTGTAAAAAATCGCGGTGTCTGGCGCTCACTGACGCTAGGACCGGCCGCCCAGTCCAAACTGGAGGCAATCCAGTTTCCAACATCCGGTTTTGTGATCAGGACCATAGCCAAAGCGCACCAGAGAACGGGCACCATATTCAGCCAGAACGCAAAAGGTTGTTTGCGCGTCTTGTGCCGGTATCGCTTCTGCGCATTTTTTGCACCGATCCAGCCGCCGAAGATGGCAAGAAGCAGAAGACTGCGTTCCGGAATCCGCCAGCGCCCGGTTTGCGCGCGCAACTTGTCGGCTCGAAAAGCCAGAAAAGAAGCGAGATTGACGGCGATCAGATAGATCGCGAGGCAGATCATCCACATGAACTCGCCATAAACGCAAAAAGCGGCACCCATAAGGCGCCGCTTTGTAAAACCCGAGGCTATGTTGTGGTATCAGACCTTGAGGTTCGGAATGATCTGCTTCTTGCGGCTCATGATGCCGGGCAGGACGACAGTGTCACCGGTCACCGACGCGCCAAAGCTCTTCTCTGCAACGGTCTTGGTCATCTCGTTGGGGATCAGCATGGTGGCTTCTTCGTTCAGGATATCGACCACGAACAACAGAACCTGATCCGCACCGTCTTCCTTGGCCACATCGACCATGGAGGCCATCAGGCTGTCCTTGCGGTCCAGCACCAGCTTGGGGGCCGTTGTTTCGAGAACAGAGACCCGGAACTGGGTGCCGTCCACTTCGTATTCCTTGCTGTCCATACGCAGCAATTCGGCGTCGGAAAAGGCCGAGACGTCAGATTTTGCTTCAAACATTTCAGAGGCATAGCTTGGGATATCGATGCCCAGATCGCGGGCCAATTCAAAGGCAATGGCCTTGTCTTCCTGCGTTGTCGTTGGCGAGCGGAACTCAAGTGTGTCCGACAGGATACACGACAGCATCGCCCCTTTGACCCATTCCGGTGCCTGCGCCATGTCCTTGCCGATCATTTTCCACATGATCGTTGCAGTACAGGCGAGCGGCTCGATGCGGATGTCGATTGGGCCCTTTGTCTCCAGACCGCCGACCAGCTTGTGGTGGTCGATGATGGCAGTGATGTCGGCAGTGTTGATTGCGTCGGGCAACTCGGCCGGATTGTTTGTGTCAACGATAACAACCGGTTGGTCCGCGTCCACAGTCGAGATGATGCGCGGCTTGGGCAGATCCCATTTTTTAAGGACGAAGGCGGCTTCGGTGTTGGGCTCACCCAACAGTACGGCTTCGGCCTTTTGTCCTTTGATTTCGTTGAGATACCAGGCCCAGATGATGGGCGAGCCGGTCGAATCAGTGTCGGGGGATTTGTGGCCGAAAACAAGAGTTGTCATGAAGTTGTGTCCTTGGAATGCATGGATCTGGCGCCGTTATAGCAGCGAAACTTCCGTTGTCACGGGGGTCAGGGGCGTTGCCTTTCGCCGCAGGGACGGGAAAACTGATGGCTATGTCAGAAATTCGTGAAACCGATCTCTACCCCCCGGTCAAAGCCTTCCTCGAAGCGCAGGGCTATGTTGTGAAATCAGAAGTCGGTGCTGCGGACGTGGTGGCCGTGCGCGGCGGCGAAGATCCGGTGATCGTTGAACTGAAGCTGGGGTTTTCGCTGACGCTCGTGCATCAATGCGTGGCGCGCCTCAAGGTAAGCGATGATGTCTACATGGCAGTGGCGCGCGGCAAGGGAAAGCGGTTTCTGAGGGCGACGAAGGACATGACCGCGCTGTGCCGCAGGCTTGGGCTGGGGCTTTTGACCGTGCGCCTGGCGGATGGGCTGGTGCAGGTCCATTGCGACCCCGGTGCCTATGCGCCGCGCAAGAACAAGACGCGCCAAGGTCAGTTGCTGCGCGAATTTGCCCGCCGCCAGGGAGATCCGAACAATGGCGGACAGACACGCTCCGGCCTGATCACGGCGTACCGGCAGGATGCGCTCAAACTGGCGGTTTACCTTTTTGAGATCGGGGCCAGCAAAGGTGCGGATGTGGCGCGGGAAACAGGCGTGGCGCGCGCGACAACGATGATGCGGGATGATCACTACGGCTGGTTCGAAAAGGTGGAACAGGGGACCTATGGCCTGTCTCGGCTTGGGGCCGAAGCGGTTGCCGCATCCGGTGACATTCTTGGTAAATAAGAATTTTTGCCAATGCCGTGCATGAAAGACGTCACGCAACACCAAAGGTTCATCGCAGACGGTGGCGGAAACCGGGACGGTTTCCGGACCATTTTTCGTTTCGAAAAATGGCTGTGGAGTTGAGGATCAGGCCATCCAACATACAGTTGCGTGTCACCGGGATCATCCCAGTCGGTGCAACGCTACAGGGGCAGGCTCGCTACTCTCCAGCCGACCAAAAGCCACGACTGACTGCCGTTTGCAAAAACGAGTGCGACAATTTTGCAGATTTGTCACGGCGCGGGCGTTGACACAGCGATCAGACCTCACTACCTAGCCATCGTTAGCACTTGCCTGGAGTGAGTGCTAATGGTCCCGGATTAAGGGGCCGGGAGAAGAAACTTTGAGCCTCAAGGAGCTACAAAGATGGCATTGAAACCGCTTCATGACCGCGTGCTGGTACGCCGCACGGAAAGCGAAGAAAAAACCGCTGGCGGATTGATCATCCCCGAAAGCGCAAAGGAAAAGCCCAGCGAGGGTGAGATCGTGGCCGCAGGCCCCGGTGCCCGCAAAGACAGCGGTGAGCTGATCGAGATGGGCGTAAAGACAGGCGACAAGATCCTGTTCGGAAAATGGTCCGGCACCGAAGTCACCATCGACGGCGAAGAGCTGCTGATGATGAAGGAAGGCGACATTATGGGGATCATCGAGTAAGCGAACACTGCTTCTCTGATCCTCTCAACCAATTCTCAAAGGAGATAGAATATGGCTAAGGAAGTCAAATTCGACACAGATGCGCGTAACCGCATGCTCAAGGGTGTCAACACTCTTGCAAACGCTGTGAAAGTGACACTCGGCCCCAAAGGCCGGAACGTTGTTCTGGAAAAATCCTTCGGCGCGCCCCGCATCACCAAAGACGGTGTATCGGTCGCCAAGGAAATCGAACTGGAAGATAAGTTCGAGAACATGGGCGCGCAAATGGTCAAGGAAGTGGCCCAGCGCACCAATGACGAAGCAGGCGACGGTACAACCACAGCGACCGTTCTCGCCCAAGCCATCGTCAAGGAAGGCATGAAATCGGTTGCCGCTGGCATGAACCCGATGGATCTGAAGCGCGGGATTGACTTGGCCACCTCCAAGGTTGTCGCAGCCATCAAAGCCGCGGCGCGCCCGGTATCCGACAGCGACGAAGTTGCGCAAGTTGGCACAATCTCGGCCAACGGCGAAGCAGAAATCGGTCGCCAGATCGCGGATGCGATGCAGAAGGTCGGTAATGAAGGCGTTATCACCGTCGAAGAAAACAAAGGTCTTGAGACCGAGACGGATGTTGTCGAAGGCATGCAGTTCGATCGCGGCTACCTGAGCCCGTATTTCGTGACCAACGCCGACAAGATGACCGCCGAGCTGGAAGACTGTCTGATCTTGCTGCACGAGAAAAAACTCTCGTCACTGCAGCCGATGGTTCCGCTGCTGGAGCAGGTGATCCAGTCGCAAAAACCCCTGTTGATCATTGCAGAAGACGTTGAAGGCGAAGCGCTGGCAACTCTGGTTGTCAACAAATTGCGCGGTGGTCTGAAAATTGCGGCCGTCAAAGCCCCCGGTTTCGGTGATCGTCGCAAAGCCATGTTGCAGGACATCGGTATTCTGACCGGCGGTCAGGTGATTTCCGAAGAGCTGGGCATGAAACTTGAATCCGTGACCATGGACATGCTGGGCAGTGCCAAGCGCATCAAGATCAGCAAGGACGAGACCACGGTCATCGACGGAGCAGGCGAGAAGGCCGAGATCGAAGCACGTGTCAACCAGATCCGTGGTCAGATCGAGGAAACCACATCCGATTACGACCGTGAGAAACTGCAAGAGCGTGTGGCCAAACTGGCTGGCGGTGTTGCCGTGATCCGTGTCGGTGGCATGTCCGAAGTGGAAGTGAAAGAGCGCAAGGACCGTGTTGACGACGCTCTGAACGCGACCCGCGCGGCCGTGCAGGAAGGTGTTGTTGTGGGTGGCGGTGTTGCTCTGGTTCAGGCCGGTAAAGCGCTTGATGGTTTGACCGGTGAAAACAACGACCAGAACGTCGGTATCTCGATCGTTCGCAAGGCGATCGAAGCGCCGCTGCGCCAGATCGCCGAGAACGCAGGCGTTGACGGTGCGGTTGTTGCGGGCAAAATCCGTGAAAGCAACGACCTGACATTTGGTTTCAACGCGCAGACCGAGGAATATGGCGACATGTTCAAGTTTGGCGTCATTGACCCGGCCAAAGTGGTGCGTACAGCGCTTCAAGACGCCGCATCCGTGGCTGCCCTGCTGATCACGACCGAAGCCATGGTCGCCGAAAAACCAGCCAAAGAAGGGTCTGGTGGCGGCGGCATGCCCGACATGGGCGGCATGGGCGGCATGGGCGGCATGATGTAAGCCAGCCTTTCGCTGACAATTTTTGGATGGGGCCGCATTTTGCGGCCCCATTTGTCGTTGTGCGGCTCTGTTTTGCCCTTCCGGGCAAAATGCGCCCGCCCACCGACCCTTGCGGCGCTGGACCCCGCGCAGGAACGGCGCTAGTGCAACCGATATGCGTTTGATCCTTTTGACGTCTTTGACCATGCTGGCCTTTGCGGCCAATTCTGTCCTGAACCGGTTGGCGGTTGCAGACAGTTCGATCGATCCGTCGACCTTTGCCATGATCCGCGTGGTGTCGGGCGCAGTGGCGCTTTGCCTTGTCATTTGGATCAAGGGCGGTGCCTTGCCCGTCTTTGAACGATCCAGAATTGTTGGGTCCGTCAGCCTGGCCGCTTACATGATTGGGTTCTCACTGGCATACCTGTCCCTCGATGCAGGGCTGGGCGCCTTGATCCTGTTCGGGACGGTGCAGGTGTCCATGTTCGGATGGTCTGCGATGTGCGGAGTCCGACCGTCTGCGCGTCAGATGGTTGGAGCCGCTATCGCATTTGCGGGATTGCTTTTGGTGCTTTGGCCCAAGGACGGCGTGCATGCGGACCTCTTGGGCACATTGCTCATGGTTCTGGCGGGGCTGGGATGGGCCGCTTATACGCTGGCGGGCAGAGGTGCCAAGGATCCGCTGGCATCGACAGCTGCGAATTTCGTTGTGGCAACGCCGCTATTGGCCAGTGTTTTGTTTGTGGGCACCTTGCATATCTCACCGGCTGGTGTTGCGCTGGCGATCCTGTCGGGCGCTGTTACATCGGGATTGGGCTATGCCTTGTGGTACTCTGTCCTGCCCCGGCTGGAAGGACAGACCGCAGCCGTGGTTCAACTGAGCGTCCCGATCATCGCCATTCTTGCAGGGGTAGCCCTTTTGGGGGAGGTGGTCACTGGCACAATCGTGATTGCTGCCGCCCTCGTTTTGGGGGGTATTGCCCTGGCGGTTATTTCACCAAAACCTCAAGCGCGTCGTAGCTGAGTCCGTCTGCGCCAAAAGCAATCGCCCCCAGAGTGTCGGGTTTATGCGGGACGGCGGCCAGTTCATCCGCCGTCATCCACCGGCGATCTGTCACGATGTTCTCGGTATCGGTCCATTGTCTTGGTCGCGGGCTGTCGGGCAGGACGGTACAGCGAAAAAAGAGATCGATCTGATGGTACCCGCTGGTGGGGTCGTGAAACTCATTTATGAGACATGGTGACCCGACAGCGACTTGCAGGCCCGTCTCTTCCAGCACTTCGCGTGCCAGATTATCGGGCAGGCTGCTGCCCGTCTCAACGCCACCGCCCGGGGCACACATCAGCGGGCTTTGTCCCTCTGGCCAGGCGTTGACCATCAGGATGCGTCCGTCTTCGACGATAATGGCGCGGACGGCCACGCGGGGGGACTTGGGACGCATACCGCACCTTTGTTGCAATTGACGAAGCGTTGCCATTCCATAGGCCGAGGTTTGTGTGTATCTCAAGCCCGATGAGACTTATTGCAGCCTTTTGCCTGATGATGTTTGCCGGTGTGAGTGCTGCCCGGGCGGACTGTGTCGTGCTGTTGCATGGGCTTGCGCGGACAGAAACGTCCTTTGTCCTCATGGAACAGGCGCTCAAGGCCGAAGGCTACACGGTTGTGCGTCCGGGATATCCCTCGACGTCGGAAACCGTTCAGGAACTGGCAGCCGAGGTTATTCCGGCCGCGATCGAGTCCTGTGGCGACGATACCGTGCATTTTGTGACACATTCGATGGGCGGCATTCTGGTGCGCTATTGGCTGGCCAACCATCCACGCCCCGCGAACCTGGGCCGTGTGGTCATGCTGGCGCCGCCGAACCAGGGTAGCGAAGTTGTGGATGCGCTTGGTGATATCGAGGCCTTCGGGTGGCTGAACGGGCCTGCGGGCGGTCAACTTGGGACGGGGCCTGAAAGCCTGCCACGCCAGTTGCCTGCTGTTGATTACCCGGTGGGCATTATCGCTGGCGATCAATCCCTCAATCCATATTTTTCGTCCTTGTTGCCGGGCCCGGATGACGGCAAGGTATCCGTCTATTCGACCCGCGTCGAAGGCATGACGGATCATATGACATTGCCAGTGACGCACACGTTCGTGATGAACAATCCAAATGTGATTGTGCAGGTCATGTCATTCCTGAAAACCGGCGGATTTGATCACACGCTGCGTTGGGTGGATGCGGTGCTCGAGCATCTAGGTTGTCCGGAAGGCTCGTGTATTCTGGGGCCCTTTGATGCTAGCGATTGACTTTGTCGGGGCCGAGGTTCTGCATGCGGAAGGGCTGTCGCAAGAACCGCTGTCCATTGCTGACGGGCTGGTTGCCTGTGCGCCTACAGGGCGGGTCGTGAACCTGTCGGGTTATCGGATCCTTCCGGGCATTGTGGATGTGCATGGTGATGGGTTTGAGCGTCATCTGGCCCCCAGACGCGGTGCGATGAAACAGATGGGCGAGGGTTTGCGCGCGGCGGAAGCCGAATTGGCCGCCAATGGCATCACAACCGGCGTGCTGGCCCAGTTTGTCAGTTGGGAAGGCGGATTGCGGGGCCTTGAGTTCGCCGATCAGGTCTTTGCGGCCATCGCCGAAGTAGGACCGGACCTAGTGACGGATCTGCGCCCGCAATTGCGCTTCGAGACTCATCTTGTTGATCTGTATGACAGTTTGCCTGCGCGGCTGGCGACGTGGGGCGTTGGCTATGTCGTTTTCAACGATCACTTGCCCCATGACCGCCTTGCAGAAGGGCGCAAACCGCCCCGGATCACCGGACAAGCCCTGAAAGCAGGGCGAAACCCGGACGCGCATTTTCAGATGTTGCTGGACTTGCATGCACGCACAGACGAGGTTTCGGCGGCTTTGGAGCCGCTTTGTGCAGCGCTTTGTGCGGCTGGTGTCCGGATCGGCAGCCATGATGACAACAGTGCCGAAGCGCGCGCCGCGTGGCGTGCCCGGGG
>CAYGQZ010000044.1:7632-21356 GCA_964352055.1 uncultured Rhodobacterales bacterium
TCGGCAGCCATGATGACAACAGTGCCGAAGCGCGCGCCGCGTGGCGTGCCCGGGGCGCGCGGGTTGCAGAATTTCCCGAAACGCTGGACGCGGCAGAGGCTGCGCGGAGCGCCGGAGATACGGTTGTGCTGGGCGCACCCAATCTGGTGCGTGGCGGGTCCCATAAGGGGAACGTGTCTGCGTTGGAGCTGGTGTCCATGGGGCTCTGCGATGCCTTGGCCTCGGACTATCATTACCCGTCGCCGCGCCGCGCGGCCTTGATGTTGGCGCGCAGTGGTGTTCTGGATTTTGCGACTGCCTGGGCTTTGGTGTCGTCTGGTCCCGCGGCTGTGCTTGGCTTGGCGGATCGGGGGACGTTGGCACCCGGTTTGCGTGCAGATGTGGTGATCCTGGATGCGGAGGATCGCGTCGCGGCCACCCTGTCGGGCGGGCGCGTCAGTTACATGTCGGGTGATGTGGCCGAGCGGTTCGTGGCGGGCTAAAGACCGCCTTACGGGGATATCGCAAGGTGCGGGCGTCCGAAACGCTCAGCGCTGGCCATTGACCGTGGCGCCTACGTTACGATCCGGTTGACGTGACCCATCTTGCGACCGGGGCGGGCTTCGGCTTTGCCATAAAGGTGCAGGGCGCTGTTTGCCTCGCGCGCAATGTCTGGCACACGGTCCATGTCCTCCCCGATCAGGTTCTCCATCACGATATCCGCGTGGCGCTTGCCGTCGCCCAAAGGCCATCCGGCCACGGCGCGGATGTGCTGCTCAAACTGGTCCACGACACAGCCATTCTGGGTCCAGTGGCCGGAATTGTGGACCCGAGGTGCGATCTCGTTCACGATCAGCCCTTGCGGCGTGACAAAGAGCTCGACCCCCATCACCCCCACATAATCCAGCGCATTCAGGATATTGGCGGCCAGCAGGATGGCATCCGTGCGTTGGCTGGCACTGAGCCGTGCAGGAATGGTCGTCGTGTGCAAGATACCGTCCTTGTGCACATTTTCGCCCGGATCAAAGCACGCGACAGAGCCGTCCAGACCGCGCGCTGCGATCACGGACACTTCGTGGCTGAAGTCGACAAAGCCTTCGAGGATCGCGGGCGCGCCTTTCATCTCTGCAAAGGCTGCGGGCGCGTCCGGTACCGCCATGATCCGCGCCTGACCTTTGCCATCATAGCCAAAGCGCCGTGTTTTCAGGATGGCAGGTGCGCCGATATCGGCGAGCGCCGCTTCAAGCGCCGCCAGATTTGGCACATCCGCATAGGGGGCTGTTTTCAGTCCGAGACCTGCGAGGAAATCTTTCTCGACCAGACGATCCTGGCTGACGCGCAAGGCTTCGCGACCCGGACGGATCGGCGCGTGGTCTTCGAGCGCATCCAGCGTCAGCGTCGGGATGTTTTCGAACTCGTAGGTGATGACATCGACTATGGTCGCAAAGGCAAAGAGCGCGTCATTGTCTTCGTAAGGCGCGGTTGTGCACATATGCGCCACGTCGGCTGCGGGGGGCCTGGCACCTGGCTCAAAGATATGGGTCTTGAAGCCGAGCCGCGCCGCCGCCACCGACAGCATACGCCCCAATTGCCCACCACCAAGAATGCCGATGGTCGATCCTGGCGCCAGAACCTCAGTCATCGCTGGGAACCTCGGGGATCGAGGCTGACAGATCCGCCCGCCACTGATCCAGACGCGCGGCCAGATCCGGGTCGTTCAAAGCCAGAATAGCCGCTGCCATGAGCCCGGCATTGGCCGCCCCCGCCGCCCCGATCGCCATGGTCGCGACCGGAAAGCCGCGCGGCATTTGCAGAATGGAGTAAAGCGAGTCTACCCCGGACAAAGCCCGGGTTTGAACGGGGACGCCGATCACAGGGATACGCGTCTTGGAGGCCATCATGCCCGGCAGATGCGCCGCCCCTCCGGCCCCTGCGATAATGACCTGAAGGCCGCGATCCGCCGCCGTCTTGCCGTAGTCCCAAAGTCTGTCCGGCGTGCGATGCGCGGACACGATCCGTGTCTCAAACGCGATGCCCAGTGCGTCGAGCATCTCTGCTGCTTCGCGCATTGTCGGCCAGTCGGATTGGCTGCCCATGATGATGCCAACCTGTGTGGCCATACCAGTTCTCCTGCGGTCAAGAAGCGCGGAATATAGGTGTTTTGCGGTCAGGCGCAATCGTTTCTGGTGGGCTGCGGCGGTCCCCGGGCACAGGTGGTTCATGCCGTGTGCCGACAGGAGCATGGTGGACGTGCCAGCGAAATGGTGGACGCGCCAGCGAAAGGGCAGGGCGGCCGTTCGCGCCATCCTTGCATCCGTCGTTCTACCTGATCCGGTCAGATTCGGCGCGCTGCGTTCTGGTGCCTCAGGCAATGATATCAGGGGTCAGACGGTCTTCGATATTCGCGATGATATCCTTGAGACGCAGTTTTTTCTTTTTCAGACGCTGGAGCGTCAACTGATCGGCTGTGGGCATTTCCTGCAAGGCGCGGATTGACTCATCCAGTTCACGGTGCTCGCGTCGAAAGACTTCAAGCTCAACGCGCAGCACATCGTCGTTCTTCATCGAAAGATCGGTGGGGGCGTTCATGACGTGATTCCAAATAATTACAGCCTCGCTAATATAATCACGACAACGCTATGCGCCTAGACCTTGTTACACAGAAGGTTTCCACCCATATTAACGGTGTTCGTTGCCGCATCCGGGGCGAACACCTGACTGTCGCTTGCATTCAAAGGACGTGTCGAATGACAAAAATGACTTTGGCCTCCTACCCGCATATGCTTGGGTTTGAGCAACTGGAACGGCTGCTGGAACGCACGGCCAAGGGCAGCGAAGGCTACCCGCCGTTCAATATCGAACAAACATCGGACTTTTCCTATCGGATCACGCTGGCCGTCGCCGGTTTCGCCGAAAACGACCTGTCGATCACGGTCGAAGACAGGCAGCTGGTCATTCGCGGTCGTCACGACGATGACACCGAAGGCCGCATATTTTTGCATCGCGGCATTGCCGGACGCCAGTTTCAACGCAGTTTTGTATTGGCCGATGGCGTTGAAGTGGGCGAAGCTGTGATGGAAAACGGTTTGCTGCATGTGGATCTGACCCGCGCCAAGCCCGAAACGATTGTTCAGACGATCAACATACGGAAAGGATAAGCCATGAACACGCCGTACAACCTGAACGCAGATGTGGGCCGCATGGTCTATGTGAAATCAATTTCCGTCGATGCGTTGCCCAAGGAAGTTCAGGATCAGGCCGAAGGTCTGAAAGAGCTTTTTGCCGTGCATGATGCGGAAGGGCAGCAACTGGCCCTGGTTGCGAACCGCAAGATGGCCCTGGCGCTGGCAGTTCAGAACGACTACGCGCCGCAACCTTTGCACTGAGTTTGACGATATGGGCTGGGCTGACGCGCGGCCCATCCCCTCTCGAAGCCTGTTTTGAAAAGCGATCTATGTGCTCCGCATTGCGCGCGATGCCTTCGCGACTGACGGGTCATTTATTACGGCTCTTTGCGCGCAAGGTTGGGTCTGCTTCCGTCGGATCCTCTGGCCACGGATGCTTGGGGTATTGGCCGCGCATGTCCTTGCGCACATCTTCGTAGGACGTTTCCCAAAACCGGGGCAGATTGGATGTCACCTGAACGGGGCGTCGGGCAGGGGACAGCAGTGTGATCTGAAGTGGCTTGCGCCCCACCATCGGGTGCCGGGTCACGCCAAACATCTCTTGCAGACGCACGGATATGCCCGGCACATCCTCGGCGTAGTCAATGGGCACCTTGCGCCCCAACGGCGTCGTGAAATGCCCCGGAACGGCCCGATCCAAGGCTTGCATCCGGTCCCACCCCAAATGGGCCTGCAGCGCGGGCAGAATGTCGAACGCCTTCCAATCCGCTGAGGACCGAACGCCGCTCAGATGCGGCAATAGCCAGTCCTCCAAGGTATTTAGCAGCGCAGCCTCGCTGAGGTCGGGGAAATCGTCATCCATCAAAGCGGCGCGTTTGATCAATCTGAGCGCGGCGGGGGAAGGTTTAAGGCCCAACTGCCGCACGCCTTCCAGCATGGCGCGGGCAATCGCATCCTCTGGTGCGGTTTTCCACGCCCGGTCGTCCAGAACCAAAGCGCCAAATCGCAGTTGGTTCCGGGTCAATACGCGCCCCTCGCGCCGTGACCAGAGGCACAGGGCCTGCCAGCCAATCTGATCGCCAAAAAGGTCCTCCAGTTCATCCTGACCCAAGACCACTGCCTGCCGGATGCGGGCTTCGCGCGGATCGCCGTCAAGGTCCGTGGCCACGATCAGGCGCTGTCCTGCCAGCGCGTCGCCCATGGGCAGCACCGCACCCTTGCCCCCCGACAGGACATAGCGCGGCGCGTCCCCGTCCCGCCGCAATCCAATGCGGTCAGGATAGGCCAAGGCCGCCATGGCGGCTGTACTCAGGGGCGCGCTGCGGTTGCCACGCCGCAGCCGTTTGGCCTCATCCCGGATGCGCTGCACCGTTCCTCGGTGGACACGGCCCTCAAAGGCGCGCGGGTCTGCAATGGCGCGCAGGCGCAAGGTCAGGTCGGTACCCTGATTGCGCATTGGATCACGCTCGGCCAGCAGGGCGGCAAGGCTCGCCGCCTGATCGCCCGCCGTTTCCAGCATATGTGCCAGACGCGGGTGCAAAGGCTGACGTGCCAGTGCTTTGCCGTGCTCGGTGATCCGCCCATTGTCGTCCAGCGCGCCCAGCATTCGCAAGACATTGCGCGCTTCGGCCAGTCGCCCCGGATGCGGTGGTGTGACAAAACGCAGGCTGTCTTCGCTGCCGCCCCACATGGCCAGTTCCAGAGCAAAGGCGCTGAGGTCTCCGGCTTCGATTTCAGGTGGGGGAAAAGCGGCCAGCGCCCCGTCTTCGCCCCGGGTCCAGAGTTTATAGGCAACGCCCGGCGCAACACGCCCCGCGCGGCCTGCGCGCTGCGTCGCTTCGGCTCGGGTCACCCGTTCGGTGATCAGCCGCGACATGCCAGAGGACGGATCAAACCGCGCCCGTCGCGACCGCCCGCCATCCACAACGATGCGAATGTCCGGGATCGTCAGCGATGTCTCGGCAATTGAGGTGGCCAGTACGATCTTGCGTTGTGAACTTGGTGCAATTGCGGCGCGTTGCGCCTTGAAATCCATCGCACCAAAAAGCGGATGCACCGGAACATCTCCGGTCTTGCCTTCCAGCAACGTCACTGTGCGCCGGATCTCTCCCTCACCCGGCAAGAACGCCAGTAGGCTGCCCTCGGCCTCTGAAAGGGCCCTGAGGATCAACTCAGACACGCTCGTCTCGAAGCGTTGGTCTTTGGGCAAGGGTCTGGACAGCCACTGCGGTTCAACATCGAAACTTTTGCCGTCGGAGGTCAGGATCGGCGCGTGCATCACGTCGGCCACCGGGCCTGCATCCAGCGTGGCGGACATGGCCAGCAGGATCAGATCATCGCGCAGCGCGTCAGCCACCTCCAGACACAGTGCAAGTCCCAGATCGGCGTTGAGCGAGCGTTCGTGGAATTCGTCAAATATCACGGCCCCGATGCCTGGCAGGTCCGGATTTGCCTGCAACATGCGGGTCAGGATGCCTTCGGTCACCACTTCGATGCGGGTTTGCGGGCCGACGGTGCTGTCGCCGCGTATGCGGTAGCCCACGGTTTGGCCGGTCTTCTCGCCCAACGTGGCGGCCATCCGATCGGCGGCGGCGCGTGCCGCCAGGCGGCGCGGCTCCAGCATCAGGATCCTGCCCTGTGTCAGTCCCGCCTCAAGCATGGCCAGCGGCACACGCGTTGTCTTACCAGCGCCCGGAGGTGCTTGCAGCACGGCGCGACCTTTGGCACGCAGGCCGTCCATCAGGTCCGGCAGGATCGCATCAATGGGCAAGGGGGTGTCGGTGATCATGGCGGGCCTTATGACCCATGATATCGCGCGGGCCAACACTGGACATTTGTCCATTGCTTTCCCAAAAATAAAAGCGACACACAAAGGGCAGACCCATGGACACAACCGAACTGGCGTCACGCATCGCAGCGGGCGAGCGCCGCGCGCTGGCACGCGGGATTACCCTTGTTGAAAGCACCCGCGCGGATCAGCGTGCCCAGGCGGCCGAGGTTCTGAATGCGCTGCCACGGGATCGCCAAGCCTTGCGCATCGGGTTGTCCGGCACACCCGGCGTCGGCAAATCGACCTTTATCGAAGCATTTGGGATGATGCTGGTGGGCAAAGGGCTGCGTGTGGCCGTTCTGGCGGTTGACCCGTCTTCGGCGCGGTCTGGTGGGTCCATCCTTGGCGACAAGACGCGAATGGACCGGCTGAGCCGCGCGCCCAATGCCTTTATCCGACCTTCGCCCAGTCAGACGCATCTGGGAGGGGTGGCGCGCCGCACCCGAGAGGCGGTGGCCTTGTGTGAGGGTGCCGGGTTTGATGTCGTACTGATCGAAACCGTGGGCGTCGGCCAATCGGAAACGGTGGTCGCGCAGATGGCGGATCTCTTCTTGTTGTTGCTGGCCCCGGCTGGCGGAGACGAGTTACAGGGGGTCAAGCGGGGGATCATGGAAATGGCCGACATGATTCTGATCAACAAGGCTGACGGCGATCTGAAGCCCGCGGCCACGCGCACCTGTGCGGACTACGCCGGGGCGTTGCGGCTGCTGCGCAAGCGCCCGCAGGACCCGGACGGGTTTCCAAAGGCCATGATGGTGTCGGCCCTGCAAGAGGACGGCATAGCCAAAGCCTGGGACGAGATGCAGACCCTTGCCGCCTGGCGGCGTGACGCCGGTTTTTTTGAAGCAACGCGGGCGCAGCAGGCCCGCTATTGGTTTGAACAGGATGTGCGCGCGGCACTTCTGGCGCAACTCGACGGAGCCGGCGCGCGGGCTGTCATGTCTGACCTCGGCGCTGCCGTGGCCGAGGGCGGGCTGGACCCTGCCGTTGCGGCAACACGTATGCTGGCACACCTGCGCGCCGAAAAGGCGGGCTGAGGACCGCCATTCCGGGTTGACCCTGCCCACGATTCCCCCTAAAGCCCGCAAACGAATTTAGAAAGCGTGGCCGACGTGCCGCGCGGTCGTCGTTTAACGCCTCTTCTCGTTGGCGGAAGACGACAGGCAGATGAAGAGGATAACCCAATGTCGCGTGTATGCGAACTGACCGGTAAAGGCCCTATGGTTGGCAACAATGTCAGCCACGCGAAAAACAGAACGCGCCGGCGCTTTTTGCCCAACCTGAATGACGTGACTTTGCAGTCCGAAACACTGGGTCGTGGCATCAAGCTGCGGATTTCAGCTTCGGCGCTGCGCTCGGTCGATCACCGTGGCGGCCTTGATGCGTATCTTGCCAAGGCGAAAGATACCGAATTGTCGGACAACGCCCAGAAGGTGAAAAAAGAGATCGCCAAGGCGCAGGCGGCTTCGGTCTAAACCGATTGAGGCACCCAAAAGATGTGGCCCCGTCTGTGATCAACAGGCGGGGTTGTTTCGTTTGGTCGCAGTTGCGCTGGCCAAAGCACTCCCATAATCTGAGCGTTATGATCCGCGCTTTTTCTGCCCTGTTTCTGAGTCTGATACTGGCAATGACCGGTCACAGCGCGGCTGTGGCCAGATCGGCGCCGGACGCGGTGGATCAATGGGTCTTGTGTACGGGACTTGGCACGACGGTGATCTACACCGATGCTGAGGGTCGCCCGACCGCAGCACCGCATCTGTGCCCTGATTGTGTAGTGTCGCTGGACGCAGCGATTTTGCCTGCTTTTACGCCGCTGCCAGCCGACATGGGCATCTCCACCTTGCTGTGCATGGCTCAGTCCGACGCTGTTCAGCGTCTGCGGCCGATGCAAACCCCACCGGCACGGGGCCCGCCTTTTGTGATCTGATTCCCCCAAACCTCAGTTTCACAAAGGAAAATCGAAAATGCCTTATCGTTCGCTTGTCGCGGCAGCTTTTGCTGTCACCCTCCTGGCCCTTCCCGCATGGGCGGATGGGATCCAGATCAAGGATCCCTATGCCCGTGCTGCTGGCCCCAGCGCCCAAGCCGGGGCGGTGTTCATGATGATCAGCAATGAAACCGGACAGGATGACCGGCTGATTGCAGCCCGTTCGGACGTCGCCAAACGCGTTGAATTGCACACGCATATCGAAACCGGCGATGGCGTCATGAAGATGACGGAAATCGAAGGCGGCATTGAACTGCCGGCAGGGGCCACCCATCACATGATACGCGGCGCGGATCACGTGATGCTCATGGGCTTGACAGGCCCGCTGGAGCAAGGCGCGGAGATCGAAGTGATCCTGATCTTTGAGCAGGCCGGCGAGGTGGCTGTGACCATCCCTGTCGACAATGAGCGTAAGCCTGCCAAAGGAGCACACAGCGGCTAGGCAAAAGTGAAAACCTGACCGGGGCGGAGGATGCCTCCGCCTTACGGGTTTCGATTGCCCCGCTGTGCATGACAGGCTAAATGCCGCGCCATGAAACAACGCCCCTATCGCAATTTTTATGGCCGACTCAAGGGCAAGACCCTGAAACACAGTCAAAAGACCTATCTCGCCGAAGATCTGGCGGCCTTGTCGCCAGGTCCGGTGTCCTGGGAGGAAAACCCGGATCGCACAGCGCTCGACCTTGATGCGCTGTTTGATGGCAAGCGCGTCTGGCTTGAGATAGGCTTTGGCGGAGGCGAGCATCTGGTGCATCAGGCCGCCCGGAACCCCGACGTGGGGATCATCGGTGCAGAGCCCTATATCAACGGCGTGGCAATGCTGCTGGGCAAGATCCGGCGTGCAGGTGTCGATAACCTGGCCGTGCATCCCGGTGACGCCCGCGATCTGATGGACGTGCTGCCCGATGCCAGCATTGACCGCGCATTTCTGTTGTATCCCGACCCATGGCCCAAGGCGCGCCACCACCGCCGGCGCTTTGTGACACCGGAGCATCTGGGCCCTCTTGCACGGGTGATGAAGGCGGGGGCCGTGCTGCGTGTGGCCACGGACATCGCTGATTACGTGCGTCAAACCCTCGAAGAGGTGCCGGGCCAGGGCTTTGACTGGACGGCCGAAACCCCCGCCGACTGGCGCGCCCCGTGGACCGACTGGCTGAGCACGCGCTATGAGCAGAAGGCGTTGCGCGAAGGGCGGACGCCGCATTATCTGACCTTTGTCCGAAAGGACTGACAGGGCCAATTTGGGTGTGTCTGGTCGATCTGATCCCGTAAGGCGGGCGTGTCGCCCGCCCACTCTGGACGAGGGCAAATCGAACGGTTAGGTGTGCGCTCACACTAATCACCCGCAAGAATGAGCGTGCACATGTCCAGCCACGGCGATCCGATCCCCATGACATCCGCGGCCTGCGGTCCCCTCAGTGGGACAGCGCAGGTCCCCGGTGACAAATCCATCTCGCATCGGTCCCTGATCCTCGGCGCGCTGTGTGTCGGCGAAACGACGATCAGCGGCCTGCTCGAAGGGCAGGATGTGCTGGATACCGCCAAGGCGATGCGGGCCTTCGGCGCTGAGGTCACCAATCACGGAGACGGCAATTGGTCGGTCCATGGTGTCGGTGTCGGCGGTTTCGCTGAACCGGATCAGGTGATTGATTGCGGCAATTCCGGCACTGGCGTGCGTCTGATCATGGGGGTGATGGCGACGTCTCCGATCACGGCGACCTTTACCGGCGACGCGAGCCTCAACAAGCGCCCCATGGCGCGGATCACTGACCCGCTGGCGCTCTTTGGCACGCAATCCGTTGGCCGCTCGGGCGGGCGTCTGCCAATGACGCTCGTGGGCGCGGCCGAGCCCGTGCCCGTGCGCTACACCGTGCCTGTGCCATCCGCTCAGGTCAAATCTGCAGTGCTTTTTGCGGGCCTCAATGCGCCTGGCGAAACGGTCGTGATCGAAGCCGAAGCCACCCGCGACCACACCGAGCGGATGCTGGCTGGCTTTGGTGCCGAGATTACCACCGAAGTCACCGAAGCGGGCCGCGTGATCACCCTCAAGGGGCAGCCAGAACTGACGCCGCAACACATTGACGTGCCGCGCGACCCGTCCTCGGCGGCCTTTCCGATCTGTGCCGCGCTGATCGTGCCGGGGTCTGACGTGCTGGTGCCGACCATTGGCCTCAACCCCACACGGGCCGGGCTTTTTGAAACCCTGCGCGAAATGGGCGCCGATCTGACCTACGAAAACGAGCGCATCGAAGGCGGTGAGCCTGTGGCTGACCTGCGCGCGCGCTTTTCGCCCGACCTCAAGGGGATCGAAGTGCCCGCGGACCGGGCGGCCAGCATGATTGACGAATACCCCATTCTGTCCGTTGTTGCCGCCTTTGCCAGCGGCAAGACGCACATGCCGGGGGTCAAGGAATTGCGGGTCAAGGAGAGCGACCGGATTGACGCCATGGCCGTCGGGTTGCGCGCGGCGGGGGTCACCGTGGACGAAGGGCCGGACTGGTGGACGGTCACAGGGCTGGGCCACGGCAATGTGCCGGGCGGTGCAACCTGCGCCAGCCATCTGGACCACCGTATCGCCATGGCCTTCCTTGTTATGGGCATGGCCACCAATGCCCCCATGTCGGTCGACGATGGCGGCCCGATCGCCACATCCTTCCCGATTTTCGAGCCGTTGATGACCGAGCTTGGCGCGCGGCTCAGCCGGGACTGAAACCCGTGCGCATGCTGCTTTGGATTCTGGGCGTGCTTGCAGCGGTGCTGTATCTGCGGGTGGGGTACTTTGCATTCATGACATTGGGTGCGCATCTGGAGTGCCACTTTGCGCCCGAAATTCGATTCTGGGGCTACGGGGCGGAGGCTTTCACCCAGTGTTTCGAGAAAGTTCCGGACGCAGTGATCGCGCAATATAAATCGGTGCTTTTTGGCTTGGACCGGATGCTGGCGGTTGCACTGGCTGCTTTTCTGGCGCTTTGGGCCATCCGTCTGCGTGTTTGGGTCGCACTGGGTGCGGCCGTCGGCTATGGAGTGTCGGACTGGTTTGAAAATGCATTTCTGGTGTCCGCGCTGGGCGGTGATGCAGACGCGATCGGTTTGGCTTCGGCGTTGACGGTGTCGAAATTTGCATGCTTGGCCTTTGCCGTCGGCCTGCTGATCCGGGCGGCCCGTCAGAATCGGAGCGTTACATGACCGAACCCTTTACCGTTGCCATTGATGGACCCGCTGCTGCGGGCAAGGGCACCGTTTCGCGCGCTGTGGCTGCCCATTTCGGCTTTGCTCATCTGGACACGGGGTTGCTCTATCGTGCGGTCGGGGCACAGGTTTTGCTGGGCACGAACCCGATCGAAGCCGCCCGGGCGCTCTTGCCCGAAGCGCTCGAAGATCCCCGGTTGCGCACAGCGGCTGTCGCGCAGGCCGCCAGCAAAGTGGCCGTCATCCCCGAGGTTCGCGCGGCTCTGGTCGATTTCCAGCGCGCCTTTGCGCGACGGGCAGGGGGGGCGGTTCTGGATGGCCGCGACATTGCAACCGTCATTGTCCCCCAAGCGGAAGTGCAGATTTTTGTCACCGCCAGCGCCGAGGTGCGGGCCAGACGCCGCTGTGCCGAGCTGCGCGAACGTGGCGAAGACGTCGCCTATGAAACCGTGCTTGAGGACGTGCGTGTGCGCGATGCCCGCGATATGGAGCGCGCTACCGCCCCCCTCAAACCAAGCGAGCGCGCCTATATTCTCGATACGTCCGACATGAGCATCGAAGATGCCGTAGCGATCGCGATCAAGCAGGTTTTGGCCACCCGTGGTTCTGGACTATGAAACAAACGTGCCGCCGACACATAGCGTCCCTGTAAAAACAGATGTCGCCTTGCAGGCGGCTTGTCAGAGCGCCGTTGACAGGCGCAGAGCGGCAAGCATGGGCGTCGAAGACTTTTCCTTCATGCCACAAGAGTAGCCTGGGGCGCTCATGTTCCTCGGAAATACTCAGTCCGCAGCGATGCACACTACGGCGCTTGATTTCGACGACGCGTCGACACCCTATGCATGCGCCCGCTTTGCTGCACTGGTCGAGACGGAGCTGCTAACCGCAGAGCGATCGGTTTGATCTGCCCTCTTTGAACTATGGTTTCGGCGCGTAAGCAGGAGTGTACAAAAAGGGCCCGCAGTGGTCGTGTCCCTTGCGATCACCGAGGACTGGCGTCAGGCGCTGTGTGCACCGTCGGACAGTGATTTCACAAAGGCGAGAACATCAGATGTGCTATCGCCCGCAGCAATCCTGCTGACGATAGCAGAGCCCACAACGGCTCCATCCGCCACGGAAGCAATCGCGCGTGATTTCTCGGGCGTGTTGATACCAAAACCCACAATGATCGGCAGGTCCGTCGCCGCCTTGATCCGCGCCACTTCGGGTGCCACGTCGACCGCATCGGCCTCGGCGGCACCAGTGATGCCTGTGATCGAAACATAGTAGACAAAGCCCGACGTGTTTTGCAGCACGCGGGGCAGGCGTTTGTCATCGGTGGTCGGCGTGGCAAGACGAATGAAGTTCAAACCCGCCGCCTGCGCCGGAATGCACAGCTCGTTGTCTTCTTCCGGTGGCAGGTCAACCACGATCAACCCGTCGATGCCCGCCGCTTTGGCATCCACCAAGAACCGATCAACCCCGTGGGAATAGATCGGGTTGTAATAACCCATCAGGACAATCGGAGTGGTGTCATCGCCCTCGCGAAAGGCCCGCGCCAAGGCAAGCGTCTTGTTCAACGTCATCCCACCTTCGAGCGCACGTTGCCCCGCCAACTGGATGGTCGGACCATCCGCCATCGGATCGGTAAAGGGCAGGCCCAGCTCGATCACATCGACACCTGCGCCGGGCAAGCCGCGCACAATCTCAAGCGAGCGGTCAAAATCCGGATCGCCCGCCATCACGTAGGCCACAAAGGCCTTCTGCCCGGCCTTGGACAATTCTGCAAACTTGGCGTCAATGCGGCTCATTCCGTGCCCCTTCTGTCATACCGGACCTGCAATGCCGAAAAGCAGCGGGGAAATCAATGGCGCGGCGAAGCGAGAAATAATTTTCGCCTATCCCTCTCACTTCAGCGGACACATACCCTATATGTTCCTCATGAACTACTTGCTTGCCATTCTGCTGCCGCCCCTGTCGATCCTGCTGACCGGTCGTCCGATCCTCGCAATCCTGATCTTTCTGCTCTGGATCCCCGCGCTGTTCTTTTCGGGCGGGCTGACCCATCCGATGTTCATCCTCCTGGCGTGGTTCCTGATCTTCCATGCCCGCGAGGATCGGCGGCAGCGCAGGGACTTGTCTTGACCCCTGAGAGGCCCTAGGACAGCGCCAACCAGACAAAGGACGCTGACATGGGTTTCAAAATGGGCATCGTGGGTCTGCCGAATGTCGGCAAATCCACCCTTTTCAATGCGCTGACCAAGACGGCGGCGGCGCAGGCGGCGAACTTTCCGTTCTGCACGATCGAACCCAACGTGGGTGAGGTGGCTGTGCCTGACGCGCGGCTCGACAAATTGGCGGCCATTGCCACGTCAAAATCCATCATCCCGACCCGCATGACCTTTGTGGACATTGCGGGCCTCGTCAAAGGTGCCTCCAAGGGCGAGGGGCTGGGCAACCAGTTTCTGGCCAACATCCGCGAGGTTGATGCGATTGCCCACGTGCTGCGCTGCTTTGAGGATGGGGACGTGACCCATGTGGAGGGGCGCGTTGATCCGGTGGCCGATGCCGAAACCATCGAGACCGAGCTGATGCTGGCCGACATCGAAAGTATCGAAAAGCGTCTGCAAAACAT
>CAYGQZ010000045.1:0-14745 GCA_964352055.1 uncultured Rhodobacterales bacterium
CATCCGGCTGTCCGCTGTTGGCAAAAAAGGCGAAGTTGCGCTGAAAATGCGCGAGCTCGGCCGGATGACGCCAGAAGAACGGCAGGTCGCAGGGCCCGCGCTGAACGCGCTCAAGGACGAGATCAACGCCGCGCTGGCCGCCAAGAAGGCGGGCCTTGCGGACGCAGCCCTGGACGCTCGCCTGCGCGATGAGTGGCTGGACATCACATTGCCGACGCGCCCGCGGCGGCGGGGTACCATCCACCCGATCAGTCAGGTGACCGAAGAGGTGACGGCGATCTTCGCCGAAATGGGCTTTTCCGTGGCCGAAGGGCCGCGCATTGACACTGACTGGTACAATTTCGACGCCTTGAACATTCCTGGGCATCATCCCGCACGCGCCGAGATGGACACGTTCTACATGCACAGAGCCGAAGGCGACAATCGCCCGCCCCATGTGTTGCGGACCCATACGTCGCCGGTTCAGATCCGTTCAATGGAAGCCACAGGCGCGCCCATGCGCATCATTTGCCCCGGTGGCGTCTACCGTGCAGATTACGACCAGACCCATACACCCATGTTCCACCAGGTCGAAGGGTTGGCCATCGACAAGGACATCTCGATGGCCAATCTGAAATGGGTGCTGGAAGAATTCGTGAAATCCTATTTCGAGGTGGACGGGGTCGACCTGCGCTTCCGCGCGTCTCATTTCCCCTTCACCGAACCATCGGCCGAAGTCGACATTCGCTGTTCGTGGGAAGATGGCACACTGAAAGTCGGCGAAGGTGACGACTGGCTCGAAATCCTCGGCTCCGGCATGGTCCATCCCAAAGTGCTGCAGGCCGGCGGGATCGACCCTGTAGAATGGCAGGGCTTTGCCTTTGGCATGGGGATCGACCGGATCGCGATGCTGAAATATGGCATTCCAGATTTGCGTGCCTTCTTTGACAGCGATCTGCGCTGGTTGCGGCATTATGGCTTTGCCGCACTGGATGTTCCTACGCTGCATGGCGGTCTCAGCACATAAAAAGAAGCTCAAACCGGAATCGCGTACCATCCCTGCAGAGCACATATACGGTCCAAGCTTCTCTGTTCCAAAAAATCCCCCCCGGAGGGTCGGTTTGCAACCAAGGTCCGGGATCACATTGCTTTGAATGATTGGCCCAACGCAGAGTCCGCGCTAGGTACGGGTTATGGGAAAAGTATTGATTGGATGCATTATCGGCCTGATCGTGGTCAGCCATGTCTTTTTGTGGCGATCCAGCATGGACACAGGCTTGAAGTTGACCTTCACGATCCTGAACGCCATCGGCTGGACCATCGTATTTGCGCCCGTCTTTCTGATTGACCGTTGGTTGGACACAATCAAGTCACGCAACGCAGAGACGTCTGACAAACTTGAGCCCGAGCAGGGCGATCATTACCGCAAATAGATACTTTGCGACGCGGGTTGAGACGTCGTTTCCATCACTATCGACTTCGCCGCGGTACGAGCTGTAATCGTTTTGCAAAAGAGACGGCAATGCCCCGAAAACCTTACCGGATCGGCAGGTGACGCGAATTTGAAATGACAGAACCCTGCTGACCTGTAGGTTCACATCCATGAGATACTTTTGTGTTGTGCTGGCCGCGCTTTGGGACGCCCCCGTGGCTGCATCCGAAACGGATTGCGTTCTTGATGTCCCCTGCCTGTTGGGCGACAGATCCTATCATGTCAGCGTTCCTGATGGTTGGGATGGGCAAAGCTTGCTCCCCGTGATGTTGCATTTTCACGGTTGGGCGCGCACTGGCACGCTGCCTGTTCAAAATCTGCGAATTTCCGGCGCCACACGGCGGCGCGGTGTTTTGTTGCTGGCGCCAAATGGGTTGGGCAAAACCTGGAACTTCTGGACCAGCGACACGGATGACGTGGCCTTTGCTGCCTCTGTGATCGAGGATGCGGCAAAGCGCTTCCCGATTGATCGCGACAATGTTTATGTCTCCGGCTACTCCTACGGTTCGGCCATGGCCTGGCGCTATGTTTGCGAAAATGGTGACGGCGTGCGGGCGCTGCTGGCAGTTGCGGGCACGTTGAACCAGAACGAAGACTGCCCGCAGGCCCCCAAAGAGGTCCGTCATGTCCACGGAGTCAAAGACACGGTGATGGATTTTCCAATGGGTCCGGGTGGGGACGTTACCTACCCGGTTGCCCTGTGGCGCAAAGCCTTGGGCTGCGACGAAGTCCAGGCCCAATCTTTGGGGTCATGGAATCAGGTGGAGTTTCTGACACTGGAGCGCACAGTGTGGGAGGCCTGCGATCACGGCCGGGTCAGCCTTGATCTGCACAGCGGCGGGCATTTCATTCCTCATGGTTGGTTCGCACGCCAACTGGACGAACTCATGGATCTGCCGCTCAGCTATCCATGATCCGGGCGGACGATGCGTCCGCCTTACTGGGATTGTCCCACCTTAAGACACAGTTTCCCCGTAAGGCGTACCCCGGTACGCCCAGCGACCTTGCACCTCGGGCTGAACTTTGCCATTGCAGGGCGACCGCGCACGCAAGGGCTTTGACCGATGAAATTCACGCTTTCCTGGCTGAAACAGCACCTCGACACCACGGCAACCGTGGACGAAATCACCTACGCACTGACCGACCTCGGCCTTGAGGTCGAAGGCGTCGAAGACCGCGGTGCAAAGCTGGCCGATTTTACCATCGGCAAAGTGATAAGCGCAGAACAACACCCGGACGCGGATCGTCTGCGCGTCTGTCAGGTCGACACGGACGAAGGGATGAAACAAATCATCTGTGGTGCGCCCAATGCCCGCGAAGGCATCACCGTGGTCGTTGCCAAGCCGGGCGTCTATGTGCCTGGCATTGATACCACCATCGGTGTTGGCAAGATCCGAGGAATCGAGAGCTTTGGCATGATGGCGTCCGAGCGCGAGATGGAATTGAGCGAAGAGCATGATGGCATCATCGAACTGCCTTCAGGCGAAGTGGGTGACCGCTTTGTCGATTGGCTGGCCGAAAACGACCCTGCCAAAGTTGACCCTGTGATCGAAATTGCGATTACGCCCAACCGCCCGGACGCGCTGGGTGTTCGTGGCATCGCCCGTGATCTGGCCGCCCGTGGCGTGGGCACGTTGAAAGCTGCGCCCGAGCCGTCGCTTGACGGGGCTTTCCCCTGTCCCATTACCGTCAGCATTGACGAAGACACGCGGGATCAATGCCCGGTTTTCTTTGGTCGTATGGTCCGTGGTGTCCAAAATGGGCCAAGCCCGCGGTGGCTTCAGGATCGCTTGCGGGCCATTGGGCTGCGGCCGATCTCGTTCCTCGTGGATGTCACCAATTTCTTCACCTATGACCGCAATCGTCCCTTGCATGTCTTTGACGCAGACAAGGTGGCGGGCGGTCGCTTGCGGGTACACCGGGCCAAGGGAGGGGAAACCCTCGAAGCGCTGGACGAGAAAACGTACCGGTTTGAACCGGAAATGACGCTTATCTCCGATGCGGACGGTGTCGAGAGCATCGGTGGCGTCATGGGCGGTTTGCGCAGCGGTTGCACCGAAGAGACCGTGAACGTCTTTGTCGAAGCGGCCTATTTTGATCCGGTGCGCACCGCTTATACGGGCCGCGCCTTGCGGATCAATTCGGACGCCCGCTACAGGTTCGAGCGCGGCATTGATCCGGCTTTCACGCCGGTCGGTCTGGATCTGGCGTGCGAGATGATTGTCGAATATGCGGGCGGAGAAGTGTCGAGCCGCGTGCAGGCGGGCGCCATTCCCGACACAGCACGCGCCTATCGCCTGAACGCGGCGCGGGTGCAAAGCCTGGTGGGCATGGACATCCCGGAATCCGAACAGCGCCAGACGCTGACAGCCCTCGGCTTCCGCCTTGATGGTGACATGGCCCACGTGCCCAGTTGGCGCCCCGACGTCATGGGCGAGGCCGATCTTGTCGAAGAGGTCGCGCGCATCGCGTCCCTGACGAAGCTGAAGGGCAAACCGTTGCCGCGCGTGACCGATGGCGTGCCCAAGCCGGTGATGACACCGATGCAGCGCCGTTTGCAGGCTGCGCGTCGCACCACAGCTGCCTTGGGGTACAATGAATGCGTGACCTATACGTTCATCGATCAGGCGTCTGCCGCGCTGTTCCGGGGTGGGGACGATGCGACCAGACTTGAAAACCCGATCTCGAGCGACATGAGCCACATGCGTCCCGCGTTGTTGCCCGGTTTGTTGCAGGCCGCCGCACGCAATCAGGCACGGGGGTTCTTGGATCTCGCCTTGTTCGAGGTTGGCCCCGCCTTTCACGGTGGTGAACCGGGCGAAGAGCATGTGCTGGTCAGCGGTTTGCTGGTGGGTCGTACCGGTCCCAAGGATGTGCATGGCGCGTCCCGGCCCGTTGACCCCTTTGACGTCAAAGCAGATGCAGAGGCGGTGTTGGCCGCGATGGGTGCGCCCGCAAAGGTTCAAATCCTGCGGGGTGCATCGGATTGGTGGCATCCGGGGCGTCATGGCGTGATTTGTCTGGGCCCCAAGAAAGTCCTTGGTATCTTTGGCGAACTGCATCCGCGCGTGTTGGATGCGACGGACATCAAGGGCCCCGCGATGGCCTTCACCCTTTGGCCGCAGGAGGTTCCACTGCCCCGCAAATCGGGTGCGAACCGTGGCGCGCTGGCGATCAGCGATTTGCAGGCGGTCGAGCGTGACTTTGCCTTTGTCGTCGATGCAGGCGTCGAAGCGCTGACTTTGGTCAATGCGGCGGCCGGTGCTGACAAGACCTTGATCGAGGACGTGCGCGTCTTTGACGCGTTCGTTGGCGGATCCTTGGGGGAGGGCAAGAAGTCGCTGGCCATCACCGTACGTCTGCAACCCCGCGACGCCACGTTGAAAGACGCGGATATCGAAGCCGTTGCGCAAAAGGTGATCGAAAAAGTGACCAAAGCCACGGGCGGCACCCTGCGCGGCTAAGGCGCGGCTAGCATTTCAGCGATCAGATCAAACACCAGCCGGATACGTCGGCTGGTGTGCAATTCACGGTGTGTCACCAGCCAGACCGGGAAGGTGATGGCCGGACGGTCGGGCAGGACCTGAACCACATCCGGAAACTTGGCCGCGATATCATCTGACATCGGCAGGATGCCAAAGCCCCGGCGTACCAATTCCCATGTGGTGATCCCGCTGGTTGATCCTGACCGCATGTTTTGGGGTGGCACCATGATGCCTTGACCCGCGAGGGTTTCGATCAGTCGGGTATCGTCGCCAAAACTGATGAAATCATGGGTTTTGAGGTCTTCGACGGTCTTTGGTGCACCCCGTGCCGCAACATAGCCTTTGGAGGCATAAAGGTGCCCTGTCGCCTCGCGGACCAGGCGCGCGATCAGGTCGGGCTGTTGTGGGCGCACATGGCGGATGGCGATATCAGCTTCGTGTTTGAGGATATCGCGGATATCATTCGCAGCGACGACGTCGATCCGCAGGCGCGGTGCGATGCTGCGCAATCTGAGCATGATGTCCGGCAAGACATAGGCGCTCATCATGTCGCTGGCAGTAACCAGTATCTTGCCGTCCAGCGAATGCGCGCGCCCCTCGGCAAGAAAAGAGATGCGGTCGGCGGCTTCACCCATTGCGCGGGCTTCTGTCAACAGATCACGACCTGCGTCTGTCAGTGACATGGAGCGGGCAGTGCGTTGAAAGAGGATCAGCCCAAGCTCTTCTTCGAGTGCCGAGACTTGTCGGCCCAATGTCGGCTGCGTGAGGCCCAGATTCCGCGCGGCGGCGGACAGGGATCCTGCCTCTGCCGTGGCCAGAAAGGCGCGCATTCGGTTCCAGTCAAATGAGTGTTCCATGCGAATACGTATATCTGGTGAACGGTATTTGGCAATTCCACCCACATTCACGGCGCTTTATATGCGCTTGTGAAGGAGAAACATGATGAAACCGAACGACGCTTTCTGGGATAAGATATCCGTGAAATATGCCGCGCAACCCATATCCGATATGGCGGCTTATGAACAAACGCTGGACCGCGTGACATCGTACCTGAGCCCGACAGCCCGTGTGTTGGAGCTTGGATGCGGGACAGGCAGCACTGCATTGCGCCTTGCGCCGCACGCGGCAAACGTCCTTGCAACTGACTTTTCGGCGGGCATGATCGCGCAAGCAAAGGCCCGTGAACCTGCAGATAATGTGGGTTTTTTGCAGGCTGACCCCTTTGACGCGGCCCTCGACGAAGGAGGGTTCGATGTGGTGCTGGCCTTCAACCTGTTGCATCTGGTTGACGATGTGCCCGCGACTGTGGCGCGCGTCCATGAGGTGCTGGCGCCCGGTGGTGTTTTCATTTCAAAGACTCCTTGTCTGGGAGAGAAAACGCTTGGGTGGAAATTTGGCCTGTTGAAACGTCTCATCCCTTTGATGCAGTGGGTTGGGAAAGCCCCTTATGTGAAGTTTGAAAGCATTGAAGGCATAGAGCGTCAGATCGAAGCGGCCGGATTTGAGATCTTTGAAACAGGCAACTATCCAGAGCGTCCACCCAACCATTTTGTCGTCGCAAAACGCCACTGACCTTGCTTTTGCGGCTACGGAGTGCAGGTTACGCGGTATTGTATGAAGGAGCCTTGCCATGACACTGAACGTATACCTCTCGGGTGAAATCCACACGGACTGGCGTGAGCAGATCGTGGAGGGGGCGGCGGGCATGGATGTCGCCTTCTCTGCGCCGGTGACGGATCATGCGGCCAGTGACGATTGCGGCGTGGCGATCCTGGGCGAAGAGCCAAACAAGTATTGGCACGACCACAAGGGGGCCATGGTCAACGCCATTCGCACCCGCAAGGGCATTGCGGATGCCGATGTTGTCGTTGTCCGCTTTGGTGAGAAGTACAAGCAGTGGAATGCTGCCTTTGATGCGGGATATGCCGCGGCGTTGGGCAAATCGTTGATTGTATTGCACGGACCGGATCACGCGCATGCGCTCAAGGAAGTGGATGCGGCGGCACTTGCAGTGGCGCAAGAGCCTGCTCAGGTCGTAGATATCCTGCGCTATGTTCTGACGGGTGCCTTGTCGGGATAGGCCGACGGGTGGCTCTGTTCCGGGCCTTTGGCCCGAAATGCGCCCACCCGCCGACCCATTGGCACTCTTGTCTTGATCTGCGCGCTTTGTAAGGTCGGTTTCAGGGGGAGTGTCCATGAAATTCGACTATGTGATCGTTGGTGGCGGTTCGGCCGGCTGTGTCATGGCTTCGCGCCTGAGCGAGGATCCGAATCTGTCGGTTTGTCTGATCGAGGCGGGCGGGCCCGGTCGGGGAATTATGGTGCGCGCCCCGGCCATGATCGCGGGTATGATTTCCGGACGTCCGAAAATCAACAACTGGGCCTTTGAGACGGAGCCGCAGCCGGGCCTGAACGGCCGGCGCGGATTTCAGCCCCGTGGCAAGGCCCTGGGCGGATCGAGTGCCATCAATGCGATGCTGTATGTGCGCGGCCATCCCGCTGACTATGATGAGTGGGCGGATCTGGGCTGCGCGGGCTGGGACTGGGAGAGTGTGTTGCCCTGGTTCAAGCTCAGCGAAGGCAATGTGCGCGGGGCGGATGATCTGCATGGGCGGGACGGGCCGTTGCAGGTGGCTGAACAGTCGGAGCCGCGTGCGATCACCCATGCATTTGTCGAGGCTGCTGCCCAGCAGCAGATCCGCGTGAACGAAGATTTCAACGGGTTGGATCAGGAGGGTGTAGGTCTTTATCAGGTGACGCAGTTTCATTCCGGCCCGGCCAAGGGCGAGCGGTGTTCTGCCGCGGCGGCCTATTTGGCGGATGATGTGATGCGCCGGAGCAATCTGACCGTTCTGACGCACGCCTTGGCCCAAAAGGTCGAGATGCAGGACGGGCGCGCAATTGGCGTTCGTGTCAGGCATCAGGGCAAGATCAAACTGGTGGAGGTCCGGCGTGAGGTCATCCTTTCAGGTGGTGCGTTTGGGACACCTCAGTTGTTGTTGCTGTCGGGGATCGGGCCGCGAGACGAACTGGCAAGTCATGGCATAGACGTTGTGCACGATGCTCCGGGTGTTGGGCAGAACCTGCAGGACCATCTGGATTATATCCTGAGTTACCATTCCAAACGGGACGATGTCGTCGGTTTGGGCCCCAAGGGTCTGATGCAATTGGCGCAGGCGGGTCTGCGGTGGCGCAACGATGGTTCCGGCATGTTTGCGTCGCCCTTTGCAGAAGGAGGCGCGTTCCTGAAGTCGCGCCCGGGCCTGTCGCGGCCTGATGTGCAACTGCACTTTGTCATCGGAATTGTTGATGACCACATGCGCAAGATCCACGTGAAGTTCGGGTATTCCTCGCATGTTTGCGTGTTGCGCCCACACAGTCGCGGGGCGGTTGGATTGCAATCAGCAGACCCTGCGCGTCCGCCCCGGATCGATCCGCGGTATTTGAGTGATCCGCGCGATCTGGAAGTGTTGATGCAAGGGGCCCGACACATGGAAGCTATTCTGGAAGCGGCACCACTGGACGCTTGGCGTGGCAAGCGACTGTACCCCCATGATGGGTCAGATGCGGCGCTGGCGGCTGATATTCGCGCCCGAGCCGATACGATCTATCACCCAGTGGGGACTTGTAAAATGGGTGTGGATGATATGGCTGTGGCCGATGTCACAGGCCTGGTTCACGGGGTCGCGGGGTTGCGCGTGGTGGATGCGTCGCTTTTCCCCCGTTTGACTGGGGGCAATACCAATGCGCCGACGATCATGATGGCTGAAAAGATATCGGCAGGCATGCGTGGCCTCGCCTGAAGGCTTGTTTGCGATGATCTGAAGCGGGGTGGGGCTCTGCCCCCGGCCTTGCGGCCTCCCCCGGGATATTTTTGGCCGAAAGAAGGTGTCAGCGCCGGGGCGGGTTTTTGATTGCCCTGGCTACGGTGTGGCGCGCCTTGAATCTGTCGAAGTGGGCGCTTGGATTTGGATGAGCGTCCCGGTCGAGCATTTCTCTGGCATCAAAAGAGTAAAGGTCGTTCAGCCATGGAGCGATATCTGCGACGTAAAACAAACCTGTCACTTGATCCTGGCTTTCGCAGTGTTTTCCTGTCCTGTCAGCCGCCAATTTGCCTTGGCCATACAGGGTTGCTGGGGCAGGTCGTTCCGCGATGCGGCGTCCGCATGTTTTCTAAAGGTTCCCATTTGAGCTACCCCATGTGTGTCATGGCCAGCTGGCGTGTGGTGCAATCGCTGCTGCGTTTTGCGATGGTGGTTGGTAACGGGCGCAAGTGGTGTGTTTGGTCCAAGGGGCACGTGCGCGCATTCCGGTGGCATGGCTCTGACAAGTCCCTTTTTCACACGGGTGATCTCGGGGCCAGAACCGGTCAAGTTCGACGCGGTCACTGCGTTTTGCGAATGGCGCATCCAATGTTTTTGGCCTGCAAACTTAATACCAATCAAAGATGAAACGCACCGCACAACGCTGTCCTGGTGAACCATTCCAATTCAGGGTCAGAAAAACTTTTCTTTGGTCGCACACAGCTTCGACGGTACAATGATTTGTATTCTAAGCTCGACAATCCGAATTCGATTAAAGGAATGTGATATGGCGTTTGATGACAAAGTTATGTTTGCGATTACCTCTGTGGCCAATGATCTTGATTGGCCTGCCAAGGCTTTTGCCGCTGTGGTCGAAGTGGAAAGTGGCGGCAAGGCCTTTGCCAAGATTGATGGCAAAGACATGCCACTGATCCTGTTTGAGCCGCATGTATTTTATCGTTCATTGCCACACTCCCTGCGCAAGGAGGCGGTGGAACGCAATCTTGCGCGCCCCAAATGGGGGCAGCTTCCCTATCCCAAATCCCAGAGTGCGCGATACAACCAGCTTGCCCGGGCCAAGACCATTCAGTCCGAAGCGGCTTATATGGCCTGCTCCTGGGGCGTTGGGCAGGTTCTGGGCGAGAACGCGACCTGGCTGGGGTTCCCGACGGCACAGGCCTTGGCTGAACGCGCGATGGACAGCATTGAGGGGCAGCTTGACCTCATGGTCCGCTTCATCAAGAAGCGTGGCCTTGTGGACGAGTTGAAAGACCGCGACTGGCGCGGATTTGCCCGCCTGTATAACGGCAGCGGTCAGGTCGACTATTACGCCACCCGGATGGAACGCGCTTATGATCGCCTTGGCGGCGAGATGCCGGATCAGTCGGATATGGAAGACGATGTAACCTTGCGCGTTGGATCGAAAGGCTTGTCCGTCACCGAGTTGCAGCAGAATCTGCGTAAACTCGGCTATCATTTGTTGGTTGACGGGGATTTCGGGCCTGCGACCAAGGCTGCGGTTCTTGCCTTTCAAACCGACCAGATGCTGGTGGCCGATGGCATCGCGGGCCCGGTCACACAGGCCCGGATCGAAGCAAACCTTGGTCGCGACGTGGTGAGTTTCCTTTAGGATCTGAGCGCGACGTTCGGGGCCAGCACGTCGATCCCCAGCGCCTTGCCAACCGCGTAGTAGGTCAGCTTGCCTGCATGGACGTTCAGCCCGGCCAACAGGTGCGGATCATCCTCGCAGGCTTGCCGCCAGCCCTTGTCGGCCAGCGCCAGCATGAAGGGCATGGTGGCGTTGCCGAGGGCGATGGTCGAAGTCCGCGCAACAGCGCCGGGCATGTTGGCCACGCAATAGTGCATGATGCCGTCCACGTCATAGATCGGGTCTTCGTGGGTGGTGGCGCGGGAGGTTTCAAAACACCCGCCCTGATCAATTGCGACGTCCACGATGGCGGCGCCTGGCTTCATCGTGCCCAGTTGTTCGCGGGATACGAGCTTGGGCGCTGCGGCACCGGGAATGAGGACCGCGCCTACAACCATGTCGGCCTGTGCGACCAGTTCGGCCGTGTTGCCCTGACTGGCATAGCTGGTCTTGAATTGCCCGCCGAACACATCATCAAGGTAGCGCATCCGTGACAGGGACCGGTCGAGCACGGTGACGTCTGCCCCCATGCCCGCAGCGACGCGTGCCGCATGGGTACCAACCACGCCGCCGCCTATGACCACGACGCGCGCTGGACCAACACCCGGCACGCCGCCCATCAGCACACCGCGTCCGCCATTGGCCTTTTGCAATGTCCACGCACCGACTTGCGGGGCCAACCGCCCGGCGACTTCGGACATCGGCGCAAGCAGGGGCAGACCACCTGCGGAATCCGTGACCGTTTCATAGGCGATGGCGGTGCAACCCGAGGCCAGCAGATCATGGGTCTGATCCGGGTCCGGCGCCAGATGCAGGTAGGTGAACAGCAACTGGCCTTCGCGCAGCATCTTGCGTTCGGCGGCCTGGGGTTCCTTGACCTTCACGATCATGTCGGCGGAGGCAAACACGTCTTCGGCGGCGCCCACGATCCGCGCACCCGCAGCGATATAGTCCGCATCCGGGAACCCGGCCCCTTCGCCTGCCTTCGTCTCGATGACGACGTCATGGCCATGTGCTATGGCTTCTTGCGCGGCGTTTGGCGTGATGCCGACGCGGAACTCTTGTGGTTTGATCTCTTTCGGGCAGCCGATTTTCATGTGGGGTCCTCCTGAATTGCGCCCAGTATCCGGGATTCGCATGCAAAGCGTTGCGAAATTGGTCCTGTTCCTACGCATATTTTTCGAATAATTGTGCGTCAAGGTGACATCTAGCGAAAGAATTCACGGCTCATGACCCTTGATACAACAGATCGGCGTATCCTGTCGGCACTGCAGCGCAGTGGCCGTATGTCCAATTCCGATCTGAGTGAAGCTGTCAATCTGTCGGCCTCCGCCTGTCATCGGAGGGTACAGCGATTGGAAGAGGCAGGCTATATCCGGGGGTATGTCGCCTTGCTGGATGCGCGCAAGATGGGCGTTCCAACGACAGTCTTTGTCGAGATTACCTTGCAAGGGCAGGCCGATGAGGTGCTGGACGCCTTTGAGAAGGCTGTGGCGCGCATACCTGACGTGCTGGAATGCCACCTGATGGCGGGAACGGCGGATTATTTGCTGAAGGTGGTGACGGAAGGGACCGAGGATTTCGCCCGCATCCACCGCCAGTATCTGGCGCGACTGCCGGGCGTGGCGCAGATGCAATCGAGCTTTGCCCTGCGGACGGTCTTCAAAACGACGGCACTGCCGGTTTGAAAGGCTGCCGGGCCTTTTGTAGAAAGCCCGGCAACAGGTGCTTCAGTGATTAGCCGACAACGTTGTTGTCGTCCCGCTTGACCGCAACGATGGCCGAGCGTGGCAGGCTGCCTTCGCCATCGGGGAACGGGCTGCCGGGGTGCTGGATACCGACAAACATGGTCCGACGATCTGTCGACCAGGTCAGTCCGGTCACTTCGGACCCGTTCGGGCCGGTCAGGAACCGCCGGATTTCGCCGGTGACAGGGTCGCCCGCGAGCATCTGGTTGTTCCCCATGCCCTCGAACTCGCCTTCGTTGCCGTCATCACCATCGGTCTGGATCCACATGATGCCCGCGCTGTCGAACATCATCCCGTCGGGCGAGTTGAACATGTTGCCTTCGTTCACGTTGGGCGACCCCTTGTACAGGCCTTCCTGATTGGTGGGGTTGCCCGCCATCACGTAAAGATCCCACTCGAAGGTGTTCGAGGCATGGTCATTGCCCGATGGACGCCAGCGCACGATTTGGCCGAAGTTGTTGGCATCTCGTGGGTTTGGACCGTTGGCAGATGTATCATCACCACCGGCGTTTGGTTTCACGCCACGATTCTTGTTGTTGGTCAAGCAGCAATATCCCTCGACCGCGCGCGGGTTCACCGCGACCCACTCGGGACGGTCCATCGTGGTTGCCCCAACAGCCGATGCAGCGGTCCGGGTAAAGATTGCGATTTCAGCGGTGGTCATGCCGGTTGCTTCGGGCGTCAGCGCGATCCATTCACCGCTCATGTCGTCATTGAACTTGGCAGTGAACAGCTGACCTTCGCTGAGCAGGGTCGACGTGTCGCCACCCGGCACATAAAGATCGCGGCTGAGCCACTTGTACATGAATTCGCCACGCTCATCGTCGCCCATATAGACAATCAGACGACCATCGGGAGACAGCGCATAGGCGGCGTTTTCATGCTTGAACCGTCCCAGCGCCGTGTGCTTGACGGGGGTCGAGCTTGCATCTGACGGATCGATTTCGACGATGTATCCAACGCGGTGCGGCTCATTCGGGTTCTTGCTGACGTCAAAGCGGGCGTCCCACTTGTGGTAGTCATAGCCCCAGCCTTCAGCGCCGATGCCGTAACGCGCATATCCGGCGGCTGTGGCTTCTTCCGTCGGAAGGTCGCCTGTGGAGCCGAAGTAGCCGTTGAAGTTTTCTTCGCAGGTCAGATAGGTGCCCCACGGTGTACGACCGGAACCGCAGTTGTTCATTGTTCCCAGCGACATCGTGCCTGTTGGATCATCGGCGGTCTTCAGCAGGTCATGTCCCGCGGCAGGTCCATCGATGATCATGGGTGAATTGTGCGTGATCCGGCGGTTGAACGGGCTGTCGACAACGACCGACCAGCCGTCGGGGCCTTCGGCGATTTCGAAGACGGTGACGCCCTGAAGGTTTTGCAGCAACAAAACATCATCGGCGTTTCTTGGAACACCTTCCACTGCGTTGGGCAGATTGGTTTCGCGGTTGGCGTATTCGCTGTTGACGGCAAGCACTTCATGCCCATCGATATGGAAGAGTTCCATGCCGTCCGTATTTTCACCAAAAATCCGGTCAGAGCCTTCGGTTGGGTGGGCATTTACTGGATCAAATACTGGTGCGTCGGAAAAGAGAGGGTCGCCCCACCGCACCAGAACATCCCACTTGTAACCTTCTGGAACATGTACGGTGCCATCTGTTTGAATCGGCAGTGGCGCAAAAGCAAAGCGGTCGCTTTGCGAGGCCAGCGCCGACGTCCCTTTGAGCATCGACGTGCCCATCACGGCTGCCCCGGATCCAAATGCAAGGACGCCGCCCATGAAACCGCGGCGCGAAATAGCACGTTCTACAACGGCATCGAAATCGTGGCTTTCTGGACGCGGGAAATTCACCTCATCCCAGTCGTCGGCGGACATTCTGGCTGTGTTCTTATCGATCATGGCTCACTCTCTGTTGAAATTGTTTCGGCAAAAAAATGCCTGAAGTCAGGTGACTCGCACGGAAAATAGCGAAATCGAGGCACAGTTTTATGACGTCAGACGCTCCCCCGGCGGCGCAATCCTCGCAAGGATCAAGCCGCACCTGAGCACGGTGGACCGATCTGCGCGTATCGGTCAAGCAGCGTTCATGCGACGGCGGTTATTCGCCAATTGCGGGAAGGCGAGGTCATGGTCCTGAGTGTCGAATATGGCCAATTCGATACCGACCAATGAGCACGAGGTTTGCAAGTGCGATCAGTGGCGGCCAGACTGGCAACAAGTTCGGGATGGTGGCGCGCAAAGGCCGGGCCCGTCGCGCAAGTGCGCTGATCAGATGCCAGCTTGCCACAAAAACAAACCCCCGCGGCCGGGCCACGGGGGTTGTAACTTTGAGTGCGTCGCAAGGATGATTTACATCATACCTTCGCGTTGCGCTTTTTTGCGTGCCAACTTACGAGCACGGCGGATCGCTTCGGCTTTCTCGCGCGCTTTTTTCTCGGACGGCTTCTCGAAATGTTGCTTGAGCTTCATTTCGCGGAAAACGCCTTCGCGCTGCAGCTTTTTCTTCAGAGCGCGGAGCGCCTGATCGACATTGTTGTCGCGAACACTAACCTGCATGTGGTTTTCACCACCTTTCTAGATATGAGTTGCAAGGATTTGCAGGAA
>CAYGQZ010000045.1:14845-20694 GCA_964352055.1 uncultured Rhodobacterales bacterium
CTGGCCTATCACGCGCGCGGGGACGCCGCGATGGTGGCCCGCATGAAGTCAGCTGACCTGCCGGAGCGGTTTCGCGACAAGATCGCTGCGGGCGTGCGCTTTCGCATCGAGGCCGTGACCGACAAGGAAGCGGTGCGCCGTGGCACGACACTGTTTGCGTTGCCGATGCACGCGGCCGATGGTGCAAAGGCCATTTGGGGCACTGCGGACAAGATCTGGAACACGCTGGGCGATACGTCCGATGATGTGAACTGGTACACCAAACGCGCGACCTTGTCCGGTGTTTACAGTGCGACAGTTCTCTATTGGTTGGGTGATGACAGTGTCGACAACCAAGCAACATGGGACTTCCTGGATCGCCGGATCGAGGACGTGATGCGGATCGAAAAGATCAAGGCCCAGGTGCGCGAGAACAAGGTGCTGAGCAGGCTGCTGACGGGTCCGAACTGGGTCTTGAGCCAGATAAAAGCGCCGATGAAAGTGCCTGACATCGACCTGCCCGGAAGCTGGGGTCCACGACGTTAATATCCAAGCCTCAGTCCAGTCGGGTTTAGCATATATTAAACCTGCCGCATCGTGCGTCACATACATCTGGCATTGACCAAGACCGTCCGAGAGCTTTTCAGTTGCGCTTGTCCTTGATACCCAATGGATAGCAAAAAGGATGAGCCGATGACCACAGAAATGCGCGCCGTTGAAATCAGCACCCACGGCGGCCCGGAGGTGTTGAAACCCGTTTCCCGGCCGCGGCCGTTGCCCGCGCATGGCCAGGTTGTGATCGAGGTGGCGTTTGCAGGGGTAAATCGCCCGGATGCGCTGCAGCGTGCAGGTCTTTACAATCCACCCGCCGGGGCCAGTGACTTGCCCGGTCTTGAGGCATCCGGCACCATTGCCGCCATCGGAACCGGTGTCAACGAGTGGGCCGTTGGCGATCAGGTCTGTGCGCTTTTGCCCGGAGGCGGCTATGCGGAATATGTGGCAACCCCGGCGGCCCATTGTCTGCCTGTTCCGGAAGGCATGAGCCTGAAGCAGGCGGCCTGTTTGCCCGAGACGTTCTTTACCGTATGGTCCAATGTTTTCACCCGTGGGGGCCTAAAGGGTGGAGAGCGTTTCCTGGTCCATGGCGGGTCCAGCGGTATCGGAACAACAGCGATCCAGCTGGCGCATCATTTTGGGGCGCGTGTCTTTGCGACTGCGGGTTCCGAGGAAAAGTGCCAGGCCTGTCGTGATCTGGGGGCCGAGGTGGCAATCAACTATCGGGACACGGATTTTGTTGATGTTCTCAAGGCGGAAGGTGGGGCCGATCTGATCCTCGACATGGTGGGTGGTTCGTACATTCCGCGCAACCTGAAAGCCTTGGCGGATGACGGACGCTTGGTCCAGATTGCGTTTTTGCAAGGCCCCAAGGTCGAAGTGAATTTTGTGCAGGTGATGACCCGCCGACTGACCATGACGGGCAGTACATTGCGCCCGCAAAGCGATCTGGCCAAGGCTGCCATCGCGCAGGACTTGCGCGAGGCCGTTTGGCCACTGCTTGCGGCAGGACGCATAGGTCCCGTCATGGATTCAGAATTTGCTTTGGTTGACGCTGCTGCCGCGCACGCGCGAATGGAGAGCAGTGGCCATATCGGAAAAATCGTTTTGTCCGTCGCGGGTTGAGAAAATTCGACGAATTTTCTAGGGGGCGTTGCCCCACGGCCTTCGGCCGTTCCCCAGAGTTTATCTGGCAAGATGAAGAAGGATCAAATGATGGTAAAATCAGCAATTATTGAGGCCCATGGTGGTCCGGATCAGTTCCGCATTGTTGATCGCCCCGTTGGTGATCCGGGGCCCGGCGAAATTCGCATCGCGCACAAGGCCATCGGATTGAATTTCATTGATGTCTATCAGCGCAGCGGCCTTTACCCGATGGATCTTCCGCATGTTTTGGGCATGGAAGCTGCCGGTGTCATCGAAGCGGTTGGTCCGGGCGTCACACATCTGGCCCAAGGCGATCGCGCAGCCTATGCGTCAACGCCACCGGGTGCATACTCCGAGGCTCGTGTCATGCCCGCCGCTCAGGTGGTAAAACTGCCTGACGAGGTTCCGTTTGATGTGGCGGCCGCCATGATGCTCAAAGGTCTGACCACCGAGTACCTGTTCCACCGAACGACGCCGATCAGCGCCGGTGATACGGTTCTGTTCCAGGCCGCGGCCGGTGGTGTCGGACTGATCGCTTGCCAGTGGGCGCGGTCAGAAGGCATCACACTTATTGGCACTGCTGGCGGGCCTGAAAAATGCCAGATGGCACTTGAAAACGGGGCGGCCCATTGCATCGACTACAAGTCAACCGATTTTGTTCCATTGGTACTGGGTTTGACCGGGGGCAAGGGTGTTGATGTAGTCATGGATGCCGTTGGCAAGGACACGTTCGACGGATCACTTGAGTGTTTGAAACCATTGGGCATGTTCATTTCCTTTGGCAATGCGTCTGGCCCGGTCCCACCCCTGAATTTGGGGATCTTGGGGCAGAAGGGCTCCCTCAAGATCACGCGCCCTGTGTTGTTCACACACACAAGTGTGCCTGAGACACTGCATGCGATGGCGGATCGATTGTTTGCCAAAGTCGCGAACGGCGACGTTACTTTGCACATCGATCAGCGTTTCAAACTTGATGACATTGCCGAGGCGCATCGCGCATTGGAAGCCCGCGAGACCACCGGATCGACCGTGATCGAGCTTTAACGGACCGGTTCAAAGACAGCGTCACGCGCAGTGCAATCGCGCACAACGTCTTGACCGCAGGGAACGGGAGAGAGGTCGCGCGACAAGCAAATCCGCGCCTCTTGAATGTGACCGTCCCGGCAAGTGATTGTGACACCATCGGGAGCAAAGTTCGGATTTGATTGCAAGAACGCCTCTTCGACGACAGAGGCGGGCAGCTTTACCGGTTGGTCCAGCTTGCGGAACACGGGTGGGCGCACAACGCTGGCATAAGCGGCCCGTGACAGCGCATAGTACGCGGAGGCGGACAGACCCGTGCACGTGCCGTGCTTTTTCCACTGATGCCACGCGAGGCCAGACGTTCCCATGATGTCTGCCATGTCCGCTGTCATGCGCCGCGACGGTGCTCGCTCGCTGGTGTTGCAGTAGGACGGATAGCCGCGATGAAATTGCGGCCAGAGCCCGTGCAGGATCCATCCGTGATCGTGTCGTGCATCACATTGGTCAGACCCGCGCGCATCGCCCTCGTAGGCACACCAGTTTGGTGACCAGCTGAGGCTGAGGACGTAATAGTCGAATTCACCCGCTTTTTCGCCGTCACTCAGGGCGGGCAGGGCCATCATCAGCCAGAACAGCAATGCGCGCATGGGGCTTTCCTTTTGGGTTTGTGGCGACTATATCCCACTCAAGTTCCCCTACAACGGAAACCTGCCTTGGATGCCAAGGCCGCCTATTTCAGGCGACGGGAAAGATATGCGCGAAGGAGCACGCAAGATGGCAAAACCGATCATGGCCAAAGCCACCGCTGTCTGGCTGGTGGACAACACGACACTGAGTTTCAAGCAGATCGCGGATTTCGTCGAGATGCACGAGTTGGAAGTTCAGGGTATTGCCGATGGTGACGTGGCAACTGGTGTAAAGGGCTTTGATCCTGTCACAAACAACCAGTTGACGCAGGAAGAAATCGACAAGGCCGAGAAGAACCCGACGCACAAGCTGACGTTGAAGTTCAACGCGGCCGCAGTGGGTGAAGAAAAGCGTCGTGGCCCACGTTATACCCCGTTGTCCAAGCGTCAGGATCGTCCGGCGGCCATCTATTGGCTGGTCAAGTTTCATCCTGAACTGACAGACGGCCAGATCTCCAAGCTGATCGGCACGACCAAGCCGACAATCCAGTCGATTCGCGAACGGACCCACTGGAATATCTCGAACATTCAGCCTGTCGATCCGGTGGCCCTTGGTCTGACCAAGCAGTCCGAGCTGGATGCGGCCGTGCAAAAAGCGGCGGCCAAGAAAGCAGCCGATGCGCCGGTGATGACAGATGACGAGCGCCGCAAGCTGGTCAGCACCGAGCAGAGCCTTGGCATGGACTCCGAACCCAAGATACCGACGGCGATCGAAGGTCTTGAGACGTTCTCCTTGTCGATGGACGTGGATGACGATGAAGAAGCGGAATCGACATTGGTGGATGCGGACAGCCTGTTCAACCTGCCCAAGGGCGGTGGCGACGACGAGGACGAGCAGCCCTGATTGGGACCGTACCGCTCGCGACAGGTGGCTTTTAATCTGGAATGGGCGCGCCTAGACTAGGCGCGCCTCTTTTTCGTTTCAGAAGGCTCTTCCATGACCCAATATGCGTCTGTTGAGACCAATGCCGGTGCGCCTGTGCTGTGTGATCTGCGCAGTGATACGGTAACTGCGCCCGATGCCGCGATGCGGGCGGTTATGGCGGCGGCAGACGTGGGCGACGATGTGTACGGAGAGGACCGCACGGTAACCCGGCTTGAAGCCACGTTGGCCGAACGGCTGGGCAAAGAGGCCGGTCTGTTTCTGACATCGGGTACGCAAAGCAATCTGGCGGCGATGCTGTCCCATTGCGCGCGCGGAGAAGAGATCCTGACCGGTCGCGGCTATCACATTTACAAATACGAGGCTGCCGGCGCGTCGGTGCTGGGCGGCATTGCACTTGATCCGCTTGAGGTGTCCACGGATGGCGGTCTTGATCCCGCGGCCGTTGCGGCAGCGGTCAAGGACATCACGGATTCGCATCATGCTGTGACCCGTCTGGTCGGGTTGGAGAATACCCACAACGGGCGTCCGGTTCCATTGGAGCGCTGTCAGACTGTTGCCAACGTCGCCCGCGCGGCCGGTTTGGCATTGCATCTGGATGGGGCGCGGTTTTTCAATGGCGTCGAGGCACTGGGATGCAGCGAGGGGGATTTGGCCGACCTTTTTGATACGGTGTCGATCTGTTTGTCAAAGGGCCTGGCCGCGCCCGTAGGGTCGGTGCTTGTCGGGCCGCGTGATGTGATCGAGTGCGCGCGCCGTTGGCGCAAGATGCTGGGTGGCGGGATGCGCCAGTCAGGTGTGCTGGCGGCCGCAGGGCTCTACGCGCTGGATAACAACGTGGAACGCCTGAGGGAGGACCGCATGCGGGCAGAGCGGCTGGCGCAGGTCTTGTCTGCCTATGGCGCAGCGGAGCAGGCGACCAATATGGTCTATTTCACGCCAACTCGCGGCCTTTCCAAGGACAAAGTCCAGCATATGGCTGCCCGTGGCATCCTGCTCAGCGGAGCGACGGGCACAACGCGGCTGGTGATCCACAAGGATGTGACGGACGAAGGTCTGAGCGCTGCAATTTCTGCGTTCGAGGCGGTTTTTGGCTGAGGCCACTCAATGCAAATCAGCAGTACAGGGAAATGCAGCGGTCACTTATCCTAAGCTTCAAAGGGATTGAGCGATCACACAAGTCGCTGGGATGAGGAAGGTTCAACAATGCATCCGACAGAAAAAACGGTTCGTCAGTTCCACGAGTCCTGGGACTTGCGTGACCCGGATCGCGGCGCTGCGGTGATCGCGGAAGATTGCGACTTCGAAGACATTGCCCGTGCTGAGAAATTGCCGGGAAAGGACGCATACAAGGCCGACTATCATCGTTGGCGCGAGGCGTTTCCGGATGGGCTTTGCAAAGTTGAAAACGTCATCGTCAGCCAATGCGGTGAATGGGCGACGGTCGAGTTTCGCAATACCGGCACCCATACCGGCATTTTGCGTTCGAGCCTCGGGGATTTTGCACCGACGGGCAAACGGGCTGAAGTCCGCTATTGCTCGGTCATGCGGGTTCGGGACGGGATGGTTGTCGAGGG
>CAYGQZ010000046.1:0-12795 GCA_964352055.1 uncultured Rhodobacterales bacterium
GCCGGATGTCCTTTCCCGAAGATCAGGCAGGCGAGATACGCACCAGTTTCCGCGTCGGCTTTCCCGGGCGGATCGGTGGCGGGCAATACAATCGGGCGGCAACGCTGACCCGCGACCCTGGTCAGATCCTTGTGCAATGCCCCACGATTGATCACCCCACCATTCAGGATGCCATCGATGATGTGATCCCTACTGGTGGGATCGTCGAAATCATCAACTCGGACGTTCACACCGGACCGATTGCCATCGACGCCGCGCCTGATACGGAGGTGATCCTGCGCGCCCAGAACGGGCATCGGCCGATCCTGCGCCCGCCCGGCACAGTTGTGGTGTCAGGGGGTGAAAATGCGCGGATCACGCTGGATGGCGTGGTGTTGGATGGTCAGGATGTCTCGCTTGCGCCAAATGGTGACGGGGACAGCCCGAATTCCGTCACCTTGCGGCACGTGATGCTGATACCGGGCCTGTCCTTTACCGCCAGCGGAGACCCCGCTTCGCCCGGCGCGGTCTCCCTGTCGGTTTCCACAACGGGTGTTGAGTTGGAGATCGACCGGTCAATCACGGGATCCATCCGGATGACTCAGACGACAAACGCGACGATCCGCGACAGTATCGTGGATGCCGCGGCCCTCAATTCCCGTCAGAGTGCCCGAGGGCTCGCAATCGCAGGACCCGGCGGAGAGGACGACCCCGCCGGAACGCTGACCATTCTTGCTTCGACTGTACTGGGCCGGATTACGGCACGTGCTTTCCCGCTGGTTTCCAACAGCATCCTGCATGCCCGCGCGCCGGCGGGCGAGGCCCCGATCCGTGCGCGGCGGCGGCAGGACGGGTGCATGCGCTTCAGCTTTGTGCCCAGCGGGTCGATCACGCCGCGCCGGTATCGGTGCCAACCACAGCTGGCCATCGATCAGTCCGTGGCGGCAACCGAAGCGGAACAGGGTGGCCCGGTCACCCAAACCCAAAGGCGCCTGATCACCACACGTGTGGTCCGCGCAATGCGGCCGGGGTTTGTTGCGCAATCGGCGACCCACCCTGCCTATGCCCAACTGCGCCTTGCCACACCCGTTGAAATCAGGACCGGCGCTTCGGACGAAGGTGAGATGGGCGCATATCACCTGCTGGCCGCGCCCCAGCGCGAGGCTAACCTACGCATACGTATAGAAGAATACCTTCGCTTCGGTCTTGAGGCCGGTATTTTCTACGAAACCTGAGTATTGAAGGAGCAACCCCATGAGTGGTGACTACAGCAGAGACAGCTTCGACGCCTTACGGGACTACGCGGGCGTTTTCCTTCAACAGGGCCGACCCGTGCTGGACAGCGACTGGAACGAAATGGTTGCGATCTTCGAGCGGCGAATGCGGGCCGGTACGGTCGACACAATCGGTCGGGCCGTGGTGCCACGCGAAACCCCCCGTGGTTTTGAAATCCGCTTTGGGGCCGGGGGCATCGAGATTGGCGAGGGACATTTCTATCTGGATGGTTCCCTCTACCAGAACCATGGGCGCGCGAACTTTTTTGGCAATGACGCGGCATCGCCAGATCCTGTCTTTGACCGGGCACGCAGAGCGACCGAAGCCGGTGTGCCTGACCCCGAAGGCGTTCTGGACGAAATGATCCCACCACCTTCGGGCGACTATGTCAGCTACACTATGCAGCCCTATTGGCCCACACCAACGCTGCTGCCCGATGCAGGCGTCCATCTGGCCTATCTGGTGGGCTGGCAACGCGAGGTGACGCCGATACAGGCGCCCGAACTGCTGGACCCGGCCCTTGGCGGGGTCGACACGACGACCCGTATGCAATCGGTCTGGCAGGTGCGCATCCTGCCCAATGTGGGAACGGCGGCAACCTGCTCGACACCTGATGACGACCTGATCGGGTGGATCGAAACCATAACCCCTTCAACGGCCCGTCTGACCACCGGCACCGTCGATATTGAAGAACCCGAAGACCCCTGCCTTGTCCCGCCGACAGAAGGGTATACAGGGCTGGAAAACCAGTTCTACCGCGTCGAGATACATGCGCAGCGCAACGATGACGGGTCAGGTCAAGGCGCATGGGGGTTCAAGTTCAGTCGCGAGAACGCCTCGGTTCAATCCTCGATCGAGGCGATTGCAGCCGATGGCGAAAGCGTAACAGTGGGCCGCGTCGGACGTGACGAGGTCTTGCGCTTTGCCCCCGGTGACTGGGTCGAGATCACGGATGATATCCGGGAGTTCAACCACCGTTCGGGCCAAATGCTGCGGGTTGCGGATGTCGACCCGGAGACGCGTGAAATCGAATTCGAAGGGTCCATCGACGCCGATCTGGTCCCCTCCGGCGATCCGGGCGATACTCTGGCCATTCGGCACACCCGGTTGACCCGCTGGGATCAGCGGGGCGTTATCCGACTGGCGGATGAGACAGAGTGGGTCGATCTGGACGCGGATGGATCCGACGGGTTGATTCCGGTGCCCGAAGACGGCACCGCCGTGGTGCTCGAGAACGGGATCACCGTGTCTTTCGCCACGGCCCCCGGCCCGGGCACCTACCACGAAATGGATCATTGGCGGTTCTGGGCCCGCACGGCTGGCACCCAGATCCAGATCCTTCGCGATGCGCCCCCGAATGGGATACAGCGTCACTATGCCCGGTTGGGCATCATCAATCCAAATGGCGTCAATGACTGCCGCATTTTCTGGCCGCCCTTGATCCCGCAAGGGGATGGCGAAGGCTGCGCTTGTACGGTCTGCGTGACGCCGGAGCTTCACAATTCCGGCGCGCTCACCATCAATGACGCGATTGCGCAGGTCGGTGACCTGGGCGGAACAGTATGCCTCGAAGCCGGATTCTATGCAGTGTCGCAACCGGTTGAGATACGGGACCGTAACGCGATCCGTGTCGTCGGACAGGGACTTGCGACCGTTCTGGCCTATCGGGGCGCAGGCGGTGCGGTTCAGGTCGAGTCGTCGAATGACATCAAGCTGGAACGCTTTACGGTGATCGCAGGGACACCGGACTTGCCCACGAATGTACCCCCGCCCGTGCACGGTGTGACCGCAGTGAATACAGCCCTGCTGGCCCTGCGGCAAATCGGTGTGCTTGTGATGACCGAAAACGCCGAAGACCGCTTTGACTTTGGTATCGCCCTTGATGGCATGCAGGTCGGTACGAAAGTCGAAGAATGTATTTCCATTGCACCTCACGCCATTGGATCACGTTCCAGCTATGGGCTTGATCAGGATGGCGATCTGCAATTTGTCGCGATGGCAGAAGTGCGGGTGCTCGATTGCATCCTGTTTGGCGGGCGTCTGGGCGTTCTGTTTGATCGGGCGGCGTTCAGCATCGCGGCGACACTCCTGTCTCGCAACGCCATCCTGTCCTTTGGGAGTGGGATTCGGATCCGAACGGCCGAAATCCCCACAGCCTCGCTGTCGGTCGAAGCCACAACCATTTTCGCAGGACAGACTGCGGCGTTTCTGTCGGCAGGCACGCTGCGCGTGCAGGATTGCGAAATCTCCGGTGGTGATGACACAGGCGACGGGCTGGTTCTGGCCGAGCCCATGGTGCCTGAACTGATCGGCGATGCCCAAATCATTGGCAACACCGTGTTTACCCTGGCCGGGGCGGGCATCCGGATCGTTGGGGCACATGATACAGTCATGATCAAACGCAACATCATTCGGGACACGGGCGAGGCCGGCATTTTAACGGATGCAGGGACGTCCATCCGGCACATGGCTGTCGACAACAATGCAATCGACCGGGTCGGCGTCGCCGAGGGCGCACGGTTCGGGATCGGCATCGGGCTGACCGGGGTTGAGTCCGGGCAGGTTGTCGGCAATTCCGTACGCAATGTTGGCCGGGCAGGCTTTTCAGGACAGATCTACGCCGGCATCGTTGTTCAGGCGGTTGGAAGCGTCGACATCAGTTCGAACGTGATTTCCGACATCGGCAGCGCCGAACCTGAAAGCCGGTCATACGGGATTTTTGCGCGCCAGCCGTTTCTGGGGATCAATATCAACGCCAACCGCATCTTTGGTGAGCTTGATCAAAGCGATGATGTCGTCGACTGGCGGGCCATTCTCATCGGTGACCCGACGCGCGAGACACCGACCCGAGGCGATTTGGGCCTTGTCGCTGCGGGATATACCTCGGACTTGCCGGGCCGTGCGCCGACTGACGAAGTGTATTTTGCGGTCGAGGGCAGAACCTGGCGCGCCTCATCCCGAAATCTGGCCGCTCTGTTGCCTGCCGTCGCGTCCCAGATCACGGTCACGGCAAACCAGGCCCGGGCCGGCACGCAACTTGCTGACGCAATGATCAGTCTGTTCGAGCCTGGTGCGCGCGGCCTGACATTTGCAAACAACCAGGTCGATCTGGACGCGCGCGGCGGGGTGTCAGAAGTTGTCTTGCTGGGGGCGCCACGGGTCGCAGCCGCATCCAACACCGTGGTGCACTCAACGGAAGGCTTTTCAATGCGCATCGTGACCGGGGCGCCAGGGGCGACAACCCCAGTCGGGAACATCACGAGTTCCCGCATTCTGGTCGAACCCGGCGGAATGCCCACGGCCTTTGCGCCACTCAATGTCATGACCTGATCGGAGGGACACACTATGCCGACGATGATTGCAAAACTCGGGCGAGAGAAATCCATCGCCACACTCGCCAAACGGATCTATGCCATCGAAGGGGATGACGCTGCCCTGAAGCAACGTCAAGCGGAAGAAGCCTTGCTGACGGCCAATCCAAGGCTGTCCGTCAAAGAAGGCTTTCGAGCCGGGGCAGCCATCAGGGTGCCCCGGCTCGAGGGCCTCAAGATAAAGGATATCGTCGACGAGGCCAAACCAGATGGCGAGGGTGTCATCGCCGAAAGCAATCTGCGCCTGCAACTGCTGGCCAGCCGCATCGAGGACAGCTTTCAAAAGTCGCTGAAACGACAAGAACAAGCCATGGCGAACCTGTCGAATGATGAGTTTCGGTCGCTTGCGGCAAAAGCCCTGCCCGAAAGCCGCGAGCTGCTCGACTCTGCCGCCGAGGTTATCAAGGAACAATCCGGAAAAGACAGGGAAGAGGCGAACCGGTTCGAAGCCATTTTAAACCAAGCACAAGACAGCCTTGCTGCCCTGCAGCTGTTGGGCAACAGGCTGCCACGTCGTTAGCCCCGGGCACAGATCAATCCGGCTCGGCCCGATCCTGATTGTCCTGTGCCTTTGCATACTTCACCTGCGCCCGGTAGGAAAACGGCAATGAGGCGAGATAGCAGATGTTGCCTGCGATCAGGGTGGGCCACGGATAGACGATCAAACAGACGATCAGCGCGACAAATGCAATGATAGCCATGGGAAGATGGGCCCGTTTGATCGACGCGTGTTTGATCGAGAAGGTCGGCACCGTACTGACCGCAAGCAGCCCAACACCAATGATGTAGGCGGCCCTGAGCAACGGAAGTTCAGTGTTTTCCCAGCCGTAAAGGTGCATGAACACCGGCATGAGGGCCAGACAAGCCAGCGCCGGAGCAGGCACACCGACAAAGAAGTTGTCCTTTTTCAACGCAACCTCTTCACCCTTGGACGACAGGTTGAACCGCGCCAGCCGCAAGGCACAGCACACCGCAAGGACCAGCGTGGCAAGCCAGCCCAGATTGGCATATTCGGTGCCCTGATAGAGCGTGTGATAAATCATGATCCCCGGCGCGATGCCGAAGTTGAAGAAATCCGCCAGCGTATCAAGCTCGGCTCCGAACGGGCTGGCCGTATCAAGAAAGCGCGCCAGTTTTCCGTCTGCCGCATCCAGGAATACGGCGATCAATATGAAATACAGCCCTGCCTCTATATGCCCCTCCATGCTCATCCGAACGGATGTCAGCCCAGCGCAGATCGCAAAGACGGTGACAACGCTTGGAATGATATGGCGGAGTTTTATGCGAGCGGCTTCGTTCATACGGGCTTGCCAATCCGTTTTTGCGAAGGATGCGCCAGATCAGCGAGGATCGTTTCGCCTGCGACAGCGGTTTGCCCGACCGCCACAAGCGGCGCTACGCCCGCGGGCAGGTAAATGTCCAAACGGCTACCAAAACGGATCAGGCCAAAGCGGAAACCGGCATCCAGCGCGTCCCCCACTTTCACGAAACAAACGATACGCCGGGCCACCAGACCCGCGATCTGGACAACGCCGATGCGGGCCCCGGCTGTCGTTTCAATACTCAGACCATTGCGCTCATTGTGCTCGCTGGCCTTGTCCAAGGACGCATTCACAAATTTTCCATGATGATAAACGATGTGGGTAACCGTACCCGCAACCGGCGCGCGGTTCACATGGCAATTGAACACGTTCATGAACACGGAAACGCGCGTCAGGGCGGCTTCACCCAGATCCAGATCAGCGGGCGGGACAACATCCTCGATCAGTGAGACGACACCGTCAGCCGGCGAAATGACCAGATTGGGGTCTTGCGGGATGATCCGCACCGGATCGCGGAAAAAGTAATAGCACCATACGGTCGCTCCGCAGCCCAGCCAGAACAAAGGCTCCCAAACAAAGAAAAGCGCCAGGGATATGGCCGCGAAGATCGCCAAAAACTTGCGCCCTTCCCTGTGCATCGGGACAGCTACGATCTTGAGCATGTTCATCTGTGGTGGTCTTTCAGTCGTTCCAGCTATGCCGAACTAAGGCGAAAGCCCGACAAACGCAATTCGCGATAATCGTGGGCCTGCCGAATAGCGACCGAAACGAAAGAATATCACCAGAGCAACATGCCCTATGCCTGTTTGGGGTCCTCTTTCGGCAAATCTTGCACTGGAACCTTGTAGGTTGCCCAGGTTTCATCATTGACCGGTGGTGGTGGTGTTTCGCAATCGCGACGATGAATGTTCACCTTGGCGATGAAATTCGCAGAGATCGGAGCCGTGACAAACAGGAACGACATGATCAAAAGCTCCTGGATCGACCACCCGTCACCATAGACAGAGGAATAAATCATGGACGCCATCAGGAATGCACCGATCCCCACTGTGCCAACCTTGGTCGGCGCATGCAGCCGCGTCATGGAGTCGTTGAACTTCAAAAGCCCGATCACACCAACAAGCGAAAAGCCGGCCCCAACCAAAAGGAAGAAGGTGACCAGAATTATGGCGATGAATTCCAGTATCATTCGATAATATCCCCCCGCAGTACAAATCGCGCGTAGGCAACAGTCGATACAAAGCCAAGCATCGCAATGATCAGCGAAACCTCGAAATAAATCCGGGTTCCTTGGGCAATTCCCAGCAAAACAACCAATCCGATCGCATTCACGACCATGGTATCCAGCGCCAGAATACGGTCGCCTGTGTGGGGTCCGATCACGAGGCGGATCATCGACATGATCTGTGCGGCCACGACCACAATAAAGGCAATGACAAGCGCAATATTCATGAGGCCAAGGGCAAAACTCATACGAAGATCTCCTTCAGGCGGCGTTCGTAGCGATTTTTGATTTCATCTCTGACTGCATCGGGATCATCCGTATGCAGCACATGAACCAGCAGGCTATGGCCCTCATCCGACAAATCCGCCGAAACGGTGCCGGGCGTGAGCGTAATCGTCCCTGCCAGCACGGTGATTGCTTCTGGTTGAACAAGGTCCAGCGGAATGACGATCCAGGCGGGTCGCAAGTCTTCGTTTGAAACAGTCAGCACGATCTTGGCCACTTCGATGTTGGCAACCATAATGTCCCACAACACGATCATCGCATAAGACAACATGTGGCCCATGTGAAACTCTTGCGGTCTGTCCGGCCACCAGGCTGCTGTGATCCGTGGAATGATGATCCCGAGGATCAAACCAAAGACCGCCATGCCCGCGGACACACTGTTTTGCAGCAGCGTCCAAACCACCACCAGAAGCAGCGTCAGCAACGGGTGCGGGAAAAGCCAGTTGAATGCCTTGACCATGCTAGTGATCCTCCTTCTGATCTTCGGAGTCGTTCAACTTGCCCGGCGTTTCGACCACCGTTTCAATATATGGATCGGGTGAGAAGAGCTGCGTGGACGTCGCAATCATGTACTGATGCGCCGGACCGGCAAAGGCGGTGTAAGCCACCAGCAATGACAACAATCCCCCGACAGAGACATAGGACAGCGTGCTCGGTGCTGGCAAAGGCGGGTCATCCTCTGGCCGTTCCTGGCTTTCTGCTTTCCAGAACACGACGCTGCCTGCGCGGGCAAATCCGACGATGCTGATCAGGCTGGCGATCAGGATAATGGACCAGATCCAGGGCATGCTTGAGCTTTCATATGATGCGTTGAGCACCATCAACTTGCCGACAAACCCGGACAAGGGCGGCAAACCTGCCATGGCAATCGCCGCGAAAAAGAAGACACCGGCGGTCAGCGCTGCCCCGCCCACAGGCGGTTGCGCGGTCAGCTGCAAATCCGCCCGTGACGTACGCACCAGATCCACGATCAGGAACAGAGAGGCCGCGGCGAGTGTCGAATGCACCATGTAATACAGTGCCGCCGCAATGCTGGTTGGTGTGAACAGTGAGATGGCCACCATGACCATCCCCATGGATCCGATGACGGAAAAGGCCACCAGCCGGTCAAGTTTTCGCGCCGCCAGGACACCCACCGCTCCAACCATAAGCGACAGCAGTGCAGCGGGCAGCAACCATTGCGTATGCAGTCCATCGGTCACCGCAAGATCGGGCGGAAATATGATCGTATAGACCCGGATGATTGCATACGCTCCGACCTTGGTCATGATCGCAAAAAGAGCGGCCACCGGACCGGGCGCTTCGGAATAGCTGGATGGCAGCCAGAAATGCAGCGGCACCAACGCGGCTTTGATCGCAAAGACCAGCAACAACAGAACGGCGGCCACGCGAATGCCGACCGTGGCCGTATCATCAATCAGCTGCACCCGGTCAGCGAGATCCGCCATGTTGAGCGTTCCCGTTTCGGCATAGATCGAGCCCAGCGCAAACAGGAACAGCGTCGAACCGATCAGATTGAACAGAACATACTGGACCCCGGCCCTCAGACGCGCATCGCCCCCCGAATGGATCATGAGCCCGTAGGACGCAATCAACAGAACCTCGAAGAAAACAAACAGGTTAAAAAGGTCACCCGTCAGGAAAGCCCCCATGATTCCCATCAACTGGAACTGATAGAGCGCGTGGAAGTGATTGCCGCGACTGTCCCAATCCGACCCGATGGCATAAAGCAGCACAAACAGCGCAAGAATTGCGGTCAGCAGGACCATCAGCGTCGACAGCCTGTCACCGACAAGGACGATCCCGAACGGGGCCGCCCAGTCGCCCAGCTGGTACAGCATGACCGTGCCGTCTGACGTTTCCCAGGCCAGACCAGCCGCAATCGCGATCATGGTCATGACTCCGACAACCGAAAATACCCGCTGAATGCTCAGGTGGTATCGCGCTGCAAGAATGATGAACGGGGCCAGTATGGCCGGAAGGATGACGGGGGCGATGAGCCAATGGGTCATTTGGGCTCCTCCGTCGCAATATCCGTGGCATCGGCCTGATCATCCACACGGTCATCATCCGAACCCAGAAATGCACCCAGCGCGATCATCACCACAACAGCCGTCATCCCGAACGAAATTACGATAGCGGTCAGAACCAGAGCCTGTGGCAACGGATCGGTATAGGAGGCAACCCCATCCTGAAGTATCGGAGGCGCCCCCACCCGCAACCGTCCAGACGCAAACAGGAACACGTTGACCGCATAGGTCAGCAAAGAGATGCCGAGGATCACGGGAAAGGTGCGCAATCGCAGCACCAGATACGTCCCGGCGGCCGTCAACAGGCCAATCGCAGAAGCGACGAGGAATTCCATGTTATGCGCTCCCCTTCACAATGCTCTTGTCGCTGTCATCTTCATCCTCTCTGGATGGATCAATATCCATCGGGTGATCGAAGTCCGGCATTTCCTGCCGCCGGGCCAGTCTTGAAAAGCTTTCCAGTGACAACATCACCGCACCCAGAACGGCGAGGAATACCCCGAGGTCGAACAGCGCAGCCGTGGCCAGTTCAAACTTTTGAAACGGCGGAATGCGCACATAGGTAAAGTCGGATGTCAGGAACGGCTTGCCGACGAACCAGGATCCGATCCCGGTCAGGCCCGCAATCAACACACCTGTACCAATGATCCCGTGATAGGGATAGCGCAGCCGCGCCGACGCCCAGTTTGAACCGCTGGCCATGTATTGCATAACGACGGCAATAGATACGACCAGCCCCGCGATGAACCCGCCACCCGGCTGGTTATGGCCCCGCAGGAAGATGTAGAACCCGACCATCAGGGCGACCGGCATCAACACGCGCGTCAGGACAACCATCATCATCGGGTGCATGTCCCCCGATCTTGGCTGGTCCGGTTCGCGGTTCAACAGACGGGCCCGCACGGGTCCGCCCAAAAGGGTCTCCGTCAGCGCAAAGATCAACAGGGCCGCGATCCCCAGAACGATAATCTCGCCGTAGGTATCAAAACCCCGGAAGTCGACGAGGATCACGTTGACAACGTTTGTCCCGCCGCCGCCCTTGTACGAATTGGCAAGGTGGTATTCGGAAATCGGCGCGGCCACGCTGTCACGCAATAAATAGTGCAGCGACAGCCCCATGACAGCGATGCCCGCAACAATACCGATTGCCGCGTCGCGCACCCGGAGCCATACCGGGCTTTCAACGGGAGTCTTGTTGGGCAGGAAATTGAGCGCCAGCAACAGCAGGATGATCGTGACGACCTCGACCGTGATCTGCGTCATCGCAAGGTCCGGCGCGCTGAAATACACGAAACCGATGGACACCATCAAGCCAACGATACCAATCAGGATCAGTGACAGCAGGCGATTGCGATGCAGGAACACCAGCGCGCATGTGGCCACGATCAGCATCACCCAACCTCCGATCAAAACCGGAGTGACTGGCTGCATGCGGTAGTCGGCAATGGACACTGTTCCGGTACCCCATGCATAATAGCCAGCGACGACAATCGTGATCATGGCAATGGCGGCATAGCGCGTGAAGGCCCCGTTGTGCGTGCCCTGCATCACGATCCGCGCCAGCTTGACCGCTGCGGCAATGATCGCCTCAAAGATCGTCTTGGCCTCGGGCCGGGGGGAGGCATCCCAGATCTCCAGGGCAGGACGATAGAACTTGAGCAGAACCAGACCGCCAATCGTCGCAACGATGGACATGTAAAGGGCAGGCACCAGCCCGTGCCAGATCTTGAGGTAAGCCTTGGGCATTTCCGCCGCATCGCCCAGCACCGAGGCGGTTACCATGCGCACCAGCGGCTCGGCCAGGAATGGCGCAATCCCGATCACCACCACCAGAACCACAAGGAAGGCAGGCGGCAGCCAAAGACCTGATGGCGGGTCATGTGGTTTGGCCGGATAGTCATCCCGCTTTGGCCCCAGAAAGACGTGTCCGATCAAACGGAACGAATAGGCCGCTGAAAACAACGAGCCGACAAGTGCAAGCAGCGGCACCAGCCACCACATGCCAAAGAGCACGGTGTGGGTGGTTTCTTCGAGCATCATTTCCTTGGACAGAAAACCATTCAGCAAGGGGATGCCTGCCATGGAAAGCGCGGCAAGGCTGGCGATGGCAAAGGTGATCGGCATCAGGTGACGCAAACCACCCAGCCTGCGAATGTCGCGAGTGTGGGTCTCGTGATCGATGATGCCTGCGGACATAAAGAGCGCCGCTTTGAACGTGGCGTGGTTCAGAATGTGAAAGACCGCTGCCATGGCACCAAAGGCGGTGCCGGTCCCTAGCAGCATTGTGATAAGGCCCAGCTGGCTGACGGTTGAGAACGCCAGAAGCGCCTTCAGGTCATGCTTGAACAGCGCAATCACCGCCCCCACGACCATTGTGACAAGGCCCGCTGTGGTGACAATCATGAACCATTCAGGCGTGCCAGACAGCACCGGCCACATGCGCGCCATCAGAAAGATACCGGCCTTTACCATGGTGGCAGAGTGCAGGTAGGCCGACACCGGCGTCGGGGCGGCCATCGCATGCGGCAACCAGAAGTGAAACGGAAACTGCGCGGATTTGGTGAAACAGCCCGTCAGGATCAACAGCAATGCGGGCACGTAATAGGGCGACTCTTGAATCAACTCGCGGTTCTGCAGGATCACGCTGAGGTCATAGCTGCCCACAATCTGGCCCAGGATCACCATACCTGCGATCATCGCAAGCCCACCCATACCTGTGACGGTCAAAGCCATACGTGCGCCTTGCCGCCCTTCGGGCAGATGCTTCCAGTAGCCGATCAAAAGGAAGGACGACAGCGACGTCAACTCCCAGAACACCAGCAAAAGCAGGATGTTATCGCTCAGGACAATCCCGACCATCGCGCCCTGAAACAAGAGCAGATAGGTAAAGAATTCGCCCATATTGTCTTCGCGCGCCAGATAAAACCGGGCGTAGGTGATAATCAGCAGGCCGATGCCAAGGATCAGAAGGGCAAAGAAAAAGCCAAGACCATCCAGCATCAATGTAAAGTTCAAACCCAGCGCCGGAAGCCAATCGACGCGCGCCATCACAAGATCGCCTGCCATCACAGCGGGCAAATTGGTGAGCAATCCAACCAGTGCCGCAAGGGACACGGTGAAGGTCACACCCGCACAGGCTTGCCGCCCCGCAGAGTTCATCAGGCCGGGCAGCAGGGCCCCCAAGAAAGGCAATGCAACGATCAAAAAGAGTGACACTTGAACTCCTGTGCTGGTTGTCGGCCGTCAGTTGTGAAACTTGGCTACAAATACCATCGGTTTGCAAGTCTGACAGGGCCAAGAGATCGATC
>CAYGQZ010000046.1:12895-20683 GCA_964352055.1 uncultured Rhodobacterales bacterium
TTGGTCAAGGCAAACACGGTCGCCCGGATCGAAAAGGGTCTGGAGCAGGTGGAATACGTACCCAACTTCTTTGCCACCCGCCTCAACCGTAAATCGACCGGCATGATCGGTGTGATCATCCCCTATCTGAACGATCTGTTTTTTACCAAGCTGCTTGAGTCCATTGAGCGGGCTGCGATGGATGCCGGCCTGACGGTGCTGACCAAATGCTCGCACTCGGATCCCAAAATCGAAGCCAAGGCCCTTGAGGGCTTTATCGCGATGAACGTCGATGGCGCGCTGGTCGTACCGCTCGGCAACCAAAGTGATGTGCGCAGTTACGAGCGTTTGCGGTCGCGCATTCCGTCATTGTTGGTGGATTCGCGCCCCGATACGATGCTGGACGTGGACTATGTTGGCACCAACCACGTCCAGAGCATGGGATTGGCTGTTGAGTATCTGTGCCGCGTCGGCGGACCACCGGTGTTCCTGGCAATGCCGCGTGTCAACTTTAACGCCCTCGGGCACGAACGCTCTTACATCGCGAAAATGGAAGAATTGGGGATGGAGCCGCGCATCATCGGAGGCGAAGCGCTCAATGATCAAGGCCATTACGAGGCCCATGGCCATGCTGTGCTCGACAGGGCGTTCTCGTCCGGTGATCTGACGGATCAATCCATTCTGTGCGCCAATGACCGCGTTGCCATTGGTGCGCTCAAGGCCGCATCCCAACACGGACTGGAACCAGGCGCGCAGCGAAAGGGCGGTTTGCGCATCATGGGTCATGATGATTACCCGCTGTGTCCTTTCCTGACGCCAAGCCTGACCACTGTAGAACAGAACCTTGGGGGAATCGGCAGCCGCGCCGTAAAATTGCTCGTAAATAAAATACGCGGGGAAAATTCTACGGACAAACAGATCGTAGAATTGTTCGATGGCATTCTACAAGTGCGTGAATCCGCGTAACAAATCCTGCGATACTGCACTGCAGCAACTTATTTTATACAAATATGTTGACGGAACGTCACATTTCCGTCAATTTGAACGCGTGTAAAAAAGGGAGGACGTCAATGTCTATCAAGAAAGCACTACTTACCAGCGCCGTCGGTCTTGGACTGACTGCTGGCATCGCTGCCGCTGAAGGCACGATCACGATTGCCACAGTGAACAACGGCGACATGATCCGCATGCAAGGTTACACATCCAACTTCACCGAAAAGACAGGTATCAATGTCGAATGGGTGACACTCGAAGAAAACGTGCTGCGCCAGCGTGTGACAACGGACATCACCACCAAGGGTGGTCAGTTCGACATCATGACAATCGGCATGTACGAAACGCCGATCTGGGGTGCCAATGGCTGGCTTGTCCCGCTGGACGACCTGTCCGAGGAATACAACGTTGGCGATATCCTGCCCGCGATGGCTGGTGGCCTGAGCCATGATGGAACGCTCTATGCAGCGCCATTCTACGGCGAAAGCTCCATGATCATGTATCGCACGGACCTGATGGAAGCCGCTGGCCTTGAAATGCCAACTGCGCCAACATGGGAATTCATCGCCGAAGCTGCGGCTGCGATGACCGACCGTGAGAACGAGATCAACGGTATCTGCCTGCGCGGCAAGGCCGGTTGGGGCGAAGGCGGTGCATTCATCACTGCGATGTCCAACTCCTTCGGTGCACGCTGGTTCGACATGGACTGGAACCCACAGTTCGACACAGAGCCATGGGCCAACACGCTGAACTTCTTCAAGGACATGATGGACGCGTCCGGCCCAGCGGGTTACGCGACAAACGGTTTCAACGAAAACCTGTCGCTGTTCAACCAGGGCAAGTGCGGCATGTGGATCGATGCGACAGTTGCGGCATCCTTCGTAACGGGTGACGACTCGACTGTTGCGGACCACGTTGGCTTTGCACTCGCACCCGACACCGGCTTGGGCAAACGCTCCAACTGGTTGTGGGCATGGGCTCTGGCCGTTCCTGCTGGCACACAGCAAGAAGCTCAGGCCAAGCAGTTCATCGAATGGGCAACAAGCACCGACTACATTGAACTGGTCGCTGCAAACGAAGGCTGGGCCAACGTGCCTCCGGGTGCACGTACATCGCTGTACGAAAACCCAGAGTATCTGAAGGTTCCATTCGCTCAGATGACGCTGGACTCGATCCTGTCGGCTGATCCTGCCAACTCGACCGTCGAACCAAGCCCATATGTTGGCATCCAGTTCGCGGCCATCCCAGAGTTTGCAGGCATGGCATCGGAAGTCAGCCAGGAGTTCTCGGCTGCCTATGCTGGTCAGCAAACCGTCGAAGAAGCATTGGCGAAAGCACAAGACATCGCCAATGAAGTTATGGAAAGCGCTGGCTACAAGTAAGCCGCGCGTCTGGATCGGAGGGCGGCGCATTTCGTCCTCCGATCACCCTACCCCCGACCTCACCCAAATTTAACCATCGCCGAAAACAGGGCCGAAACCGGCTGCCTGTTCACGAAGGAGATGACTCAAGATGGCAACCAAAGCTTCCCGATCTGCAGCACGCCTGATGATGGCGCCCGCCGTTGTCCTGCTGCTCGGCTGGATGCTGGTCCCTCTCACGATGACACTGTGGTTCTCATTCCGTACCTACCTGCCGCTGCGTGGCGGCGATCAGGGCTGGACCGGATTTGACAACTATGTGCGCTTTGTGACGTCCAGTGCATTCTGGCCTGCTGTATCAACGACACTGATCATCGTGGCCAGTGTTCTCGTTATCACAATCGCACTCGGTGTCCTGCTCGCGATATTGCTGGACCAACCCATGTGGGGACAAGGCGTCGTTCGTATTCTGGTCATTGCCCCGTTCTTCGTCATGCCAACCGTTTCGGCGCTGGTCTGGAAGAACATCTTCATGGATCCGACAAACGGGCTGTTCGCGCATTTATGGAAGTTCTTCGGAGCGGACCCGGTCAGTTGGCTCTCGGATGCGGCGATCCCGTCGATTGTTCTGATTGTGTCCTGGCAGTGGCTGCCCTTTGCGACCTTGATCCTGCTCACGGCAATCCAGTCTCTGGACAGCGAACAGCTTGAAGCTGCCGAAATGGACGGGGCGTCGCCTCTGGCACGTTTCGGGTTCATCACGCTGCCGCACCTCAGCCGCGCGATCACCATCGTGGTTCTGATTCAAACGATCTTCTTGCTGGCAATCTTTGCCGAGATCTTCGTGACCACCGGCGGCGCATTCGGCACCCGAACCCTCTCGTATCTGATCTTCCAGCGCGTGTTGGAAAGCCAGAACATCGGACTTGGGTCTGCGGGCGGTGTCTATGCCATCATACTTGCCAACATCGTTGCCATCTTCCTGATGCGCATCGTCGGCAAAAACCTGGACAACTGAGGGAGGACGAAACATGGCACGTGCAATCACGACAAATCGCAAAGCGGTCAACACAGCCCTCGCTTGGGCAATCGGTCTGATGATCTTCTTTCCGATCCTGTGGACCATCCTGACCAGTTTCAAAACCGAAGCACAGGCGATCAGCGATCCCCCGGTCTTCCTGTTCTTTGACTGGACGACAGAGAACTATTCCACGGTGATGGAGCGGTCGAACTACGCCCGGTTCCTGTGGAACTCGATCTTTATCGCGGGCGGGTCTACCATTCTGGGGATCATCATCGCGATACCTGCAGCCTGGTCGATGGCCTTTGTCCCATCGAAAAAGACGAAGGACATTCTGCTCTGGATGCTTTCGACCAAGATGTTGCCGGCGGTGGGTGTGCTCTACCCCATCTACCTGCTGTTCATCAACCTGGGCTTGCTGGACAACGTGTTCGGGCTGACCTTCATCATCATGCTGATCAACCTGCCGATCATTGTCTGGATGCTGTATACATACTTCCGCGAAATTCCCGGCGAAATCCTGGAAGCGGCGCGGATGGACGGAGCCGACCTGAGGTCAGAGATCCTTTATGTTCTCACGCCAATGGCTATTCCGGGCATCGCCTCGACCTTGCTCTTGAACTTTATCCTGGCATGGAACGAAGCATTCTGGACGCTCAACCTGACCGCAGCCAAAGCGGCCCCGTTGACAGCCTTTATTGCCAGCTACTCAAGCCCGGAAGGCTTGTTCTACGCGAAACTCAGTGCGGCCTCGACAATGGCCATCGCACCAATCCTGATCCTGGGTTGGTTCTCACAGAAACAGCTCGTTCGGGGCCTCACATTCGGAGCCGTAAAATAATGGGACAGATTACTCTTAACCAGGTCACCAAAAGCTTTGGCGACGTTCAGGTCATTCCACCACTGGATCTTGAGATCAACGAAGGCGAGTTCGTCGTCTTCGTCGGACCCTCGGGCTGCGGCAAGTCCACGCTGTTGCGGCTGATTGCCGGTCTCGAAGACACATCGTCCGGGCACATCAACATCAATGGCAATGATGCGACAGACCTGCCCCCTGCCAAACGCAGTCTGGCGATGGTGTTCCAGTCCTATGCGCTATATCCGCATATGTCGGTACGCAAGAACATCGCCTTCCCGATGCGGATGGCGGGCATCGATCAGGCAACCCAAGATGCCAAGATCGATGCAGCCGCCAAGGCGCTGAACCTCAGCGACTATCTGGATCGCAAGCCCGGCCAGTTGTCCGGTGGTCAGCGTCAGCGTGTGGCCATTGGCCGTGCGATTGTGCGCGAACCTGCCGCGTTCCTGTTTGACGAACCCTTGTCAAACCTCGACGCGGCCTTGCGGGTCGGCATGCGGCTCGAGATCATGGAGCTTCACAAGAAGCTTGCGACAACCATGATCTACGTGACGCACGATCAGGTCGAAGCCATGACCATGGCCGACAAGATCGTCGTGCTGCAGGCGGGCGTGATCGAACAGGTGGGCTCTCCGCTCGAGCTTTATCACGCGCCGCGCAACAGGTTCGTTGCGGGTTTCATCGGCTCTCCGAAGATGAACCTCATCGACGGGGCCGAAGCGCAAAAGCACAATGCCGCAACAATCGGCGTCCGGCCCGAGCATATCAGCGTGTCGAACACCGAAGGCACCTGGAAGGGCCGTGTCGGCGTGGCCGAGCATCTGGGCTCTGACACCTTCATCCACGTGCACGACACGGGCCTCATGGACATGATGACCGTGCGGATCACCGGCGATATCCAGGTCAAACATGGCGACGATATCTATTTGACCCCGGCCATGGATCAGATGCACCGTTTCGACGCGCAAGGGTTGCGCATCGCATGAAACGCCTAAGCGAAAAATCGGCGCTGATCACAGGCGCCGCCCGCGGAATCGGTACTGGTTTCGCGGGCGCTTACCTCGCCGAGGGGGCAACTGTGGCAATTGCAGACATCGACCTTGATGCTGCCAAAAGAACCGCAGAGACCCTGGGCGACGGTGCCTATGCCGTGCACCTCGATGTGACGGATCAGACCAGTATTGATGCAGCCATTGCTGCCGTCGTGGAACAGACCGGCAAGCTCGATATTCTTGTCAACAATGCGGCGCTTTTTGATGCGGCAGAGACGGTCGATATCACCCGTGCCAGCTATGACAAACTCTACGCCGTGAATGTCGCGGGCACCCTCTTTACAATGCAGGCTGCAGCCAGGCAGATGATTGCGCAGGGCCACGGCGGCAAGATCATCAACATGGCCAGTCAGGCCGGACGGCGCGGCGAAAGCCTTGTGCTGGTCTATTGCTCGACCAAGGCGGCCGTCATCTCGATGACCCAATCGGCGGGCCTGAACCTGATCAAATACGGCATCAACGTGAATGCGATTGCGCCCGGTGTGGTCGATGGCGCGCATTGGGAACATGTAGACTCGGTATTTGCCAAGCTCGAAGGCAAAAAGCCGGGACAGAAAAAAGCAGAAGTCGAGGCAGGTGTGCCTGCGGGCCGTTTTGCCGTGCCAGAGGATCTGACCGGCATGGCGGTTTTCCTCGCATCAAAAGAAGCAAACTATATCGTGTCCCAGACGTACAACGTCGATGGCGGACAGTGGATGAGCTGATGACACTGAATTTGGAAACTATCGCGACCCTGCCCGAAACCGTGCGCAAACCGTCCTATACGCGGGCCGACCTGTCTGCCGGGATCGTACATATCGGTCTGGGCAATTTTCATCGGGCCCACCAGGCATGGTATCTGCACCGACTGATGGATCAGGGGCTGGCGCAGGATTGGGCCATTCTGGGCGCAGGCGTGCGTGCGGCAGACTCTGCCCAGCGCGAAAAATTGCTGGCTCAGGATTGCCTGACCACGCTGATCGAACTGGACCCGTCAGGCATGTCTGCCGAAATCACCGGGTCCATGATCGGTTTCATTCCGGTGGCCGAAGACAACGCACCGCTGATCGCGCATATGGCTGATCCGTCGATCCGGATCGTGGCGCTGACAGTGACCGAAGGCGGCTACTACGTCGCCGCCGACGGCAGCTTTGACGCGCGCCACGCGGACATCAAACACGATGCCGCGCATCCCGACACGCCCAAAACTGCCTTTGGGGCCATGATCGCCGCATTGAAACTCCGCCGGGCGCAGGGCGCAGGGCCATTTACCTGCCAAAGCTGTGATAACCTGCAAGGCAACGGCGATATGCTGCGGCAAACGGTTCTGGAACTGGCCAAGCTCTCTGACCCCGACCTTGCTGAATGGATCGCTGAAACCGTCACATTCCCCAATTCGATGGTGGATTGCATCGTTCCGGCAACCGGACCCACGGAACTGGCGCTGGTCCGGTCCTTTGGTATCGAAGACCATGTGCCCGTGACACACGAGAACTTTCGCCAATGGGTGATCGAAGACAAGTTTTGCGCCGGTCGTCCCGACTGGGACAAGGTTGGCGCGACATTCACCGAGAATGTGCACACCTACGAGGCCATGAAGCTGCGTATGCTGAACGCAGGTCACCAGATCATCGCCACACCCGGGGAGTTGCTGTCGGTCGAGACCATTGCAGGCACCATGTCCAACCCCCTGATCCGCGACATGTTCCTCAAGATCGAAACATCCGAGATCGCCCCGCATGTCGAGGCCGTTCCCGGAATGACGCCGCTGGCTTATGTGGATCTGATCGCTGGCCGCTTTGCGAACCCGGAAATCCGCGACACCACCCGGCGTGTGGCCTTTGATGGATCCTCGCGTCATTCGGGGTTCCTGCATCCCATCATTCGCGACGCATTGGCGAAAGGCACACCGATGGACGGTCTGGCCCTGATCGAGGCGCTCTGGGCGCGCATGTGCTTTGGAACCCGCGAAGACGGGTCCATCATCGCGCCGAATGATCCCCACTGGGACAGCCTGACAACACAAGCAGCTGCTGCAAAAACCGATCCGGCCGCGTGGATCGCACAGGATCAATTCTATGGAAATCTGGGCAAGAATGCGCATTTTGCGGCCTGTTTTGAGCACTGGCTGCGTTTGGTCTGGGACCAGGGAACCGAGGCGGCACTCCGAACCTACCTAAACACATAGGTCCGCCCACAGACTCTATCGCACTGCTTTGAGCACTGTGCAAAGTTGGTCTATCATCGATTGCGCGCGCAGATTGAAGGAGACGGGGGCGTGGAAGTGTCACAAGGACTGAAGGCAAAGCAGCCGCGCGGCATCGCCTGAGCCTCAAGGCAACTGTCGCGGCTGTGCTCTTTGCAATCGGTATCGGGCCCGGACCCTACGCCGGGACGGCCCATGCCTGCGCGTTCGACCTGACAAAACCGGACCGGACGACAATCGATTGGATTCTCGAGGCCGACACGTTGGTGCGTGCCCGTCCCGACCCCGAAAACCCTTTTTCGTATCAGGTCATCGAGGTGTTGCGCGGCGATCAGGAG
>CAYGQZ010000047.1:0-4824 GCA_964352055.1 uncultured Rhodobacterales bacterium
GACTTTTCCGAGGCGGCCACCTCAACCGAAATCGAAACACTGGACAGACCCGAGGTTCGCGAAGCCGAAGCCTACGTCTGAGCCAGTTGCCACCCGCGCCTTTGTCGCGGGCCACCTTCATCAAACCCGCCCTTCAGCAGCCTTCTGGCCAACGGGGCACCAAATCACGGAGAAGACGATGAAAAAGACCCTCGTACTGGCGCTTGCCGCCACCACCGCGCTGAGCACAGCCGCATTTGCCGAAGGCATCACCGAATTCCGCATCGGCCTTTTGGGCGGCGAAAACGCGCAGGACCGCATCAACAGCTACCAGTGTCTGGCGGATTATGCCTCTGAGGCGCTGGGTGTTCCGGTCAAGATCTTCACGCCTGCCGACTATAACGGCGTGATCCAGGGCCTTCTGGGCGGCTCGCTTGACATGTCCTGGCTGGGCGCATCGGCCTATGCCGCGACGTATTTGCAAGACCCCGAAGCGGTCGAGCCTGTATTGGTGAAAGTGAACCTCGATGGCTCCATCGGTTATCACTCGATCGGCTTTGCGCGCAAGGACAGCGGTGTGACCTCGCTGGACGACATGCAAGGCAAAGTCTTTGGCTTTGGCGATCCCAACTCGACGTCCGGTTACCTGATCCCATCCATCGAGATCCCCCAGTACAAAGAGGGCATCACGATGGAGTCGGGCGACTACTTTGGTGAAGTGAGATTCACCGGTGGCCACGAGCAGACCATCGTTGCGGTCAACAACGGCGATATCGATGCCGGCGTGACCTGGGCCGACGGGCAGGGCAACTGGGAAGACGGCTATAACTCCGGCGCCCTGCGCAAGGCTGTGGACGCGGGCCTGATCGACATGAACAATCTGGTTGAGATCTGGAAATCCGACGTCATTCCCGAAGGTCCGGTTGTTCTGCGCAAGGCACTGCCAGCGGACGTCAAGGCAACAATGACTGAACTGGTCGACAACCTTTTTGAAAACGACCCCGAGTGCACCTATGGCGTGTTTGCGGGTGAGAACCTGGGCGCGCAGCCAGTGACCCATGACACCTACATCTCTATCGTCGAGGCCCGCAAAGCAGCGATCGGCGGATAACCCGATACCATGACGCGTCCGGCAGCTCTTTGGGGCTGCCGGTCTTTCTTTGTCCGGGGGCGGGAATGGCAGACATATCACTGAGTACCGCGCCGCAGAGCGTGGATAGAATTCAATCCAGCTATATGGCGCAGGTGCGAAGGCGCAGGCTTTATGGCGGTCTGACGCTGCTGATCTTTGTGGTGCTGATGGTCTCTGGCTTCAACATCGCAGATGAACGCAACGCGGGTGGCTTCTGGGAAGGCTTGCACCAGGTCGGTGATTACCCGGCCAGTGTGCTGTCCGAAGCCTGGGAGAAGCGCGCTGCGTTACCGGGCCTGATTGCCAAGTATTTTCCGGCATTGGTCGAGACCATCAACATTGCCGCCGTTTCGACCTTGATCGGCGCAATTGGCGGTCTGTTCCTGTCCTTGTTGAGCACACGTGGTCTGGCCAAATGGCCCCGCCTGATCCCTGTGTTTCGTCGGATTTCCGATATCTTCCGCGCGGTGCCCGAGATTGTCATCGCGTTGATGCTGATTTTCGTGCTGGGCGGCGGCCCTGTGCCCGCAATGATCGCCATCGCCATTCACACGGCAGGTGCGCTGGGCAAGCTCTTCTCGGAAGTGGCCGAGAATGCCGACCTGAAGCCTGTCGAGGGCCTTGCCTCGACCGGGGCGACATGGTCACAACGCATGCTTTTGGGGGTTCTGCCGCAGGTGGCCCCGAACTATGTCAGCTATGCGCTCTTGCGGTTCGAGATCAATATCCGCGCCTCAGCCATCCTCGGTTTTGTGGGTGCCGGCGGGCTGGGCTATGAATTGCGCAACGCAATGGCGTGGGGGCCCGGCCGATTTGATGAGGCGGGTGCGATTTTCATCCTTCTTTTTGGCACCATCGTCTTTTTTGATCAGTTATCCAGTCGCTTCCGCAATCGACTGACAGAGGGGCACGCCCAATGACCGCCGTGGATCTGGACCTGACCAAGCACGAGGCCGAAAAGCTCTTTCAACGCAAGCGCCTGATCGGGTTTGGCATACCTGCGGTCATCGCGGTTTATCTGGTATACATTTTCTTTGCCTTCGACCTGCCGGGTCTTGCGCAGCGCGCCAACCTCGAAAATGCGGTCACGCTGGCCTCTGACAGCTGGTCCCACAAGGTGCACGTCACCCGAGACAACCGGTCGGGCGAGGTCACCTATGCGTTCGAAGGGGAGCGCAAGGGCACCTATTCCGAAGGACAGCGCCCCGATTGGGTCAGTGGCGATGAGGTCATTACCATCGATCTGGGTGGCGATCATATTGTTCGCTACCTGCCGGACAACCGGACCGAAATCGAAATTCCGGGCATGCCCATGATCGAAGTACAGGCCGAAGGCCGCCGCCTGACCAGCAACCTGCCCGAGGATCTGCCAGAGTGGATTTCGGCCTCGGACCGCCGAATCGGGATCGTGACGCCGGAGGGCCGCATCACGCTGACCGGAGCGCGCACCGAGGTCTTCAATTATTTCCCCGGCTGGGAGCTGTTCTGGTTCACGCTGGACAGCCCGTATCACGGTCAGGGTCTGGGCAAGATCCTGTTCGGTGCGCAATTGGATCCGGAACGGTCAAACATCGCCGGCGCGATTTCGGATTGGTGGAACAACGGCATGTGGCGCCACAAGGATGTGGCATGGGCGATTGGCGAAACCATCCTGATGGCCTTTCTTGGCACCATGGGGGCTGCGATCATCGCCTTGCCATTGGCCTTTCTTGCGGCCAAGCGGTTCTCTCCGCTGATGTTGGTGCGGGGGGCAACGCGGCGTTTGTTTGATTTTGTGCGCGGCGTGGACGCCCTGATCTGGACTGTGGTGCTGGCCCGTGCCTTTGGACCCGGCCCTTTGACCGGCGCGCTCGCGATCCTGATCACGGACACCGGCACCTTCGGCAAGATCTTTTCCGAAGCGCTGGAAAACGTGGATCAGAAGCAGATCGAAGGTGTCACCTCGACCGGGGCCAAGCCGCTGCAACGCTACCGCTTTGGTGTGATCCCGCAGGTGGTGCCCGTCTTGCTGGCGCAGATCCTCTATTTTCTTGAGTCCAACACACGGTCTGCCACCATCATTGGTGCGATCACCGGGGGCGGCATCGGTCTGATGCTGACGCAGGCAATCCAGACCCAAAAGGACTGGGAAGAGGTGGCCTATTACATTGTCCTGATCGTTGTCATGGTCATGTTCATGGATTGGTTCTCGGGCTGGCTGCGGGGCAAGCTGATCGGACACAAGGACTGATGGCGCGGCTTTCGGCGGAGGTTCCGTTCTTTCACCCCGAATGCGAGATCACCGATTGCACGTTCGGGGCCTATGTCGAGATCGGCAAAGGCAGTCGCGTGGCGCACTCGGTTCTGGGCGATTACAGCTATTGTGACCGCTATGCCGACATTGCAAATGCGCAGATCGGCAAATTCGCCAATATCGCTGCCTTTTCGCGCATTGGTGCAACCGATCACCCGCTGGATACGGCCACCTGTCACCATTTCCTGTACCGATCCGACGACTATTGGGATGACGCGGAGCGCGATGATGCCTTTTTTGCCCGGCGCAAGTCACGCATTGCCCATATCGGCCATGATACGTGGATCGGTGCGGGCGCGATGATTAAACCCGAGGTGAGCTTGGGCCATGGGGCGGTTGTTGCTGCCGGCGCGGTGGTGACCAAGGACGTGGACCCCTACACCATTGTTGCGGGCACCCCGGCCAGGACGTTGCGGTTGCGCCAGCCCCGCGACATCGCGGACCGCCTCATTGCGCTTGCCTGGTGGGACTGGCGGCACGAGAGGCTGCGCACCGCGTTAGAGGATTTCCGCGCGCTGGAGGCGGCAGCCTTTCTCGAAAAATACGAAGCGGGCCGCTAGCCGGACGCAGGGACGCCCTGTTTTCAAAAAACCTTCAGAGAACGGTCACGCGCCTGTCATTCTGCACCGTGTACCGCTGCGCATGACTTTAACAAAGGGGATATCATGCTTCGTACACCTGCTCTCATCGCCGCCTGTCTGGTCGCCACACCCGGCCTCGCGCAAAACATCGAATTCGGCCCAAGGCCCTATTACCTGATTGACCGCATGGAAGACGGACCGTTGAAAGAGAAACTGCTGTCCTGTGAAGGTCAGACAGGCAGCCAGTCGCTGTTCTCGATCGGGCACCGTGGTGCGCCGATGCAGTTTCCCGAGCATACGGTGGAATCCAATGTCGCCGCCGCGCGCATGGGCGCAGGCATCTTGGAATGCGATGTGACCTTTACCCAGGATCTGGAACTGGTCTGCCGTCATGCGCAGAACGATCTGCACACCACGACGAATATCCTCGCGACCGCGCTGGCCGATACATGCGTGACGCCCTTCACGGCTGCCGCCGGAGACACGCCCGCAACTGCCGAGTGCCGGACGTCCGAGATCACGCTGGACCAGTACCGCAGCCTGACGCCCAAGATGGACGCGGCAGACGCGACCGCGACCAGTGTGGAAGCCTATTTGGGCGGCACGGCAAATTGGCGCACGGATCTCTACTCTGTCGAGCCAACACAGCTGATGACCCACGCGGAATCGATCGCGCTGTTCAAGTCGCTTGGCGCAAAGTTTACGCCCGAGCTGAAGTCCCCCTCGGTCGAGATGCCCTTCAATGGCTTCACGCAGCAAGACTATGCCCAGAAGCTGGTTGATGAATACAAGGCCGCCGATATCCCGGCCTCTGACGTTTGGCTGCAATCGTTCAACCT
>CAYGQZ010000047.1:4924-9949 GCA_964352055.1 uncultured Rhodobacterales bacterium
CTGGCGCAGGATGTCGGTGTGGTCGGTATCTTCTCGGACTGGCCCGCGACGGTCACATATTACGCCAACTGCATGGGTCTTGAATAATCCGCCTTCGGCATTGGCATGCAAGCTTGAGGCTCCCGTCCGGTCCGGACGGGAGCCTCAGTGTGTCCGGGGGTCTTCATCTTGCAGGGTCAGCGTGACCCGATCCCCGGCAAACCACGTTCGGCCGTATTCCACGGGTGTGCCGTCTTCGCCCACGTTCACGCTTGAGGACCGCAGCAGGGGGTCGCCTTCTGAGACCTGCAAGTGCAACGCTTGCGTCGCGGAGGCGCGGACCGCCGTCAGCCGTGTCGAGGCGCGCGTGTAATCCGCGACGCCTGCCAGTCTCAACGCTTCGGTGACGCTGCTTGTCTCTTTCATTGCCGCGCTGATGCGGGGCAGGCGTGTGAGTGGGAACAGGCTTTCGGACACTGCAATGGGCTGGCCGTCCGCCAGTGACAGCCCGTGCGAGGCACAGACCGGGTCACCTGCCTTGATCCGCAGCGCCGTCGCCTCGCCCTGGGTCGCCGCGCGCTCTTCCAACGCAAGCAGGCGCTTTTCCGGTCTGCGCCCGGCGGCAATCAGGTTTTCATGGAACCGGACGCGCCTGCCGATCGGGTAATCGGTGGGCGTTGCGGCCACAAAAGCCCCCGCGCCGCGCCGTGTGCGCACCAGCCCTTCATCGACCAGAGCCGAGATGCCATGGCGCACCGTGTGGCGGTTGACCCCAAACCGATCGGCCAGCGCGGCTTCGGTCGGCAGCTTGTCACCCGGGCTGTATCGCCCCTCGGCCAGATCGCTGCGCAGCGCGTCGGCGATGGCTTTCCAGACCGGAGTCCTGGCGGATCTGTCACGCAAGTTTCACAATTTCCTTCTGTCTTTGGCGGGCGAATATGGTAAGATAAGTATAGTTGTATAGTATATGGATAAGTTGTCGAGATGAAAGGCAGTTTGGACCCCGAAAATCCCCGCAGGGCGTGGATGGGCACCTTGGCCAAAGCGCCGGAAGGCCGGGTTGCCGAGCTGCTGGACACGGCAATCACGCGCCCCGCGTTCACTTGGCTGCGCGCGCCAGAGATCGGCAGCACCATGGTGCGCGGACGGGCGGGCGGCACCGGCGCACCGTTCAATCTGGGCGAGATGACGGTGACCCGCTGTGCGCTGACACTGGAGACGGGCGAGGTCGGCCATGCCTACATTCAGGGTCGCCGCAAGGGTGATGCCGAAGCTGCGGCACTGGTCGATGCACTGATGCAAACCGGTGCGGCCGACAACATGCGCAAAACCGTGCTGATGCCTCTTGAGGACGAACAGAGGGTCGCCAAGGCGTCGCGCGCGGCCAAGGCTGCGGCCACCAAGGTTGATTTCTTCACAATGGTGCGAGGGGAAGACTGATGCGGGCCGAAACCTTGTCCGGCGGCTTTGCCGATCCTGCGATCCAGTCGGCCCACGCCTTTCGCAGCGTGATGGAGGCGATGGCGCGCCCTGGGACCCTGCATGACATCAAGGGCGCAGAACCGCCTGCACCCTTGTCCAACGCCGCTGGGGCCGTTCTGCTGACGCTGTGCGATACCGAAACACCGGTTTATCTGGCGGGGGCCGCCGATTGCGACGCCGTGCGCGCCTGGCTTGCCTTTCACACCGGCGCGCCGGTGACCGGGCCGTCCCACTGCATGTTTGCGGTCGGCACATGGGACGCTTTGTCGCCTGTGTCGGCCTATCCCATTGGCACCTCCGACTACCCGGACCGCTCGGCCACGCTGATCTTGGAGTGTTCGGCGCTTGCGGCATCCGGCGCGATCCTCACAGGTCCGGGCATCAAGGAAAGCGCGCGCCTGTCGCTGCCTGAGGTAGAGGCATTCCGGACCAATCGCGCCCTTTATCCGCTTGGGCTGGATTTCATCCTGACCAGTGGCAATCGCCTCGCGGCGCTGCCCAGATCGACAATTGTCTCGGATCCCGGCGACACAGCAGCAGTGCAGGGAGGGCTTACCTGATGTATGTCGCTGTAAAGGGTGGCGAGCGGGCGATTGAAAACGCCCATGCCTGGTTGGCCGAAGAACGCCGCGGCGACGTGGGCATCGCGGAGCTTGGTATTGCGCAGATCCGCGAACAGTTGAGCCTTGCCGTCAATCGGGTCATGGCCGAAGGCTCGCTTTATGATCCCGATCTTGCTGCGCTGGCGATCAAGCAGGCGCGCGGCGATCTGATCGAGGCGATTTTTCTGATCCGCGCCTATCGTACCACGCTGCCCCGTTTTGGCGCATCCAGGCCGGTGGACACCGTGGCGATGGCTTGCGACCGGCGTATTTCGGCCACGTTCAAGGATTTGCCGGGCGGGCAGGTTCTGGGGCCGACATTTGATTACACGCATCGCCTTCTGGATTTCAAACTGGCCGCTGAGGGTGAAGTCGCAGACGCGCCCACACGCGAAGCCGAGCGTTCACCCGTCCCCCATGTGACCGAGTTCCTGAACCGCGAAGGCCTGATCGAGCAAGCCCCGCACGATGATACCCCGCCGCCGGACCTGACCCGCGAACCGCTGGAAATGCCCGCTGACCGCGCGCTGCGCTTGCAGGCGCTGGCCCGTGCGGACGAAGGATTTACCCTTGGCCTCGCCTATTCCACGCAGCGTGGCTATGCGCGCAACCATGCCTTTGTGGGCGAGTTGCGGATCGGCACCGTTGCGGTCGAGATGGACATTCCGGAACTGGGGTTTGCCGTCGAGATCGGCGAGGTGGTGCTGACCGAATGCGAGACGGTCAACCAATTCAAAGGCTCAAAAACCGAGCCGCCGCAATTTACCCGCGGCTATGGGTTGGTCTTTGGCCAGACCGAGCGCAAGGCGATCTCAATGGCGCTGGTCGACCGGGCTTTGCGGTGGGAGGAATTGGGCGAGGAGAACGAAGGTGCGCCTGCGCAGGACGCCGAATTTGTCCTCTATCACGCGGACAACATTCAGGCGACGGGCTTTCTGGAGCACATCAAACTGCCCCACTACGTCGATTTTCAATCCGAATTGGAACTCGTGCGCAAACTGCGCCGAGAGGCGGGTGCGGTTCAGGTGCAGGAGGCCGCGGAATGACCCCTGCTGTCAGGCGCGGCGATCAAAGACGCCCATGCCATTTCTTGTATCAATCAACCAACCATCTGGCCCCGCAACATCATTGGGCAGGAGTGGCATCAACCAACGAAGGGCCAATGACACGGCGCGGTCGGCGAAGATTAGGGAAACCAAGATGCTTGCGAGTACCAAGGCGAATGTCGTCATCACAAAACCCCTGTCGTGACGTTTGCTATCGCGCCGTGACTTGCCACAAGAGTGCAACAGCCCCATGACAAACATGTCAGAATACAACTTTGCCTACCTTGACGAACAGACCAAGCGGATGATCCGTCGCGCCATCCTCAAGGGGCTGGCGATCCCCGGCTATCAGGTCCCCTTTGCGTCCCGCGAAATGCCGATGCCCTATGGCTGGGGAACCGGGGGCGTGCAGGTCTCTGCGGCCGTTCTGACGCCCGAGGATACCTTCAAGGTCATCGATCAGGGTGCGGATGACACCACCAACGCGGTTTCGATCCGTACGTTCTTTCAACGCACTGCCGGGGTGGCGACGACAACAAACACGTCAGATGCGACGGTGATCCAGACCCGCCACCGCATCCCGGAAATGCCGCTGACCGAAGGGCAGATCCTTGTCTATCAGGTGCCGATCCCGGAGCCTTTGCGGTTTCTTGAACCGCGCGAGAGCGAGACGCGCAAGATGCATGCGCTTGAGGAATACGGGTTGATGCATGTGAAACTTTATGAAGACATCAGCCGTCATGGCCATATCGCGACGTCCTATGCCTATCCTGTGAAGGTCGAAGGCCGCTATGTGATGGACCCTTCCCCGATCCCCAAGTTCGACAACCCCAAGCTTGGCGATATGGCGGCGATCCAGCTTTTCGGGGCCGGGCGCGAGCAGCGGATCTATGCCCTGCCGCCCTACACGCAAGTGGTGAGCCTCGATTTCGAAGACCATCCCTTTGAGGCATCCAAGGCGGATCATCCCTGCGGTCTGTGCGGGGCAGAGGACAGCTATCTTGACGAGGTGATCGTGGACGACGCGGGCGGGCGGATGTTTGTCTGCTCCGACACGGATTATTGCGAAACCCGGCAGATGGCCGGTTTCAAGGGAAAGGATGCGGCATGACCCCTTTGTTATCCGTTTGCGGCATCTCCAAACGCTATGGTCCGCATATCGGTTGCGCGGATGTGTCTTTTGACCTCTACCCAGGTGAAGTCATGGGGATTGTGGGCGAAAGCGGGTCGGGTAAATCCACATTGCTGAACTGCATGGCGGGGCATGTGACCCCGGATGCGGGTGCGGTTGTGTTCGATACCCGCGCTGATGGGCCAAAGGATACCGTCACCATGTCTGAACCCGAGCGCCGGATGCTTGGCCGCACCGATTGGGCCTTTGTGCATCAACACGCCCGCGACGGGTTGCGCATGGGCGTCTCTGCCGGTGGCAATGTGGGTGAACGGCTGATGGCTGTGGGCGAACGCCATTACGGTGACATTCGCGACAAGGCGACGGATTGGCTGGAGCGGGTCGAGATTGACGCCACCCGCGTGGATGACCGGCCCACGACCTTTTCCGGCGGGATGCAGCAACGCTTGCAGATCGCGCGCAATCTGGTGACGGGGCCGCGGCTCGTCTTTATGGACGAACCCACCGGCGGGCTGGACGTGTCGGTGCAGGCGCGTCTTCTTGATCTCTTGCGCGGGCTGGTGCGTGACATGGGGCTGTCTGCAATCATCGTGACCCATGACCTGGCTGTGGTGCGCCTGCTGGCGGACCGGTTGATGGTGATGAAGTCGGGCCACGTGGTCGAGGCGGGCCTCACGGATCAGGTGCTCGACGATCCACAGCACGCCTATAGCCAACTTCTTGTCAGTTCCGTTTTGCAGGTGTGAGTGATGATTGAGCTAAAAGACGTCTCCAAGACCTTTAC
>CAYGQZ010000047.1:10049-12100 GCA_964352055.1 uncultured Rhodobacterales bacterium
TCCCTGCGGATGCGGCGGCAGAGCGGGCCAGAGCGCTGCTGACCCAACTCAATATCCCCGAGCGGCTGTGGTCGCTGTCCCCGACCACGTTCTCGGGCGGTGAGCAACAGCGCGTGAACATCGCGCGCGGTTTTGCCCACAGCTATCCCGCGATGCTGCTGGATGAGCCTACGGCCAGTCTGGATGCTGCAAACAGGGAGGTCGTTCTGAGCCTCATTGACGCGGCCAAGGCACGGGGTGCGGCCATCATCGGCATCTTCCACGACGAGGCGGCGCGCGCCCGTGTTTGCGATCGTGAAATTGACGTCAGTCGCTTTACGCCGGGGGTCGCCGCATGACCCAGGGACGTCTCATCGCCGTTGTGGGCCCTTCGGGTGTTGGCAAGGACAGCGTGATGCTTGGGCTTCGCGACGCGATGCCTCATATTCATCTGGTGCGCAGGGTGATCACACGTGCCCCCGATTTGGGTGGCGAAGACTTTGATCCGGTGTCGGTCGCCGAGTTTCAGGGCATGGCAGAAAACGGGGCCTTCGCCGTCCAGTGGGGCGCGCATGGGCTGTTTTACGGCATCCCCACGACAGTGAAATACCATTTGCACAAAGGCACGGATTGCCTTGTGAATTTCTCGCGCAGTGCCTTGCTTGAGGCGGCCGCGATCTTTCCGCGCCTGCTGGTTTTGAACATCACCGCACAGCAGGAGACACTGGCCCATCGGCTTTCGGCACGGGGGCGCGAGACAGACGCAGAAATCTCGGCTCGCCTCGCACAAGCAACCAAGCCGGTGCCCGAGGGCCTTGATGTCATCGACGTAAGCAACGATGGCCTTTTGTCCCAAACCGTCGCGCGCGCTGTGGCGTTGCTTCAGCCGGTGAGGGTGTAGCGATGGGCACATTTGACAAAGCTTTGGCTCAGCGTGTTGAACACCGCGATCTGAACCGCCAGGGCAAGTGCTGGCCAAACCGGAAGATCAGGCTTCAGCACAACACAGAAACCGGCATGCATCCCGTCAGGACGTGCCCAGATCGGCCAAAGCTGCTTTGGGCTGCACTTTGTAAATCGAGTATATGACATGAACTCTCCTTTCCCTGCGGCCTCTTTGACAACGCCTTGTGACAGCGACAAGGCCGACGACCTGTGTCTTGCCAATGCGCAACTGGTGCTGCCCGACCGGGTGATCACCGGGGCGGTCACAATCGAACAGGGCGTGATTGCCGAGATTGTGGAAGGCGACCACATCCCGACGGGTGCGGTGGATTGCGCGGGCGACTGGGTTTTGCCCGGTCTGGTCGAGCTGCATACCGACAATGTCGAGCGGCATATCGAGCCGCGCCCCGAAGTGGACTGGCCCCATTTGCCCGCCCTGATTGCACATGATGCCGAACTTGCCTCGACCGGGATTACAACCGTGTTCGACGCCATGCGGGTGGGCTCCATTCATTCCGGCAAGGGGCGCTATGTCGATTATGCACGCAAACTGGCCGACGAATTGCTGGCGGCGCGCGCGGCAGGCATGTTCAAGATCAGTCATTTCCTGCACTTGCGGGCCGAGACATGCTCGGAGACGTTGCTGGATGAACTGGCCTCCTTTGGACCAGAAGATCGGGTTGGCATCGTCAGCCTGATGGATCACACCCCGGGTCAGCGCCAGTTCCGCGATCTGACGTCGCTGAAGACCTATGTCGCCAAAAAACGCGGCATGAACGATGCGGAATTCGAAGAACATGTCGAGACGTTGAAAAGCCTTCAGAAACAGTACGGCGCAAAACACGAAGCCGGGGCCGTCGTCGAGGCAGGCCGACTTGGCGCCGTTCTTGCGAGCCATGACGATACGACTGCGGAACAGGTGGCAACCTCGTCCGTCAACGGCGTTGGCTTTGCCGAATTTCCCACGACGATTGAGGCAGCCCAGGCGTGCCGCAGCCATGGCATTGCAGTGATGATGGGCGCCCCCAACCTCATTCGCGGTGGTTCCCATTCGGGGAATGTGGCGGCAGAAGATCTGGCGCGGGTTGATCTGCTGGATATCGTCTCATCGGACTATGTGCCGTCGG
>CAYGQZ010000047.1:12200-20568 GCA_964352055.1 uncultured Rhodobacterales bacterium
GATCTGGCGCGGGTTGATCTGCTGGATATCGTCTCATCGGACTATGTGCCGTCGGCGCTTCTTTTGTCGGCCTTCCACCTGGCCCGGCTTTGGCAAGATATGCCGCGCGCTGTTGCGACCGTAACGGCCAACCCGGCCAAGGCCGCGCGATTGGCGGATCGTGGCGCGCTTCGGTCCGGTCTGCGCGGCGATGTATTGTGGGTCCGCGCCGTGGGCGACACACCGCTGCTGCGCGGAGTCTGGAGCCAGGGCGGCAAGATCGGATAGGAGACTTCGAGAGCCATCTGTTCGGTGTGTCGAACGGCTTCGAAGAAATGGGCGGTCTCAGAACGCTCGGCAGGCAGACCAAAGGAATCTGTCGGCATGAGTCGGGCGTCCAAGCCAGAACATTCCCCCTTAAACCCAGTCCACCAAGTATCGCGGGCGGAAATGCAGGTCTGACGAGGTTTTCAAAAAACCTTGTAGGTCATCGTTGTCAGCGAGCGTTCAATGCCATTGATATCGAGAAGGCGATCATTGATGTATTTGCCGACATCCTGGGCGGCGGGAATATAGACTTTCATCAGCAGATCGTAATCGCCGGACGTGGAATACAGTTCTGAGTGAATCTCGCGCAGGGCGATCTCTTCGGCAACCTTGTACGTCGTGCCGGGACGGCAGCGGATCTGGATAAACACGCAAGTGGACATGGGGGTGCACCTTTCAAAGTCGCAATGGTGTTTTAGTGACACGTCCAAGCCCTTGAGCGCAAGCGGCGGGCGCGGGGCTTGGCGACACCGGATTGCCCGCATATAGAGAGCGCGACCATTGAAACCAAACCGGAGGCCGCCCATGCGCCGCGCCACCCTGACCCGCAAAACCGCCGAGACTGACATCAGTGTCGATGTGAACCTCGATGGAACGGGTATCTATGACAATCAGACAGGTGTCGGGTTTTTTGACCATATGCTGGATCAATTGGCCCGCCATGCGTTGATTGACATGACCGTGCGGTGCACCGGTGATCTGCATATCGACGACCACCACACGGTCGAAGACGTGGGCATCGCCATCGGACAGGCGTTGACCGAGGCCGTCGGCGACAAGCGCGGGATCGTGCGCTATGGATCGTGCCTTTTGCCGATGGACGATGCGCTGGTGCGGGCGGCGCTCGATCTGTCGGGCCGACCGTTTCTGGTTTGGAATGTTGATTTGCCCACCGCAAAGATCGGAACCTTTGACACAGAACTGGTGCGCGAGTTCTTTCAGGCCCTGTCGACGCATGGTGGCATCACCCTGCATGTGGACATGCTGCATGGCTTGAACAGCCACCATATTGCCGAAGCGGCGTTCAAGGCGGTTGCCCGGGCTTTGCGCGCCGCGCTTGACGTGGACCCGCGCAGTGCAGGTGCCATTCCGTCGACCAAAGGCGCACTATGAGCCTGACCGTTCTGATCGATTACGAAAGCGGCAATCTGCACTCGGCGCACAAGGCGTTTGAGCGCATGGCGCGGGAGGCGGACGCAGGCACCATTGTGGTGACGTCCGACGCGGATGTTGTGGCGCGCGCGGACCGGATCGTCTTGCCGGGGGATGGCGCGTTTCCGGCCTGTGCCGAAGCGTTGCGGGGCACGGGTGGTCTTTATGACGCGCTGGTCGAAGCGGTCGACGTCAAGGGCCGCCCGTTTCTGGGCATTTGCGTGGGCATGCAGTTGATGGCGACCTGGGGCCGCGAATACCGCGATACGCCGGGCCTCGATTGGGTGGCGGGGCAGGTCGTGGCCATTGATCCTGCCGATCCCGCGCTAAAGGTGCCGCACATGGGGTGGAACGATCTGCATCTGGATGCGCCGCACCCGGTGTTTGAGGGCGTCGCGTCCGGCGATCACACTTACTTTGTCCATTCCTACCATTTTGAGGTCACCGATCCCGCCATGCGGCTGGCGCATGTGGATTATGGCGGTGATGTCACGGCGGTCGTCGGCACCGGAACCATGGTTGGCATGCAATTTCACCCGGAAAAGAGCCAGGATGTCGGTCTGCGCATGATCCGCAATTTTCTGACTTGGGCTCCTTAGGTATTTCCGGGGGACTTATCGGTGTCAAAGGTATTTGGAATCGGTCTGCACAAGACGGGAACGACAACTCTGGGGGCGTGTTTCAAGGCCCTTGGTTATGAGCACCTGAGTTGCCGCAAGGACCTGCTGGTTAAACTGCGCCAAGGTGATTTGGACGCGATTTACGATGAAATCGACACATACCAATCCTTTGAGGATTGGCCCTATCCGCTGATGTACAAGGAGTTGGCAGAGCGTTATCCGGATGCCAAATTCGTGCTGACCCTGCGCAAGGACGCGGATGTCTGGCTCACGAGTTTTCACCGGCATAGCCTGCGGCGATCGCCCACACGGAATGCGCAAAAGCTGGCCTATGGTGTGGCCTATACCCTGGGCAACGAGGATTATCTGCGGGCATTTTACGACGCGCATCAGGCTGAGGTGCAGGCATATTTTGCGAACACGGATCCAAAACGTCTTTTGGTTGTGTGCTGGGAAACTGGCAGCGGCTGGGATGAGCTTTGCGACTTTTTGGAACTGGATGTGCCTGAAGTGCCGTTTCCCCATGAAAACAAGGATGGTTCAGCCAAAAAGAGCCTGCGATTGACCCGGCGGAAATACCTGAACCTGATCAATATGCGGTTGCATGTTCTCAAAAAGCGATTGTTGGCGCGCCTGTGACGGGCCGCTATCTTATGCCAAAGACCTTGCGCTTGACGTGCCCCATCAGGCTCCGATCCTGACGGTATCGTCTGTCGCTAAAGACTTTTTTCTGGGTCGGGTAAACTTCTCCGATGATGTTCACCAGCCTGCGCGGTTTGTCCGAAACTTCTCGGGTGGTGACGCCATGGATTGAGTCGATGCTGTTGATGAACAGCGCCAGTTTGTTGGGCCCGTAGGTTACGCTATCCGTCACGATCACATCGTTTGCATCGATGATGCGGGCCGGACCGATACGCTTGTTTTGCGGCGTTTTCCATTTGCAGATTTCGAGATCGCCGCCGTTGGACGTATCGTCGGGATGGCGCAGATAAAGAAGACCTGCAAAAAGCTCGACCGGATTGTCGAGATGCGCCGTGCGCACAGATGTCATGGGAACGGCCGGCGGCGAGTTGATGGCAATCTGGCAATCCAGCGCGATGTCGCTTTCGTGCTTTGCGTCACTTGAAAACCGGACCCCGGCCCGCGGTTTGTTCGACGGAGATTTCCGCTGCATTGCGTCGATGATGTGGGGATGTGTTTCGGCGATGACGTCCCCGAGTTTCGACAGGAATTCATCCAGAAACTCCTGAGAGGTGTGATATTCGGAAAACTCTCGCCACAGCCCCAGATCCAGCGCCGGGTTTTGTTTGACATGCGCGGCAGGCAGGTCATAGCGGGTGTTGGGCGTGTACGCTTCGCCCGCTTTCTTGCCTCGGTGGTGTTCGAAAATGAAACGCTCGGACGGGTAGTTTTCCGACAGCTCTGCATAGATCGCATCGGGCAATGCGTTCTCGATCACCACATAGGGAAACGGTTCTTTCCTGAGACGGGTGGCGTCAAAGTTTTGCAGAACGCTCAGTTTTGATGGCATGATAAGAATGAACTTTTCAGGTTTTGACGAGATGTAATCTTTGACTGGAGAGACTGCAACTGGCGCGCAGGGGTATGTCAATACCGGAAAACTTGAAACGGTGATGGTGAACGGGTTTGTACGGGACGCTTTGCCCTCTGAAGCTTGTTTGAAATAAGCGGATGATGCGCAGTGGCCGGACCTTGGCTGGCGAGGCGGAGATGGTCCCACCCTGCACAGTGTTCATATCAGATGTCAGTCCCGCGCGGCTTTCTCGGCGATACCGGACGTGCCTTGTCGGCGAGCCAGTTCATTCATCACCTCGCCCAAGGGAACGTCGCGTGCGCAGAGCATGACCAGAAGGTGGTAGAGCACATCCGCGGCCTCATTTCTCAGGCCGTCCTTATCGCCTTTGACGGCTTCGATGATGGCCTCAATCGCTTCTTCACCGAATTTCTCGGCGCATTTTTCTGGACCTTTTGCCAAAAGCTTGGCCGTCCAGGAACTGTCGGGGTCTGCCGTCTTGCGGGCCTCGATGGTTGCAAACAAATCGTCCAGTGTCATGTCAGCCTCATGGCGATGCCCGCCGCGGCCATATGCGCCTTGGCTTCGGCAATGGTGTAGTCCCCGAAGTGGAAGATTGACGCCGCCAGTACCGCAGAGGCATGCCCTTGTGTCACACCTTCGACCAGGTGATCGAGCGTGCCAACGCCGCCCGAGGCAATCACGGGTATGCGAACGGCATCCGCGATGGCCTTCGTCAGCGGCAGGTTGAAGCCCGCGCGGGTCCCGTCGCGGTCCATGGAAGTGAGCAGGATTTCTCCGGCGCCCCTGGCTGCGGCCGTGCGGGCAAATTCCACAGCATCGATCCCGGTCGGCTTGCGCCCGCCATGGGTGAAGATTTCCCAGCGGCCGGGCGCGACGGTCTTGGCGTCGATGGCGCAGACGATGCACTGGCTGCCAAACTGGTCAGCGGCGCGTGCCAGCACATCGGGATCCGCGACGGCGGCGGAATTGAACGATACCTTGTCAGCCCCTGCGAGCAGAAGCGCGCGCACATCCGCGACCGTCCGCACGCCGCCGCCTACGGTCAGGGGGATAAAACATTGTTCCGCCGTGCGCTGCACCAGATCGAACATGGTGCCCCGGTTTTCGTGCGTGGCGTGAATGTCGAGAAAACACAACTCGTCCGCGCCCGCCGCGTCATAGGCGCGGGCTGCGGCAACTGGGTCGCCGGCATCCACCAGGTCGACAAAGTTCACACCCTTGACCACGCGGCCATCGGCGACATCAAGGCATGGGATGATACGGGTTTTCAACATGGGCGTCTGATAGTCTGCTTTGGCTGAACTGGGAAGGGGCTCTGCCCCTCGGCCTGCGGCCTCACCCCGGGATTTTCTGGAACAGAGAAGGGATCAGGCAAGGGCCTTGAGCGCTTGCGTCAGGTCGATGGCGCCATCGTAAAGGGCACGACCCGAGATCGCGCCGGCGATGACTTTGGTGGCTTTGAGCGCTTTGAGATCGGCCAGCGAGGAGACGCCTCCGGACGCAATCACCGGGATCGAGACCGCACGGGCGAGGCTTGCGGTGGCTGGAATGTTGGGGCCGCCCATGGCCCCATCCCGGTTGATGTCGGTGTAGATGATGGCCGCAACGCCTGCGTCCTCGAAGGAGCGCGCCAGGTCTGTCGCGTCCACGTTCGTCTCGGTGGCCCAGCCCTTGGTCGCCACCTTGCCGCCGCGTGCGTCAATTCCGACAGCCACCTGGCCAGGGAAGGCGCGGGCCGCTTCGCGAACAAGATCCGGGTTTTCGACGGCCACAGTGCCCAGGATCACGCGGGCCAGCCCCTTGGTCAGCCAGGCCTCGATTGTTGCCATGTCGCGAATGCCACCGCCCAATTGCGCAGGCACGTCACAGGCCGCCAGAATCGCCTCGACCGGAGCCGCGTTGACGGGTTCGCCCGCAAATGCCCCGTTCAGGTCCACCAGGTGCAGCCATTCGCAGCCTGCATCGACAAAGGCGCGCGCCTGCGCTGCGGGATCGTCGTTGAACACGGTTGCGCGGTCCATGTCGCCATGCACCAGCCGCACGGCCTGGCCGTCCTTGAGGTCGATTGCGGGATACAGGATCATGGGCGTGTGCCTTTCTGGGTGATCACCGTGTCTTGGCACCTCTGACCCAGATTCGCAACGCGACCCAAGGTCATTCTTGCGCTGAGCGGGCACTCTGGCACACAGTCTGCCGCACAAAGGCAGGAGAGAGTTATGAAACACCTTATCGCATCCACCCTGATGGTCATTGCAACCGCAGGTGCCGCCTTGGCGGAACCGGCTGCCGGGACATGGAAGACGGAGGCCGGCGACAGTGGTGCCTATCTGCATGTCGATATTGCGCCATGCGGCGCCAAGCTGTGCGGCACCATCGTCAAGGTTGTCGGCAGCGACGATCAGTCGAGCGTTGGCAAGCCGATCATCTGGGATATGAATGCGGATGGGGCTGGCAGCTATTCCGGTGGCAAGATCTGGGCCCCGGACACGGACAAGACCTATCGCTCAAAGATGTCATTGACGGGAGATGCGCTGAAAGTTTCGGGATGTTTCGGGCCAATCTGCCGAGGACAGGTTTGGGCACGGTTGAACTGACCCTTACGGCGCCGGGCGTGATGGCGGCGGCCTCGTGATCACCCTAGGCCCGCGGCTTTTACAGTCGGGACGAAATCACACCGGTCGCAAAACCGCCCATGCGCAATTCGCCGTGCAGCCGCTGGAATTCGATTTTCGGGCAGCGGTTCTGGATCACGGTAATGCCGTGGGCTTCTGCCTTGCGCGCGGCTTCGGCGTTTTCGACGCCGATCTGCATCCAGATCGTCTTCAGGTGGGGCAGGGCGGAAAGTGCCTCGTCGACGATGGGGCCCACGGTTTCGGACCGTCGAAAAATGTCGACCATGTCCACCGGGGCTGTCACCTCTGACAAGGTTCCGGCAACGGTTTCCCCGAACAGCTGGGTTCCCTCATAGGCTGGGTTTACGGGCAAGACTCGGAATCCCTTCAGCTTGAGGTAGCGCGCAACGAAATAACTGGGCCGAACGGGGTTGGCCGACACACCGACCACCGCCACCACCTTGGTCCGGTGCAAAACGTCGCGCAACATGCTGTCGGAGTACTGGGTCATGCCATTCTTCTACACAAATGTATGGTGAGAAAAAAGACGCCCCTGACGCAAAGCGAAAGGGGCGTTCAAGTGTGGAACGAGGGACAGTAAATTTAACATGCAGGGGTTCCATGTCCTGATGCTCAGGGCATTAGATGGGGTCATCCAAGCGCTGTTAAAGACTGTCTCGCAAATCTGTGAACGAAAGATTAAACGCCGGTGTTCGAATTGTGCACGGGGCAGGCGGGAATTGACCCTGGCGTGCGCCCGACTGTGACCTTGGGTTGCTTGTTTGATGCCTTTGCCTGCGGCGCAACGCGAAACGTGATCCGTAATGGCTGAGGTGAACGGCCGAAGGCCTTAGTCGAAGATGTCTTCGACAATATCAAATACATCTTCGAACACGTCGCTCCAGCGGGATTTGCGCCGTTTCGACTTTTTCTTGGAAGGCTTGGGCCGCGGCTGTGACCGTGCCAAGGGCGGCTGTACGCTTTTTGGGTCGCTGCTGCGGTGTTTCGGCAGCATTTTCAGGTTATGCAACGGTGCACCGCATTGCGAACAGGCCAGTTCATGCCGCTCTTTGCCGGCAAGAACAAGAGCGGCACGGGTGCCGCAATAGCAGCACGTCGCGATTTTGGTCGGGTGGGCGATTGTCGCCTCCTATGCGTGGTCCTTACTGGCATATAGGGCGAGGGCGGCAGCATTTGAAACATTGAGCGATCCAAACGTGCCCGCTGCGTCGATTTTTACCAAAGCGTCGCAGGTTTCACGGGTTTTCTGGCGTAGACCCGGTCCTTCGGCGCCAAGCACGAGTGCGACAGCCCGGTCCTTGCGGCCTTGCAGGGCCGTTTCAATGGTCTGGTCCGCTGCGCCATCCAGCCCGAGCACGAGATAACCCATGCCTTGCAATTCGATGATTGTGTCTGCGAGGTTGCGTACACGAATATAGGGTTGTCTTTCCAAGGCTCCCGAAGCCGATTTGGCCAGTGCGCCGGTTTCAGGGGCTGCATGATGGCGCATGCCGATGACCGCTGATGCGCCCAGAACCTCGGCTGAGCGTAGAATCGCCCCAACATTGTGCGGATCAGTCACCCGGTCGAGCAGGATGAGGCGCGGCGCGGTCGCGCCGATGGCCACGTCTGCGACACTGCCCCAATCCAGCGGCTTGACCTCAAGCGCCGCCCCCTGGTGGACGGAGCCGGGATCAAGGGGGGCTGTAAACCGGCGGGCGTCGACCACTTCGGGCGGGGTACCGGCGGCTTCAATTGCATCTGCAAGCTTGGCCTCGGCGTTCAGGGTCACGATCAGGCGCAGTTTTGTCCGGGCAGGGTTCATAAGGGCGTCGCGCACGGCATGCAGGCCAAACAGCCAAACAGTTGCGTCCCGTTCGACTTTTCTTGTCTGTTCCTTCTGAACAACCCACTTCGGCTTTTTCATTGCGCTGTCCTTTGCGGCCTTGCGGGGGTCATTTCGGCCTTGACCCTGTATTTGCGTCCCGTTAATCACGCGCTCACGTCACGCGGAGATATGCTCCTATGACGTAGTGGGCGACAGGCCGCAAGGTGTGGCAGGGGACTGTAACTCCCTCGCGGAGACGCACGCCTGGTTCGATTCCAGGGTCGCCCACCAT
>CAYGQZ010000048.1:0-1244 GCA_964352055.1 uncultured Rhodobacterales bacterium
ACCCGCGACCCCCGGCGTGACAGGCCGGTACTCTAACCAACTGAGCTACAACCGCCCGCTGCGTTGTGCGGTCATATGTGCAGTGCTCTGCCCCGTCAAGCGGGGTTTTGCCAGAAACGGACCGAATTCTGCTGTGAACACGGCACAATCATTTTCAAGCAAGCTGTTTCGAGCCGATGACCGGGCTTTTGCTTTCAAAAGACCTGTCGGTCGTGCATGCAAACTCCCCAAAGCCAAAGGCGAAAAACGGGCACAGACTCAACCGATCAACGCGCGCCGGCCTCACATTACATGGGCTGACGCATCACCTCTCAGGCAAGGGAATATGTTCATCCTCATCGCCGGGCGGCAGCCGGAACCGTCCATGTGCCCAATCCCCTGCCCGCCAGGCTTCCTTGGCCGCTTCGATCCTCTCTTTGCTGGAGGCCACAAAGTTCCACCAGATATGCCGCGAGCCTTCCAGCGTTGCCCCACCCAGCAACATCAGGCGCGCCCCAGCGTCGCCCGCCGTAACCGACATCTGATCACCGGGCCGAAACACCATCATCTGACCGGCGCCATAGCTCTGCCCCGCGACCACGATCGACCCGGCCACAACATAAATCCCGCGATCCTCATGATTGTCCGGCAAAGGCATCCGCGCGCCCGCGTCCAGCACCGCATCGGCATAAAACATCTCGGACGCAGTCTTGACCGGCGCCCGTTCCCCCCAGGCATCGCCGAGAATCAGGCGCACCGCTTTGCCCTCACCTTCCAGGAATGGAAGTGTGTCCATGGGCGCATGTTCAAAGGCCGCCGGATCATCCTCTGTGTCCTTGGGCAAGGCGACCCACGTTTGAATACCAAACAGGCTGTGCGGGTTTTTGCGAATGTCGCCATCTGTCCGTTCGGAATGGGTGATCCCATGGCCCGCGACCATCCAGTTGACGGCCCCCGGTTCGATCCACTGATCCGTGCCCAGGCTGTCGCGGTGATGGATCTTGCCTTTGTACAGATATGTGACCGTTGCCAGCCCGATATGCGGATGCGGACGCACATCGATCCCGGTGCCTGTGACAAATTCGGCCGGGCCCATCTGGTCAAAGAATATGAACGGACCAACCATCTGACGTTTCGGCGCAGGCAAGGCGCGGCGCACTTCGAAACCGCCCAGATCACGGGCACGCGGCACGATGACGGTTTCGATTGCATCGACTGCGTCCCCTTTGGGACAATCAGGATCAAGGGCGGGATTCCAACTCATC
>CAYGQZ010000048.1:1344-15403 GCA_964352055.1 uncultured Rhodobacterales bacterium
GCAGAAACCGACCTGCGACAGGGACCTGCGATCAAGCGACGCGCAGTCTCACAGTCGACACAGCCATCCAGTGCGGCTTCGATTCCTGATCAACCGGCGCGGGCCCATTCGGAGACAGAACCCACCGTCAGTGATCGGCCGTTGCCTTTTTCGAAACCTTGCAATTCAGGGTGGCCAGCAGTCCCAGCCACAGGGTCGCAAAACAGGTTTCCAAGGTGTCCACCTCTGCCGCGTTCCGCGGGGTCGATGGCGCCAGATCCCCTGCTGCCAATCGGTCAATGGCGCGGCTCCAGGAACGGACCGAAGTCGCGTGAACGACGTGCGCGCCACGTGGCTCATGATCGGTCAAACCGTCAACGGCACTGACCAGCACAACACGACCCGCTGCCAGCGCTTCGATCGCAACCAACCCGTATGCCTCCCAGCGGGATGGCATCACAACGGCATCAATCTCGGACATTGCCGCCGCCACGTTGGGTGCAAACCCCATGAAACGAATACGTGGGTCACCATCGGCCAGGCGCTCCAATTCCTCCCGCTCGCATCCTTCGCCATAGATCTGCAGGACGATGTCTTGATCCCGGCACTGGCGAAAGGCCGTGATCAATGTGTCAAAACCCTTTTGCCGGTCCAGCCGACCGATCGCCCCGATCACGCGAACAGGCCCCTTCGGTCGCGGCAGGCCTCGGAAGGCGGCCATGTCGGCACAGGATTGAATGACGACAAGCGATTCCGGATGCACATACCGGCGCGACGTGAGCCATCGACCCTGCGCACGACTGACAGCGACAACGCGGTCGAATATGGCATAGGACGTCCGCAGCAATGTCGCGAACCGGCCATGGCGCGTCACATTGTTGGCCACAAACCCCTCGGTATAACTGTGCTCGACATGAACCAGAGACGCGTGGGTGTTCGTTGCGCGCAATGACAACAGTATGGGCAAACCGCGCCAGCTGATCGACAGATGAGAAACGATGACGTCGGCGTCGATCCGGCCAATCGCAAGGCTGCGGCGATTGACGATACGAACAGAGTGCTGGGCGTCTTGTGCCAGGTCGGCGGATGTCGTGATGTGATCGACAACCTGCATCACGCCGCCGGCCGTGGTATCGTCAACAAGATGAACAACGCGCATTCTGGTCATTGTACCGCTCCTGACCGGGTGGCCAGTGCCATCGCTTGCCGCAGAACCCGCGGCCCCAGCAAGGACAGAACACAAGCGGCGGCAAGCGTGACAATCGATTTGGCCGGCTCTTCGCGCAATGGCACCAGCGATGTCCTGACCCAAGCACGATAGAGTTCACGCGCGCGCACTGCATCCAGATCACGAATAGCGCGTCTGCTGAGATAGCGCAGTTGATAGGCGCGCGCGGCGGGCGTTTCAGCGGCAAAGAACGCGGGGGCCAGACACTTGAGCTTGTCCACCATGCGTTCCCATGCGGCAAACTGGCGGTCCGTGGCGGACGACAACGCCCCGGAAGAGATCCGATACCTTGTCAGCAGCCCCTCTATGCCCTCGAATTCCCAATCTGTCGTCAAGGCAATACGCAGCCAGCACTCGATGTCCTCGGACTGACGAAACGTTTCATCGAAATACCAGTCACGCAGCGTTTCATGTTCGGGGCGGAAAGCAATTGCGTCAAAAACGTCGCGCCGGATCACTGCGGCAGATCCATTCCCGACCGGGTTGCGCTTGAAGATGCAGCGCGCATCGATTCCGCGCAGGCGGGGACGCTGTGCCTGACCCAGCAGCTTTCCGTCGTCATCAATCATTGCCGAGCCTGCAAAGCTGATGCCCACCTGGGGGTTTTTCTCCAAATGCGCAACATGCAGCGCCAGTTTTTCCGGCTCCCAAAGATCGTCTGCATCACAAAAGCCAATGACACTGCCTTTGGCGGTTGCGATACCTGTGTTGCGCGCCCCGGCAAGACCTCGGTTTGGTTGGCGCACAATACGGACTTTTGGATCCTCTGAAAACGCGTGCGCAATACCGGATGTCGCGTCGGTTGAGCCATCGTCGACAATGATGATCTCATAGGACGCGTAGGTTTGCGCCAGCAAGGCGCGCAGGGTTTCTGCGAGTGTTTCCTGTACGTTAAACGCGGGAACAACGATTGATGCAAATGTCATTTCGGGACCTTTTCGGATTATCTGGAGAAAAGAAACTGTGTGGTCTTGCCGGGAAGAACCGTGGCCAGAACAGCAGCCGTGATTGTCAGACCTCCGCGTCTGAGCGGCAAAAGGAACCCTGTCGGGCTGTGCGCCAGGCCCGTAATGGCGTGGCGCAGTGGCTCATACCGACCCTGTCCCAGGCGCAAGGCTCTGCGCGAAAGGTAGCGGTGGTGGATCGCGTGACTTTTGCGGCAGGGTACGACCCCGTAAAGGGCTGCCGTCTCAAGCGCGCGCGCGCGCCCCGCCAGCATTGCCGACAGATCCGAGGACAAACCCTGCGCGCTGGTCCGATAGTACGTGTGCAGCCCGTTCAGCCCGACGACGCGCGCGCCTTGCCCCAAAAGACGGATCAGCCATTCAAGGTCTTCGTTGTGGACGATGGAGGGATCAAATCCGCCACTCGCCGAGAAGCTGGATTTCCGCACGGTGACGTTGGACATTGTGCACACCGGATTTTCACCAAGCAACATGGGGATGGCCAGATCGCGCGCCGGAACAGTGGAAAACACTTTCGCATCCGCAGGGTGATCGCTGAAAAAGGCGATCTGACCGAAGGCGCCGTGCACGCCGGGATCGGCAAACGCAGTGGTCAACACTTCCAGTTTGGTCGGCACCCAGATATCGTCGGCATCGCAAAAGGCAATCAGTTCTCCGCTTGCCACAACGAGGGCCCCGTGATTGCGCGCATCGCTGGGCCCCTTGCCGGGGTTGCATGCGAGCTTGAACCGCGGATCGCGGGCCGCAAAGCTCTGGATAATGTCGCGTGTTGCATCGGTTGAGCCATCGTCCACGCAAACCGCTTGCCAATCGCGACAGGTTTGCGCCTGCAGGCTTTCAAGCGTTTCGGCGAGGGTCCCTTGCGCATTGAAGCAGGGGAGAATGATTGAAAACATGGGCATGATTCAGGCCTTTGCAAATGTTGGCCCGAAGACCATCGAAAGTGTTGGAAGAGACGCACCAATCATCACGACCGTCGCGACGATTGCGTAACCAGAGGCCACGGCGACCAGCCCCAGCGGTGCCAGCACGACGGTGTTGATCATCAGCGCTGCGGTCATTGCGACAGTGACGGACAGCTCGACCTGCGGCCGCCCATTCGCGCGCAGCCATCCTGCGGTGGCGGACCACAACATTGTCGGAATGGCCACCAGGCACAGGATCGATACGATCAGGGGCAGATCGTCCCAGCCCGCACCAAAAAGCATCGGAACATACCAGGGTGCAAGGAGTGCCTGCAGCACCACGACAGGTGTGATCAGACCGAGCGCCAGCAGGATACTGCGGCGCAGCGACTGGCATTGATCTGCACTGCTGCACAGATAGGGAAACAAGACTGTCGAGAACGCGACCGAAAAAGACGTCGCAAGGCTGAGACCGGCATTGAACGCCATGAAGTACAACCCCAAGGCTTCGGCGCCCATCATGAAGCCGACAATGACCTTGTCCGCTTGCATCCGCAGGGCCTTGACGACCTCAACCCCAAGAACGGCCCATCCAAAACGAATGAACGGTGCATATGGCGCGCGACCTTGCGACAGGTCTGCCTGCCACGGATGCAGACGACGCATGGCAATCAGCCAGAACGGCGCCGTCGCCAGGCGCGGCAGGACAAGCGCAATCGCCGAAGGCCAGAGCAGCGCGAGAACGGCCGACATCAGGTTTGCCCCGACGATCTGGGCACCGGCAATGGCGGCTGTCTGCTGAAGCTTGCCTGCGCGCATGGCAAGCGCGGCCTGCACAAGTCCTGCGGGCATGAACAGATATTCAGCCGCAAGAAGCAGGATCAGAGCCAAAAGCAGTGAACTGCCGCCTGCGGCGAACAGTGCAAACCCGACGGCGGCCTGAATGACGAACAGACCCACACACCAGACCCAGAAGATGCGGTGCGCGGTCACACAGGTCTGTTCCAGCTCGTCTTCGCGCGCCGCAATAATTCTTTGACCGACGCCATTTTCAGTCAGCGATTTCAGAATGTCCGCCGCGGCCAGCGCCGCCGCAGCAACGCCGATCTGCGTGAGGTCAAGAGACCTTGCAACAACCACAACCACCAACAGACGCGATGCCTTTGCGGCAATTTCGGATGCGCCATAGGCAAAAAGGTTGCGCATGATGCTGTGCTGATGAGAGCTTGTGGTCACGGTGCTGGTCCAATCATGTTCGTTGGACGTTGTGTACCTGGTCGCCTTATCTGTGTCGTGGACGCCTCCGGAGAGTGAAAGGGCGCAACCGGAGTGCAACATATCCGAAAGGATAGGCAGCCAGATGCCAACGGCCTCTCGACCGCGCCTGTGCGATTGCCTAAACCTAGCGGACGTGCAGATAATCGTGACGAGGTTGAATTTGGGCTCAATTGTCAAGAATAGGTCGGTCGCTCTGGCGTTCTGCGCGTTGGCAGGTTGCGCGTCCTTTGACCGACCCGACAACCTGGAAACAATCGCGGCAGGTGACGGATATCAGGCGCAATATCGCGCCATAGAGGTTCGGCGCAATGAAGCACAGTTCCTCAGGTCGGCATCGATCAACGCCTCCAGGTGCCAGGCACCACGTGGCGGCACCGGCGGCAAGGGGGATACGATTGCAGCCTCGGTACTGCTTGGTGAGCGGCTGACACGCAATGATCTTCTGGATATCCGCGTCGGTGACGATGAAACCTTTAACGGAAGCTATGTTGTGTCGCGGGATGGCACGCTCAAATTGCCATTTCTGTCGCCAATCCGCGCGCAGGGCCGCACCACGAACCAGGTCGAAGACGAAATTGCCCGCCAACTGATCGCGCAAGACTTCTTTGTCGAGCGCCCGCGCCTGTCGGTACGGGTCGCGGATCTTGCTTCTGTGACCGTCGGGGTTTCAGGCGCCGTTTTCGATCCCTTCGCCGTCGAAATCGGAGGCGTTGAAGGCGACCGGATTGATACGGTGCGTCAAGGTGCGCTGGGCGCCTCCACCGAAGCGCGCAATCTGTCCGCAGCCTTGCGTGCCGCGGGAGGCGTCCGTCCGGACGCCGATATTTCCGGCGTGCAGGTTCGGCGCGATGGAAAGGTGTATTCGATAGACATGCGTGGTGTTTTCGAAGGTCAGAATGCGGTGGACATCATGCTTTTGACGGGCGACGAGGTGTCCGTACCAAGCTTGGGTTGCTTTCAGGAGAATTTGATGCGGCCCGGGCCAATCAGCCCTCCTGGCGTGTCGCTGTTCTTGTCGAACCTCACGCAGCCGGCTGCAGGCAATGCTGTGTCAGCGGTGGGTCGTGAAGTGCGCGAGGTGCCTTACGGGACCCGTTATTTGCAGGCCGTCATCGATACAAACTGCGTGGGTGGCGCCCGTGCAAGCAGCGCCAACAGATCGTCCGTGTTGTTTTCCAGAAACCCGGTCACGGACGTGTCCGTCGTCATCGAACGCGATATCGAGGACCTTTTGCGGCGGGCAGATCGGGACGACTATGACCCATACCTGCTCCCCGGAGACGCCATCGCCTGTTACGACAGTACGCTGACGAATGTTGCCGAAATTGGGCGCATTCTTGGGATCGCCACGGTTATTGGGGTCGCGCTGCGCTAAGCGCATCGCGGGCCACGGCCCAGGTTGCGGAAAGCGCCGCGCAGGACTTTGCAATTTGGGCGTCATCACCGGCGGCAGCGGCCGTTTCGATCTCGATGAAGACGGCACGCAATTGTTTCGCACCAAAGGTCGCAGCACTGCCGGCAGCCTTGTGAGCGCGTTTCCTGACGTCACCCGGGTCACGGGATGCGACATTGGCGAACCATTCGATCTCCGCGTCGATTTCCTCAGAAAACCGGTTTATCAGGCTGGCAAACGTCTCATCCCCCACGGTGTCGCGCAACTCTGCCAGATGATCTGCTGAGACCGCTGTGATTTGCGGATGGACGGTCCCTGACCATTTTTGCACAACAGCGTGCAAAGCATCACGGGACAATGGTTTTGTCAGCACGGCATTCATGCCATCTGACAGAAACGCCTTTTGTTCGTCCGCCATTGCATTGGCGGTCAGTGCGATGATCGGCACCTCGGCAGAGGCGCCCTTACCCTGCCTGATGGCACGCGTCGCGGCGCGCCCGTCCATGACCGGCATGCTGATATCCATCAGGATCAAGTCAAAATGCTCCGCTTCTGACAGTCGGACACCCGCGCGGCCATCATGCGCTTCACGCACGCTGTGCCCGGCTTTTTCAAGCATCTGGCGGACGACAGAACGGTTGATCTCATTGTCTTCGACGATCAGAACCCTGCGGCTTTGACCGACAGCTGATGTGCGCTTGGCCTCGGGCGCGGCGACCGGCGCTTCGGTTGGCTCAATCGGGAAACGCACCCAGAAAAAGCTGCCTTCGCCATGCGTGCTTTGCATGCCGATCTGGCCACCCAGTGCCTTCACGAAACGGCGCGCAATGCCCAGGCCAAGTCCGGTTCCGCCAACGTCCCTGTCATATGAACTGTCGCCGGTGACAAAATCATCGAAAATCCTGGGCTGCAATTCGGCCTCGATACCGATGCCCGTGTCGCGCACACCGACAAGCAGTTCAGGCGTCTTGCCGGCGTGGTCCAGCAACTGGGCCTCGACAGCGATCCGGCCATCCACAGTGAACTTGACGGCATTCCCGATCATATTGCTCAAAATGTGCTGGATGCGTTCGCGGTCGGCATTGATCCAGCCGACAGCAGGACCCTTCCAACTCCACTCCAGGACTGAATTATTTGCCCCGGCCGCCCCGACTTGACTGTCGACAATATCCTGCAGCAGCGCGTTCATGTTCATCGGCGCAGGACGTATTTGCAGCTTTCCCGCATCGTATTTGGTGATATCAAGCACGTCGGAGATGTGGCTCATCAACAACCGCCCTGAGGTTTTCATGTTGTTGACATATTGCCACTGCTGCGTGTTGAGGCGCGTATCGCTCAAAAGGGTGAGGTTCCCCAGAAGGCCATTCAGAGGGGTACGGATTTCATGGCTCATCGTCGCCAGAAAATCTGTCTTTGCCTTCTCTCCTGCCACGGCAAGATCGCGGGCCTCGACCAGCTCTTGTTCGGCCTTAACGCGATGCGAAATATCTCGCAAAAAGGCGATGAAAATCTCGCCATCGTCCGTTTCGGCAGATTGAATCGCCAATTCAACCGGAAAAATGTCTCCATTGGACCGCTTTGCTTCAAGCTTGACGCGCCCTTTGCCGACGACGCGCTTTTCGCCACTGCTGCGCATGCGTTGCATCCCGGCGGCGTGCGCGGCGCGGTGATGATCCGGTACGATTAGCTTCCCCAGATCGGCGCCGATCACATCTTCTGCGGTATGACCAAAGATCGTTTCGGCTGCCGTGTTGAAATCAAGAATGCGGCCCTCTTCATCACTGACAATAACAGCATCCAGAGCCGTCCCGGTGACAATTTTCATGCGTTCGCTGGTCTGGGAGATCTCGGCTCTGCGTCGCACGTTCTGCGCGTTCAAAAAACCCAGGTAGATGACCAGCACCATGAGGACAAGCATGAGCAGCCCGACGGCAACCGCAAGCTGCGTCAATGTGGTCGACACCGAAATACGCCGCCGGTCTGAATCGCTGGCAAAGTAATTCAATCCGGAATTTGACAACGCCCTGACGGCGGGCCGTATCTCGGTCGACATGGATTTCAGGTCAGCCAAGCCTGCGCGAAACATGACATCACTGCCATCAATGATCGGAACAGAGGTGTTGAGAAACTGCTGGACGCTGGCAAGACTGGTTGAGAAAACTGGGATCTGACGCAAGTTTTCGTAGAGCCCGGATTGGGACAGTGTCTTGATCCGGCTGTAGAAAATGTCGAATTCACGACGCAAGAGTTGCAAATCCGGGTCGGTCTCGGAAATGGCCTCCCTGAGGTGGCTGTCAAACTCCAGAAACTCCACCTCGGACTGTGACAGGGTCCACTGGACATTGTCAGAACGGGCCGAGTTCAAAAGCCGCAGGTCACTGGACACCGCCAGGGACAAGTACGCGATCGCGCACAGACTGAGGGCACCGGCAAGGATCGACAGGGCAATCTTTCGCGACATCGCCGGGAATTCAAAACGCAAATTCTGTGCCTCTGCTTTACGATCTTTCGACGGGCCCCGGGGTCAGGACCCGTTCATGCTGTGGCCCTAGTTTATCGCTTCAATGCGGTCCAGTTGCCAGATGCTGCGCGAATAGATGACCTCGGTTCGGTAGTCCGCATTGTCATCATAGGGATAGATCACCCACAAGGGGCCCTTGTCGCGGACCGACATCGTGTCCCCGTTCAGCAGATAGGCAAGGATCGGGCCACCCGGCTGTGCGTCCGAGACGGGAATCTCTACCGCATAGTCATTTATTGCTGTCGCGCGAAGCGTTTCGGCATCGACACCAAGCCGTGTCATCAGCACATCAAGCGATACGCCCTGAAACACTTGCGTGCCCTCGGTCCAGATCGTTGTTGTCTCAACGGTGGTATCGTCAAGCGCTTGCAGCATCTCCAGATCGAACGCGGCAACGTCGCCAGTGTTGGTCACGGTGATCGCACCGGACACGGTCAAAAGCACTTCGCCTTCGGGCTGAGGCAAATCCTCCGCGCAAGCGGCGAATGCCGACAAGACAAGGATCGGGGCACTGGACATCAATCTGCGCAACATGGGGCGTTCCTTTCGGGTTTTGTCTGATATGGCACATAAAGAAACGGCGCGCACCGCCGCAGAAGGATAGGCCCCTATCCTTTCGGATAGGTTGAGGGCTGTTTCGAACCCGACCTGCCTGGCGCAGCCATTGCCGCGCGCAGGCCAGGCAGGCCGTATGGAGCGGATCAGGGCGCCCCCCTCAAAGCCATCAATATGCACCGCGGCCCGACACAACGGCGCGAAAGGTCATCAGGATAAGAATGATATCAAGCAGAATTGTACGGGATGCGGCATAGGCGAGGTCCATATCAATCATCTTTTCAAATCCGATATCCGCACGACCTGACACCTGCCAGACACCCGTGATACCGGGTTTCACGGCGAGGCGGCCCAAGGCACGGGCGGGATAGGCCTCCACTTCACACGGCAGTGCCGGGCGCGGACCAACAATAGACATTTCACCGCGCAGCACATTCAGGATCTGGGGCAATTCATCGATTGAAAAGCGGCGGATAAAGCGGCCGACGCGCGTGATCCGGGGGTCTTTGCGGGATTTGAAACAGACGCCCTCGCGGTCGGAGGTGGCCAGGACTGCGCTGCGCCGCGCTTCCGCGTCTACGGACATCGACCGGAACTTGTACATTGAAAAGGGTTTGCCATCACGGCCGACGCGGGTTTGCCGGAACAAGACAGGCCCGCGCGACTCGCATTTGATGGCAAGAGCGGTCAGGAGAAACAAAGGCAACAGAACCAGCATCGCACTGCCGGACACAGCAAGGTCGAGAAGCCGCCGGTAAACCGCGGTTGCGGATGATTTTGCACAGACAGTCCTGGCAGCATGTCCAAGAAAGGTCAGATTGCCGGCAAGGTACCGTTTTGCCATGCGGCGTGGTTCCATGGCCAGACGCCACACCCATTCCATTCTTGCGCGACGAACAAGCTTGGGCGCGCGCGTCACGTTCCCCGCCAGAAAATCAAACAATGCGCCCACAGCCAGCGTCAGGGTTGCATCGAGGCGATGGGCGTATTCATCCAGCCAAAGCTCCTGCGTAGGCACACCCATCGCGACCAGAACAATGTCGGCCCCGCTGTCATTGATATCCCTGATCGCCTTTTGCGGATGTGCGGCCCCCTCGAAACCATCGCGGGTGCCTGCGATACGCAGATCCGGAATGTCATGGACAAGTTTTGCGGCTGCCGCAGCTGCCGTGCCTGGCGTTCCGCCGAACAGAAAAACCGACTTGCCCTGCCGGGCAGCCCGGGCGAGCAGCAGAGGAACGAAATCCGTACCATTCAGGTTGGCGGCAAGGTCCTGACCGGCCATCTTCGCAGCCATCGCAACCCCCGCACCGTCGGGCAGCAAAAGATCGGCGTTTGCAACAGCACGCGCATAGGCGGCGTCTTTGCGGCGCACATTGCAGCAATGCGCGTTCATGAAAAACACCCTGCGAAAGCCTGGTGACAACAGCGTCGAAATCGTCTCGTCTGCGGTTGCATCAACCAGATCAAGATCAAGTGCGGTCAGGTTTTTCGTCGGCACGGACTGGAAGTTGACAGGTGTCGCAAAGTCGAGGTCGAAGGTGTTAATTGCTTGTTTCATAGTTATAATTCCGTAAGCTTGTGTGATTGCCTGCAAGCTGACGAAGAACCGGCTTTCGCTCAACGGAGCGGACGGACAGTCTGATGGGACTTCGGTCGCGCGACGCATCCAAGTGGTCGACAAACCCATCCAAAGGGAAACGGGGCCTATCCGAATGGGACAATCCTGCAGACGGCACGGGCCAGACTTTTGACGTGCAACTGTCGATTTCACAGGGTACGGATAGGCAGACGAGGAGTACGCCATGAGAGTTTTGATCGCCGACGATCACGATCTTTTACGGGACATGCTGGTGATGTTTCTGGGGTCGCAGGCCGAGATTGAGACAAACACCGCCGCTGACGTGGATGAGGCGTGCAGGCGGGTCGAAGAAGATGAGCCCTATGATCTCATCCTACTCGATCTCAACATGCCCGGAATGAATGGTCTGGCCGGGTTGTCACGGGTCATGAAGCTCAAGGAGGGACAGCGTGTTGCGCTGATGTCCGGAGAAGCGACGCGGGAGATTGCAGAGAAAGCGCTGGAATCAGGGGCTGCCGGTTTCGTGCCCAAAACCTTGCCCGCCAAGTCCATGATCAACGCGGTGCGCTTCATGGCGATGGGCGAGCAATACGCCCCGATCGATTTCATGACAGCCGTTGACGATACACCGACCAATCCTCTGGCGGAAAAGCTGTCGCAACGCGAATTGCAGGTTCTCAAAGGTTTGACAGAAGGCAAATCCAACAAGGAAATCGCGCGCGATCTGGACCTTCAGGAACCGACAGTAAAGCTGCACGTCAAGACATTGTACCGCAAGGTGGGTGCGGCGAACCGGACACAGGCAGCTTTGATCGCACGCGAGGCAGGTCTGTTCTGACCTATCCAAAGGGATAGTCCAAAGGCGCAAATGCACCGGCTGACAACCCGACAGGGACCAAGCGGCAGTGCACTCGATAATGGTAGGCATCGGACAAAGGAGACGTTCGATGACCGTACAAGACACATTCATGGCGCACAGCCACCCTGCACCGCGCAAGCGTCGGATCACCTTCCGTCGCATTCTGATGGGCGGTGGATTGGCCGATCTGGGCCGCGTCCCAAGATACCTTGCCTTCGCGCTTGTGGGTGGAGCGATGATCTGGGCACCCATCCTGGGCTATCTCAAAACCGCGCCCCTCTCTTTCAGGTCACAAACGTCGTTGATCCTGCCGGGTTCAGGCGCTTCGGCCTCAATGAATTTGAACGGGATCGGTCAGGCATCGTCCTTCGCCAATTCGGCATTCTCCAGCAATTCGGTCAGCCCCACAGAGACATACAAGCGGCTCATCGGTGCCGACCGCATTCTGGAAGCGGCAGCCGAAGCCATGGCGATGGAACGCAAGGATTTTGGCAAACCCCGGATCGACCTGGTGGATCAGACCAGTCTCATCCATGTCGAAGTCACCGGGACAAGCGCGGAAGACGCGCAGGCGCGGGGCGATGCTTTGCTGGCGGCATTTTTCGCTGAACTCGATGCCCTCAGAAATGATGAACTGGCCACGCGTGAGGACAGCGGACTTGCCGCGATTGAAGACTATCGGGTTTCGGTTTCCGCCACGCGGGACGACATTGCAAATCTGCAGCGCGAAACCGGACTGATATCGGGGGACCAATACGATTCCATTGTCGAAAGCACGCGCACGCTGGAAACGCGGGTTCAGGATTTGGCCGCGACCCTCAGCGAGAAATCCAAAAGCGTCGCGGCGCTCGAAGCGTCGCTGGGGCTGGGCGCACCGGCGGCCGCGGCGACGCTCAAACTCTATGCCGACGCACAATTCGTGGCACTGACAGATGAGGTGGCGCTGCATGCAGCAACCCTGGCAGAAGCAAGATCACTGTTTGGCGAAGGCCATCCAAAGGTGCGTGATGCGCTTGCCGCATACAAGATGACATCGGCCGCCACCTTGTCCCAGGCCGCAAGCGTCACGGGAATGCCTGTGGATCAGTTGACCGGGCTTGACCTCGCCCCTGCCGGAGCCCGGGCGGATCTGTTGTCGGTCCTGGTCAAAATGGATGCGGAGCGCGCCGGGGTCGCGCAGCAATATGAGACGCTGTCAGCACGATTGGCCGACGAACAGGGCGCCCTTTACCGCCTGGCCCCGACGGCCGCGCGGTTGCAGGACCTGCAGCGCGACTTTTCGGTGGCCGAAGCGGTTTTTGCATCTGCGATCGCGCGCGCTCAGTCCACGAAATCGGATGTCTACGCTTCATATCCACTGGTTCAGGTGCTGGAAAACCCGTCCTTGCCAGATCGGCCATCGTCACCCAATCGCAAACTTGCAATCGCCGCAGGGGGCGCTGCGACTTTCATGCTTTTGATTGGCCTTGTTCTTGGCTGGATCCGGTCTGCTGTCATTGGTCGCATCACCACCGCGCCGGAGGCATCGCGATGACACCGCAAAACCCCGCAGAACGGATGGTTTACAAGACGCTTGTCCTCACCTGGCCTTTCTATGCGGTCGGCGCGCTGTATGTCGTCGGCCCGGTCCTGGCGTGGATTATCGGCGGGATCGCAGCCCTTTCACTGTATCTGGGTCCCGCGATGCGCGCCGATTTGCGGGCAACGGGACCGGTCCCGCCACTGGTATGGGCGTGGTTCGCGGGTATGTTTGTTTTGCTGGTCGCGCTTTGGGTCGGACACCTCGATTGGGGACTTGGCATGAAGCAGACAATCAAATCGTCCATCGGATGGGCCAAAGGGTGGGCACTTCTTGCGCTGTTTCCGCTTGCCGGTGCGGTCTTGCCGATCCGACGGGAGGTGCTGGTGCGCGGACAATGCGTCATTGGCGCAGGCACATTGGCCCTTGCCCCGCTGATGCTGGCCGCTCCCTATATTGGTCTGCCGGAACTGATCTTCACATCACCGCTCAAAGCTGTAGGTGGGCCGGGACCGGAGTATTTCAGCGTCTTTCTATACACCTTTGACCCGGCCAGTTGGACACCGAGATGGCAATTCTATGCGCCATGGTCACCTTTCGCGGCACTTCTCGGCGTGATCATGGTGCTGTTTGCACTCGAAGAAAAAGACCGCAAATGGATGTTGGCAGGTGTGGCGGCCGGTGTGCTGATGATCCTCGCCTCCAAATCCCGCATGGGATTGGTGGGCCTCGTGGCCTGTACCATTGCACCGCGCATGATGCCCCTTCTCTTGCGGGGATGGGCCTGGCAGGTGACCGCCGGATTGACCGCATCGCTGGCAGTTTTCGGAACTGCGCTTGTCACTTTGGCACAGGACGCGGTTTCAACATTCAAAGGCGCCCGCGCAGACAGCACGCGCGTCCGCGAAACCCTGCAACGCATTGCGAGCGAACGGTGGCAGAACGAAGCGTTCTGGTTCGGTCACGGGACAGTGCATCCGGGGTCTCATGCGGTGGAATACATGCCGATCGGAAGCCACCACACATGGTACGGACTTTTGTTTGTAAAAGGTGTCGTCGGTTTTGCGGCCTTGCTGGTTCCGATGATCTGGCACACGGGCCTCGTCATGATGGATGCCGCCTGCCATCCCCGAGGTCGCCTGCCCATGGGCATAATCATGACCATGATCCTGCTCTCATTCGGGGAGAATCTGGAAATCGAAGCCTATATGCTGTGGCCCGGTCTGGTGCTGCTGGGGGTGCATTTGCGTGAAGTCGCAAGGGGTGACGACGGCG
>CAYGQZ010000048.1:15503-20500 GCA_964352055.1 uncultured Rhodobacterales bacterium
ACAGTTCAGGACTGTCCGATCACGCCAGCACATCGCGCCAGGAATGCTTCGGCCGAAACCCGAGCATCTCCTTCGCCTTCTTGTTGGAAAAGAAGGTCTCGTGCGCGCCCATCTCGGCGCGCAGCGCGACACCCTTGTAAAACCGCTCGATCACTGCATCGGAGGTGATCCCCACGGACATGTCATCGTTTGACACGTTGAACACCTCAAAGCCCAGACCGTCCGTTTTCAGGCAGCAATCGACCATATGCCCCAGGTCACGGGCATCGATATAGGCAAAGATATTGCGACGGCGCAGCGCCGGATCTTTCATGAAGGCCGGAAACATGTCTGCATATTCATGCGGTTCGATCACGTTGTTGATCCTCAGTCCGTAAATGTCGGCACCCGTGCGCGCCTGAAAGCACCGGGCCGTCACCTCGTTGCAGACTTTCGACATGGCGTAGCTGTCATGGGGCACTGTCGGATGGGTTTCGTCAATCGGCACAAAATCCGGTTTCAGCTCTCCGTCCGCAAAGCACACGGCATAGGTCGTCTCCGAACTGGCAAAGACCACCTTGGGAACGCCCAGTTTCACGGCCGCCTCGATCACGTTGTATGTGGTCAATGTGTTCTGCCGAAAGCACTCGCCATCGGTGCCGATCATGACGCGGGGGATCGCTGCGAAATGCACGACGGCATCATAGGTCGGCACGCCGCTGCCCGCGTCCAGCTCGGCGAAGTCGACGAACTGCGACATCGCACCAATGACCTGCCCCGCGTCGCACAGGTCAACCAACAGTTCGGGACAGTCCAGACCTGACGGGGTTTGATCCACATTCACCACGTGATGGCCTTGCGCCTGCAAATACCGGATCGCCCATTTGCCCGCCTTGCCGCTGCCCCCTGTAAAGAAAACCCGCATCTCTGCCTCCCGTGTTCGGCACCTGCGCGCCAGTCTGATCCGATCTGGATGATGAACCATCACGGGTTCAAAGAGCAAGGCAGGCGTTTTCCCCGACCCGCGCGCCGCAGGCGGTTCGCAACATGATCTGCATGGTTTGAAGACATCTGCGGCGCCCAGGCGCAGCGGGCAGCTCTGCGCAGGGCGCACGCATCTCGGCGCAATCGCGTAAGTCCCCCAAAGGCATGCAGATTGAATGGTGGGTCGTGAGAGGCTCGAACTCCCGACATCTTCGGTGTAAACGAAGCGCTCTACCAACTGAGCTAACGACCCGATGAACGGTGTCTTACTGAAAGGCGCTGGGGGCTTCAACCCCTTTAAATCGGCGAGATCGCGAACATTTCAATCCGCGCCGTCCCAGCCGTCTTCAAACAGACAGCGCTGCTGCCCGCGCGCCAGATGGTAGATCACGCCCTGCCCGCCCGGCAATTCGGAAAACGCTGACAGGTCCAACCCAAGCGCATGGCAGCGCAGCATCCGCGAGGTGATTCCGTGGGTGAATATGACGGTCGGTCCGGTGCACTCTGCCAGAAAGGCCCCGGTCCGGGCATAAAGCGCGTCCAGCCCCTCGCCGCCCGGCGCATGGTCATACCAGATCAGGCTGTCATCCGGTTCAAACAAATGGGGTGCTGCGCGCATGATGTCGGTGCGCAAGGCGCCCGACCAGGCGCCCAGGGTGATTTCCGCCAGTCGGTCATCCAGAATCATGTGTGGCATGTCCCCGCGCAAGGCAATTCGGGCGGTTTGCGTGCATCTACCCTGCGGGCTGCACGCGATCGTCCAGCCGGAAATCCCGAACCGGTCCAGCAATCGCCCCTGCGCCGCCGCCTGCGCCTGACCCAATTCGGTCAACGGGCTGTCCGCCTCGCCTTGCATGCGCCCGGCAAGGTTCCATTCGGTTTCGCCGTGGCGCAGGATCAACAGGTCTGGACAGGTCATGGCCCGGGGCTAAACCGAAGTGGTCGCGCAAACAAGAGCGACAGTGAAGAACGCATGATGCGGCATGCACATGCGGTGGTGGCCGGTTGCGTGCGTCTCGGCTCTGGATGGAAAATTAGCCGTGCGGAACACCATATCACCCCGTCACCAAGGTATGGGCGACCCTTGACTTATCCTCGCAATCCCCTGTTTCCGAGGAACAATCCTTGACGTGTACCGGGGCAAGACACCCTGCCCGGAATGGCAACGCGGGGCAGTGGAGTCGGAAAGGGAATGGTGGGTGATAAGGGATTTGAACCCCTGACATCTTCGATGTGAACGAAGCGCTCTACCACTGAGCTAATCACCCGAGCCATGGTGGTCGTAACCAATCACGCAAAGACGCGCAAGAGCGCAGCGTGCAATTTGCCACTCTGCCGCACAGGCCAGATCGGGCCGCTAAGCAGCGTCCGGATCATCAAGGGTCGCAACAACGCTCGGCGGCAGATCCTGGGCCTGCCGGATGCGCGTGATCAGAACCTTGCCGACGGCGAGTTTCTTTTCACGGTTCACCTTCACCTTGCCCAACGGTTGCAGGTTCAGTTCGCGCCCGTCCTGCAAGGCCGATCCAAGAACTTCAAGCATGGCCTCGATCACCGGTTTCGCGTCTTTCTTCTTGATGCCGGACTTGGCGACAACAGCGTCGATCAGTTCCTTTTTGCGCATCGTCGGGCCTGCGACCACCGGTTGCGGTGCATTGACAACGACGGACGGCTGCTCGGTCAGCGCAACCGGCTTGGCGGCCTTGACCGCGGGTGCCTTTGCCTTGCGGGCGGCGGGCGCAGTCTTGGCTGCGGCGGGCTTTTGGGCCGGTGCCTTGGCCGCGGTCTTGCGCGTGGGAGTGTTGCTGGTTTTTCCTGTGGTTGCCATATTTGCCTCGCTCTATGACTGCTTGGCGCTTGCTTAGCGCAAAATCCCTTAGACATCCATAATGATGAACAAGGCCAGCCCGGCGATCCGGTTGCGCTGCGCGCGAAAATTGCGTGTCGTGACCGATGGCACACCCGCTTGCGCCCGATCCCAAGGCCAAGCGCAAAAAAAATGCGCGCAACCCCCCGGTTGCGCGCATTCAACTCCGTCTCAAACAGCGTGTCAGTGCGCCGTGGCTCCGGTTCCGCCGGTCCGTGCTGCCGCCGCTGCCGCCGCCGCAGCTTCTTCAGCGGCTTCGTCCCATTCGATCGCGACCGGGGCCTCGACCAAGGCGCGTTCCAGAACTTCGCTGACATGGGACACGGGGATGATTTCCAACCCTTCCTTCACATTGTCAGGGATTTCGGCCAGATCCTTTTCGTTCTCTTCCGGGATCAGAACCGTCTTGATCCCGCCCCGCAAGGCCGCCAGCAGTTTTTCCTTCAAACCACCAATGGGCATCGCGTTGCCGCGCAAGGACACCTCGCCGGTCATGGCGATGTCGCGGCGCACCGGAATGCCGGTCAGCACAGAGACAATGGACGTGACCATGGCCAGACCTGCGGACGGGCCATCCTTGGGCGTCGCCCCATCCGGCACGTGCACATGGATATCCAGCGTGTCGAACTTGGTCGGCTTCACCCCGATCTGCGGACTGATCGAGCGGACGTAACTTGCGGCTGCGTCGATGCTTTCCTTCATCACGTCGCCCAGTTTGCCGGTGGTCTTCATGCGGCCCTTGCCGGGCAGTTTCAGACCCTCGATATGCAGCAGATCGCCGCCGACGGACGTCCAGGCCAGACCGGTCACCACGCCCACCTGATCCGCCTTTTCAGCCAGACCATAGCGGTGCTTTCTGACGCCAAGGAAATCGGCCAGGTTGTCGTCGGTCACACGGACCGTTTCGACCTCTTTGCGGACGATCTTGGTCAGCGACTTGCGCGCCACCTTGGCAATCTCACGCTCAAGGTTCCGCACGCCGGCCTCGCGGGTGTAATAGCGGATGATCGACGACAGCGCCTCGTCCGTCAGCTCGAACTCGGACTTCTTCAGACCGTGATTCTTGACCTGCTTGGCGATGAGGTGCTGTTTCGCAATCTCGCGCTTTTCGTCCTCGGTATAGCCCGCCAGCGGAATGATCTCCATCCGGTCCAGCAATGGCCCTGGCATGTTGTACGAGTTCGATGTGGTCAGGAACATCACGTTCGACAGGTCATATTCGACCTCCAGATAGTGATCCACAAAGGTGGAGTTCTGTTCCGGATCAAGCACTTCGAGCATGGCCGACGCCGGATCACCCCGAAAATCCTGACCCATCTTGTCGATCTCGTCGAGCAGGATCAGCGGGTTGGTCGTCTTGGCCTTTTTCAGCGCCTGAATAATCTTGCCGGGCATCGACCCGATATAGGTCCGGCGGTGGCCGCGGATCTCGGATTCGTCGCGCACACCGCCAAGGCTGATGCGAATAAACTCGCGCCCCGTGGCCTTGGCCACAGATTTGCCCAGGGATGTCTTGCCCACGCCCGGAGGGCCGACCAGACACATGATCGGGCCTTTCATCTTTTTGGAACGCTGCTGCACCGCCAGATATTCGACAATGCGTTCCTTGACCTTTTCCAGGCCATAGTGATCGTCATCCAGAATCTTTTCGGCGCGGCCAAGGTCCTTTTTCACGCGGGATTTCACGCCCCACGGGATCGACAGCATCCAGTCCAGATAGTTGCGCACCACGGTCGCCTCGGCGCTCATGGGGGACATGTTTTTCAGCTTCTTGACCTCGGCATCGGCCTTTTCACGGGCTTCCTTGCTCAGCTTGGTCTGGGAAATTCTGGCCTCAAGCTCGGCCACTTCGTTCTTGCCGTCCTCGCCATCGCCCAGCTCGTTCTGGATCGCTTTCATCTGTTCATTCAGATAATATTCGCGCTGGGTCTTCTCCATCTGACGTTTGACGCGGTTTTTGATTTTCCGCTCCATTTGCAGCATGCCCATTTCGCCTTCCATCAGCGCAAAGACCTTTTCGAGGCGGTCTTTTACTTCTGGAAGTTCGAGCAGTTCCTGCTTGTCCGACAGCTTAACCGACAGCTGTGAGGCGACTGCGTCAGCGAGACGGCCGGCCTCGGTAAGCTGGCTGATGGTGGAAACAGATTCCTGCGGAATTTTGCGGTTC
>CAYGQZ010000049.1:0-4386 GCA_964352055.1 uncultured Rhodobacterales bacterium
CGGGGGGTCCACGCGCAGCCCGTTCAGGCTTTGCTGGGCGCGGCAGAACTGCCTCCAGCGGATGAAATCCTCGCAGCTCACGTCATTGAGCATTGCCCTGATCCATTGGTTGCGCTTCGGCAAATGCGCAATCTTCTTGAGCCGGGCGGCAGGCTTTATCTCGTGGTCTCGAAGCCGCATTGGTGCAACACCATCATCTGGTTGCAGTGGCGTCATCGCACCTTTCGCAATGATGAAATTGTGTGGCTGGTCCGTACGGCAGGTTTCGACATGGAAATGGTATACTCCTTCCCGTCTGGCCCGCCGTCGCGGACAAGTCGCGGGATCGTTGCCATTCGAACGGACTGACCCGTCAAACCACCAACACCTCGCTTTGGTTTTGAGAGCCCGCTATTCAGGCGACCGTGGCGCAAGCTCGACTTGTCAGCCAGGCAGGTCATGCCCCTTCAAAAGCCGAACAGGGTTCACCCGCTCGATGCACGCGGGATAAACTTTTTGCGGCCCGCAGGGGAGTGGATCTAAGGGGGATTCGTGGCAGGGTTGCCATGTACCAATACTTTGCAAACGGGAATTTTGCAAAATATGGGCTCGGGCAGAATCGGCTTTTCCCCTCAATAATGTCTTGCCTGATGCTTGCGGCGCTGCACGGGTGATTGGGCGAGGGAAACTGTCCAAAGCCCTTGTATTATTGACCTAGCGTCAACTTTGGCTCTGGTGGTGGGCTGCTTCAATGCGCGGCATTTTCCATTGACACCAACGGCCTCTTCCTTCGATTTTGCACACGTGTGCAAAAAACTGTTGCCAAGTCGGCCATACAGTGTCTAGCCTTTGGGAACCACGCCGTTACGGGGGATCCGATGGCCGAAATCCAATTGCGTAATATCAACAAACGTTGGGGCTCTTTTGTCGGGGTCGAGAATTTCGATCTCACAATAGGGGACGAGGAATTTCTGGTCCTTCTTGGCCCGTCCGGATGTGGCAAGACCACCACGATGCGGATGATTGCAGGTCTTGAGGACGCGACCGAAGGCGATATCCTGATTGACGGCAAGCGGGTCAACGACCTTGATCCCAAGGACCGGGACGTTGCCATGGTGTTCCAGTCTTACGGCCTTTATCCACACATGAACGTCTACGAGAACATCCGCTTCCCCCTCAAGGTGCGCAAGGTCGATCCGGCCAGCCATGACGAGCGGGTCCGCCGCGCCAGTGCCATGGTCGAACTGGATGATTTCCTGCACCGCAAGCCCGCCGAATTGTCCGGTGGTCAGCGTCAGCGTGTGGCCTTGGCCCGCGCCATCGTGCGCGAACCCAATGTGTTCCTGATGGACGAGCCGCTGTCGAACCTGGATGCCAAGCTGCGCGTCAGCACCCGCGCCCAGATCAAGAACCTCAGCCACGAGCTGAAGGTGACCACCGTCTATGTGACCCATGACCAGATCGAGGCGATGACCCTCGCGGACCGCGTAGTGGTGATGAAGCAGGGCAAGGTGCAGCAGGTTGGCACGCCAACCGAGATTTACGACCGCCCTGCCAATACGTTCGTGGCGAGCTTCATTGGCTCACCCGCGATGAACCTGATGGCAGGCGAGGTGCAGGGCGGGACTTTTACCGGCAAGAACGTGTCCATTGCGGGGCTGTCGGTGGCGGACGGCCCGGTCACGCTGGGCTTTCGCGCCGAAGACGCCTCATTGACCGAAGCGGGTGGCCAGATCACCGCGCCGATCTACACGATCGAGCTTTTGGGCGATGCCACCATGCTGACGGTGAAAGCCGGCGGTGAGCTTGTTTCCGTCAAGGCGCACAAGGAGTACCGGGCGGAGATCGGCGACACCGTCTCGTTCGCGATCCCGCAAGAGATCTGTCACGCCTTTGACAGCAATTCCGGCGAACGTATCGCCTGATAACCGCCTGCGCGGGGCACCCATGCAGGCCAATCAATGCCGGTGCAGTCTTCGAAGATGCATTGGCGCACACGCAACAGGGAGTTTGCAGATGTATTTGAAAAGACTGGCACTTGCAGGTGCTGTATCGCTCATGGGAACGTCGGCCTTTGCCGCTTGTGCCTTCGAGAACACAGTGCCCTTGAAGTCGCTCTCAGCCGGGTTCGAAGCCTGGAAAGCCGTCACGGACGCGATGGCCGAATGCGGGAACTTCCAGGCCGAACTGGATCAGGAATTCCGCACCAAGCAGCCGGCGGCGTTTGAGGCCAACCCCTCGCTCTACCAGATCGGCGGCGTGTCCAACGGCACCATCACCCCGCTTCTGAATTCAGGCACTATCCGCCCGCTGGATGATCTGGTGGAGAAATACGGGCAGAACCTGTCGCCCAACCAACTGATCCGTGTTGACGGCAAGATCATGGCTGTTGCCATGATGGTCAACACCCAGCACCTGATGTACCGCGAGGATATCCTGAACGATCTGGGCATCGCCGTGCCGACCACTTGGGACGAAGTTTTTGCGGCCGCCGAAAAGATCAAGGACGCAGGCGTTGTGGATTACCCCATCGGCTCGACCATGATGTCTGGCTGGAATATCGCGCAGGAATTCGTGAACCTGTATCCGGCCTTTGGCGGTGTGTTTTTCAACGACGACAACACGACGGCCGTGAACTCTGAAGCGGGCATGAAAGCGCTCGATGTGATGCAGCGCACGCTCGCCTACACTGATCCCGAGGTGTTGGTCAGTGACAGCACTTACGTGCAACAGCAGTTCCAGCAGGGCAAGATCGCCATGTCGAACCTGTGGGCCAGCCGGGCCGGCGCGATGAACGATGAGGCGGAAAGCCAAGTGGCGGGCAAGGTGCTGATGGCAGGCGCTCCACTGGCCATGGACGGCGGCGCCCCGGCCACGACCCTGTGGTGGGACGGTATCGTGATCGCGGCGAACATCTCGGATGAAGAGGCAGATGCCGCCTTCCGCGTTGCCATGGAAGGTCTGGACGAGGATATGGTCACCGGGGCCAACGATGCAGCCATCTGGCTCGTCAAGGGCTATCAGCCTGGTCCGCTGGCCGCTGGCGTCGTTGCCACGGCAACGGCGACGCCGCCCGCACCGGCATACCCGTCCACGACGCAAATGGGGCTTCTGCACACCGCGCTGGGCAATGAACTGCCTGCGTTCCTCACAGGGGACCGCGATGCTGCGGCGACACTCACTGCCATCGAAGAGGCCTACACCACATCAGCCAAGGAAGCTGGTGTGCTCTGAACCAAACGCGTGCTGGCCGGGGCGCTCCCGGCCAGCCGCTTTGCCCAGCCGTGTGCAGGATACGGCTGCGTCAAGCGGACTGCGACAGCAGGAAGGACAGACCCATGAAATTCAAGACATTTGCTGCCTTTGTCGGCCCATCCGTCTTCATGATGCTGCTGTTTATTGCAGCCCCTCTGGTGTCGGTCTTTCTACAGAGTTTCCAGATCACCCAGCCGGTCATGCAACAGATCGAGGTGGAAACCTGCACGCCGGGCTTCCTGACACAGACCTGTACGACCGAAGTCAAGACGGTGCCGATCATCGACGAGGTCACGGGCAAGACCCAGACAACGACCGAATGGGTTGGCCTGCAAAGCTACCGGAATGTGCTGCAAATGGACAAGTTCTGGGAGGCCGTCGGTTCCGGAAACTTCGGCGACATCTTCCAGATCGACTTCTGGAAGGCCCTTCGGTTCACGCTCTCCTTCACGCTGCTGACCCTGCCACTGGTGATCGGGGTGGGGCTTGCCATTGCGCTTGCAGTCAACAACGCCACCAAATCCGTGCGCGGGCCGGTGATCTTCATCTCACTTCTGCCTTTCATCATCACGCCGGTGATCGGCTCGCTGTCGATCTATTGGCTCTTTGTGGGCGACGGCATCCTGACAGTCATGCTCGAACGTTGGACAGGGCAGGATATCGCGATGTTCGCCCAAAGCTGGACAATAGAATTGCTGATGTATTTCTACCGGGTCTGGCACGTGGCGCCCTTTGCCTTCGTGATCTTCTATGCGGGCCTGCAAACCGTGAACATGGACACGCTGGAAAGTGCGATCATCGACGGGGCCAGCCGGTTCGAGCGGTTGCGCTACGTGATCGTGCCGCACCTGATGCCGCTGATCATCTTCATTGCGCTCATCCATCTGATGGATTGCTACCGCGTGTTCGAGGAAATCGTCGGCTTCCGCAGCCAGGCCCATGTCATCTCACTGCAATGGCTCACCTATGACTTCCTTGTGCCGGATGATGCGGGCAACCGGGCGGTCAGCCGGGCCAGTGCGTCGGCAATGTTGACCATGATCGGGATCGTGCTCCTGCTGATCCTGCCACTGCGCCGCACCTGGCGCGACCACAAGGGAGGGGCGCACTGATGTCCTCGAAGGCAACGGCTCAGCCACTCTCGCTCAAAAT
>CAYGQZ010000049.1:4486-16829 GCA_964352055.1 uncultured Rhodobacterales bacterium
GGAGGGGCGCACTGATGTCCTCGAAGGCAACGGCTCAGCCACTCTCGCTCAAAATTGCATCCGGTGCGTTCCTCGCATTCTGGTGCCTGCTTGCCGCCTTCCCAATCGTCTGGATTGCGGTGATGAGCTTCAAGTCCCCCCGCGACGCTTTTGCGGCCAGCCCCTGGGATGTGATCGTCGGTCCGGTGACCCGCGCAGCAGGCAACGGCCTGTCGATCATCGACATCGTGCTTGGGCTTGTCTTTCTGTACTTTGCAATCCGCTGGGCGTTTTCGCTCCTGCCGCGACTTGTGGTGCAGTATACGCCACCCGGCTGGATCGTTCTGGGCTGGCTGGTCGGGGCGGCGGTCTATGCGCTCGTCTTCCTGCTGCTCTTTTTCGGAATTCTGCCGGTGATTTTCGGCGTGCTCAACAGCATTGCGGGCCCGCTGGGCAACCCGGTGCTGGGTCTGACGACCGAACACTATGTGGCGGTCTGGGGCGAGAACGAGTTTTACCGCAATTTCCTGAACTCGATGCTGGTGACTGCCGGGGTGGTGACGATCTCGCTCACGGTGGGCACATTGGCAGGCTACGGGCTGGCGCGCTCCGGCTCCAACCTCGCGTTCTGGCTGTTGATTCTGGCGTTGATCTTCCGCGCGCTGCCGCACTCGGTTCTGGTTGCAGGCTACCTGCCATGGTTCATCAACTCGGCCGAAATCCTGCGCCCAATCTTTGGCAATCTCAGCCCGACGCTCTACGGCCAGCCTTGGGCGGTGATCGCGGTGCTGGTGTCGATCAACCAGCCCTTCACCATCTGGATGCTGCGCAGCTTTTTCCAGAACATCCCGTCCGAACTGGACGAGGCCGCCCGTGTTGACGGCTGCTCGCATTTCCAGGCCTTCCGCCGGGTGATCATGCCGGTCATGTGGCCGGGGGTGATCACAACGGGGCTCTTCAGCTTTCTTCTGGGCTACAATGACTTCCTCGTGACGTCGCTGCTGCTCGACGCCCAGAACCAGACGATGGTCCCGGCCATCGCGGGCTATTTCAACCGAGAAACCACAACCACGGATCAGGTCGAAGCGGTGGCCGCTGCGGTCTCGATCACGGCCCCGCTCTTCCTTCTGGTCATGGTGTTCCAGCGCCAGATCGTATCGGGTCTCACCGCCGGGGCCGTCAAAGGATGATCCGATCCTTCATCTTGCAAAATAAACTCCCGCCGGAGGCTCCCACAGGGGCCGCCGGCACAACCATGGTGTTTCGCACGACAGGCCCAGACGGCGCGCAGGCGGGGCAAAGGCGGTGCCGGAGACCAGAAAGTGGTACATCATGAAAGGCGCACGTCCCGAACAAGCTGTGCTCAGCCGTGACACGGACCTCAGAAAGACCGATGAAACCCGCGCCGTGATCGAGGGCATGGTGGACGGTCTGAATGACCACCGGATCGATGATATCGGCCAGTTTTTTACCCAATCTTTTCGCTGGATGGGCAACACGGGCTGCGGCACCAAAACGGGTCTGCAAGAGTTTCAGGACAACTGGCAACGGCCGTTTCAGGCGGCCTTTTCCGACAAGGTCTGCGTGGATGAGGCGCGGCTTTACATGGGCGAATGGGCCGCGGCCTTCGGGCGGCAGGAAGCCACGCATTCCGGGGAATTCATGGGCGTGGCACCAACCGGAAAGCGCATTGAAATCAGATATATGGATTTCTGGAAGGTCGAGGAAAAGCGGATCACCGACAACTGGGTGATGGTCGATTTCCCCCATGTTCTGGCCCAGCTTGGCGTCGACGTTTTCAATGGAGAAGGCTGGGAAGCCTTTGATCGCGGCGACAAGACGCCCCCACGCCCGCAAACTCAGAAGGCAAGAGAATGACCATCGAATATCTCAAACGCGGCAAGCCAGACACCGAACGGGCCGAAGATGACGCCAGGACGCGCGCCATCGTCGAGGCGGCGCTGGCCGAAATTGAACAGGGCGGCGACGCGGCCGTCCGCGCCATGTCGGAAAAATTCGACAATTACTCGCCCGCATCCTTCCGTCTGTCCGAGGCCGAAATCCAGGACCTCATCGCCCAACTTACTCCCCGCGAACTCGAAGACATCCGCTTCGCCCAGGAGCAGGTGCGCAACTTCGCGCAGGCCCAGCGGGATTCGATGCTGGACATCGAGGTCGAGACGATACCGGGTGTCATTCTGGGCCACAAAAATATTCCGGTCCAATCGGTTGGCTGTTACGTTCCGGGCGGGAAATTCCCCATGGTGGCCTCGGCGCACATGTCCGTGGCCACGGCCTCGGTGGCGGGCGTGCCGCGGATCATTGCCTGCACGCCCCCCTTCAAGGGCAAGCCAAATCCGGCGGTCATTGCCGCCATGCACATGGGCGGCGCGCATGAAATTTATGTCATGGGCGGCATTCAGGCCATCGGCGCGATGGCGCTCGGTACCGAGACTATTGATCCTGTTCACATGCTGGTGGGGCCCGGGAACGCCTTCGTGGCCGAAGCCAAACGACAACTCTTTGGCCGGGTCGGCATTGATCTTTTTGCAGGTCCGACCGAGACGATGGTGATCGCGGATGACACCGTGGACGGCGAAATCTGCGCCACTGACCTTTTGGGCCAGGCCGAGCACGGGTACAATTCGCCTGCTGTCCTTTTGACCAACAGCCGCAAGCTGGCCGACGCCACGCTGTTCGAGATCGAGCGTCTTCTAGGCATCCTGCCGACGGCGGACACCGCCCGCACAAGCTGGCAAGACTATGGCGAGGTCATCTTGTGTGACACCTATGACGAGATGTTGAAGGTGGCCGACGATGTGGCCTCCGAACACGTACAGGTCATGACCGATCGGGATGACTGGTTCCTCGAACACATGACCTGCTACGGTGCCCTGTTCCTGGGTCCGCGTACAAACGTGGCCAATGGCGACAAGGTGATCGGTACCAATCACACGTTGCCCACGAAGAAGGCTGGGCGCTATACTGGTGGGCTGTGGGTCGGGAAGTATCTGAAAACCCACTCCTATCAGAAGATCATAACGGATGCGGCGGCGGCTGAGGTCGGGGCTTACGGCTCGCGCCTTTGCATTCTCGAAGGTTTTGTCGGCCATGCCGAGCAATGCAATCTGCGTGTCCGGCGCTACGGCGGCATCAACGTCCCCTATGGCGCAGCCGCGCCGCACCGCGACGCCGCCGAGTAACAGGCAGACGCCGGGGGGCCAGCCCCCCGGCCCCCCCGGGATTTTTTGGAACAGAGAAGATGGACCCCCATTCACGTCACAAGGATCTGGTCGCACCGCTGCGGGTGGCCATGTATGATTTTGATACTGAGGCGGTGCGCGCGGCGCTGCACTCGCTTTGTGCGCCGGACGTCGTCTTTCGGCTTGCCTTTCCGTTCGAGAGCACGGTGGGGGTCGAGGCCTATGTCGATAAGGTCTATGCGCCTTTGCTGGCCGCATGGCCTGATCTGGAACGGCGCGATTTCATCGCAATGGCTGGTCCGACGCCCGAGGGCAATGACTGGGTCGGCTGCGGCGGGACTTATGTCGGAACCTTCACCGCACCTTGGCTGGACATTCCGCCCACGGGCCATCTGGCGCATATGCGCTTTCACGAGTTTTATCGCTTTGAAGGCAACAGGATCGTCGAAATGCAGGCCCTTTGGGACATTCCCGAAGTCATGATGCAGGCCGGAGCCTGGCCAATGGTGCCGTCACTGGGGCGTGAGTGGCACATCCCGGGGCCCTCGACCTGCGACGGGCTGGTGCCCGGACCTTACAATGACTCTGCGGGCAAGGCGACCTGCCAGCATATCATCGACATGCTCGAACATCTGAAACGCCATCCATCCCAAGGTGGCCCGGAAGTCATGGAAATGGATCGGTTCTGGCACCCGAAGATGACCTGGTACGGCCCCGCAGGCATTGGCACCGGGCGCGGCGTTGCCGGTTTTCGCAACTGGCACCAGATCCCGTTTCTGAATGGCATGCCGGATCGCGGCGCTTTTGTGGACGAGATCACCTATCATTTCTTTGGCGACCGAAACTATGCGGCGGTAACCGGCTGGCCCGATATGTACCAGACGATCAGCCACGGGGGCTGGCTGGGCATTCCGCCGGTGGGCAGAAAGATCGAAATGCGGTCGCTGGATTTCTGGCGGGTGGAGAACGGGTTGATCCGGGAAAACTGGGTGATGGTGGACTTGCTGCATATGTATGATCAGATCGGGGTCGATGTGCTGGCGCGCATGCGCGAATTCAACAAGGCCAGGGTCGGGTTCGATCCCGAAACGGGGCGGGCGACATGAGCAAACTGCCCCGAACCCCGTCCTTTAATCTGAGCGGTAAGCGCGCGCTGGTCACCGGCGCCTCGTCGGGCATCGGGCTGGGCTGCGCCGTTGCGCTGGCCGAGGCCGGGGCACATGTGGTCTGTGCTGCCCGCCGTGTGGACGTGCTGCAGGAGGCCGTGACGGCCATGCGCTCCGAAGGTTGGCAGGCCGAAGCGTTGTCGCTCGATCAAAGCGATGTGGACGCCGTGGCAGACGCTTTTGCGATGCCTTTCGATGTGGTCGTGAATTCGGCGGGACTGGCCCGGCACTCGGCCGCCATTGACACCGCGCCCGACGACTATGACGCGGTCATGAACATCAATGTGCGCGGAGCCTACTTTCTGTCGAGCCATGCCGCACGTGCCTTGATGGCCGCGAGACGCCCCGGATCGATCATCCATATCTCAAGCCAGATGGGTCACGTCGGGGGCATTGACCGGGCCGTCTATTGCGCCTCGAAACATGCGGTCGAAGGCATGGTCAAGGCGATGGCCATCGAATGGGGCAAGGCAGGCATTCGCATCAACACGATCTGCCCGACCTTTATCCGCACCCCCCTGACCGAGCCGACGTTCAGTGACCCCGACCGGATGGCGTGGATCATGGACAAGATCAAACTGCCGCGTGTGGGCGAAGTGTCGGACATCATGGGCGCGGTGCAATACCTGGCCTCGGATGCGTCAACCATGGTGACGGGGGCCGCGATGATGATTGACGGAGGCTGGACAGCAGACTGATGCGGGACAAGGTGACAGCACTCGATGTGGCAGAGCGCGCGGGCGTGTCCCGCTCGGCTGTGAGCCGTGTGTTCACGCCAGGCGCGTCCGTGTCCAAGCGGACGGCTGACAAGGTGCGCACAGCGGCGGATGCCCTGGGCTATCGCCCCAACGTGCTGGCGCGCAGCCTGATCACCGGGCGCAGCCGCATCATCGGGCTGGTTGTGGCCTACCTGGAAAACCAGTTTTATCCCGAGGCGATCGAGCGGCTGAGCCGGGCCTTGCAGGCCAAGGGCTATCACGTGCTTGTTTTCATGGCGTCCAACTCTGGTGAAGAGGCCGACGAGGTGATGGAAGAGTTGCTGGATTATCAGGTCGACGGCATTATCGCCGCGAGCGTCAGCATGTCCAACGACCTGACCCGGCGGTGTGATGCCGCGGGTATTCCCGTTGTGCTGTTCAACCGGGCACAAGACGATGACCGGCTCTCTGCGGTCACATCAGACAATTATCATGGGGGCCGCAAGCTGGCCGAATTCCTTGTGGCGGGGGGGCATGGCCGGATTGCCCATATCGCCGGTTGGGAGGGTGCGTCGACCCAACGCGACCGCGAGGCCGGTTTTGTTGCAGGCCTCAGGGCGGTGGGACAGTCGCTTGCGGCGCGGGGCGTGTCCGACTTCAACTTTGAACAGGCCAAACGCGTGGCCCGCGACATGTTTGGTGGCAAAAGCTATCCCGATGCCGTTTTTGTCGCCAATGATCATATGGCCTTTGCAGTCATGGATGTGTTGCGCTTTGAACTTGGCCTGTCGGTGCCAGGCGATGTCTCGGTCGTGGGCTATGACGATGTGGCGCTGGCCGCCTGGCCCAGCTATGACTTGACGACTGTGCGCCAGCCTGCGGGGCAGATGGCCACGGCCACCGTTGATATTCTGATGGACCGGCTGGCCGATCCCGATACAAAACCGCGCCGCGTTGCGCTGGATGGCCCGCTCATCCTGCGTGGCTCGGCCCGTATTCCCAAAGGATGGACCTCATGAAGGGTTTTTCGAACCGGTGGAAAGACTTCCCCGATTACATCATCGGCATCACCAAGGAGATCTGGGAAGATCGCGGCATCGCCACCCTTCATCACTATTACAGCCCTGACATCGTGGTACGCTCGCCGGGTTCTGTCGTCATTGGCAATGAAAAGGTGATCGGGGCGACCATGGCCACGCTGGCCGAGTTTCCCGACCGTACGCTCTTGGGCGAAGATGTCATCTGGTCGGGCACACCAGAGGAGGGGATGTTGTCGTCGCACCGGTTGCTGTCAACGGCGACCCATCTTGCCGACGGTGTCTATGGCAAGGCGTCCGGCAAGAAACTGACCTATCGGATCATTGCCGATTGCCATGCCATCAATGACCAGATCAACGATGAATGGCTGATCCGCGATCAGACCGCCATCGTCAACCAGATCGGCTTGAATGCCAAGGACTATGCGGCCGACTTGATTGCGCGCGAAGGTGGGCCCGAGAAAGCCGCGCGGCCCTTGACCCCCGCAACTGATATGCCGGGGCCTTACAAGGGGCGGGGCAATGACAATGCGTGGGGCGTGAAATATGCCGACATCCTGACCCGCATCATGGGCGCCGATATGGCCGTGATCGCGGCGGAATATGACCGTGCAGTGCAGTCCGAATACCCCGGTGGTGTGACGGGACACAGCCATGGACCAGTGGACCGGTTCTGGATGGGTTTGCGCGCCTCTTTCCCGGATGCGACATTTACCATCGATCACCAGATTGGGCGTGATGATGATTTGATGCCTCCGCGCGCGGCGGTGCGCTGGGCGTTGCACGGCAAACATGATGGCTGGGGCTATTTTGGTGCACCAACAGGGGCTGAGGTTTATGTGTTGGGCATCAGCCATGTAGAGTTCGGCCCCTGGGGCCTGCGCCGGGAATATGCGCTCTTCGATGAGACGGCGATCTGGAAGCAGATCCTTCTGAAGACCGGCTAAGGGTGAAATTTGAGTATTTTTGGAACAATGAAGGCTTTGATCCGCATGAAACTTGAAGGGGAACCACTTGGTTCCCAATTAAGCCATGTCCGCTTTGATTGCGGTCGTTCCAAAGGAATACCTCATGCAACGTTATGACGAATTGATGTTCACACCTGCCATTCAAGCCTTGCAGGACGCCGAAGGGTCACGCGACATGTATGCGCGCAGCTATGGGACGCGGACCCGGGCGTTTGGCCCTGATGACATTGCGTTTCTGGAAAGCCGAAGCTCGTTCTATATGGCGTCCGTCTCCGAGACGGGCTGGCCTTACATTCAGCATCGTGGGGGGCCGGTTGGTTTTTTGAAGGTGCTGGGTGACCACACCCTCGGATTCGCGGATTACAAGGGAAACAAGCAGCATATCTCGGAAGGGAATGTGGCAGGTGAGGCGCGTGTGTCGCTTTTTGCCATGGATTACCCGCGCAAGGCCCGTTTGAAACTGCAGGGTCGGGCCATCTTCAAGGCGGCGGCTGATGATCCGGATCTGGCAGAACGCCTGGCCGTTGACGGGCAGGGACGGGTTGAACGACTGGTCACAATCCAGATCGAGGCCTTTGACTGGAATTGCCCTCAGTTCATAACGCCACGGTTTGATGCGGCGGACATCGCGCAGCTTGTCGGGCCGGAGATGGACAAGCTGACCGCACGCGTGGCCGAACTTGAGGCTGAGCTCGCAAACTTGCGGGGGCAATGATGGTGGAGCTTCATGCACTGACCGAACGGATGTTGGAGATGGGTGATACCGATTGGCGGCGTCATGCCAATCCTTGGAGCGTGCGGACACGCTTTACCTGTATGCTCCTTCTGGTCAGCGCAATTTGGAGCCATGTCTGGGTCGGCTGTCGGGCGATGCTTGCCCGGGCCGCGCCGCTTGGCCTGATCGTAACTGTTTTGCCCATAATCGACCGTATGGTCTGGCGTCATGCCGACCTCACCGACACCGTTCCGGGCGATCCGATGCCCGGCCCTCTTATGCCACTTGAAAGGACCAACACATGACCCCCGCCGAGATGGAGCCACGCATTGTGCGCTATGGCGACCTTCGCCCCTGCAAGACAGCTTTTATCGATGCCCATACTCCCGGCAGCGATCAAAAGGAAAATTTCACCATCATCGGCGGTGGTGTGTCCGAAAGCCCGGACCAGCATGTGCATATCGCCATCCCGCATGGGTTCAACATTGGGGCTGCGGGCCAGCCGCCGAAATGTCGGAACTCGCTGCATTCGCACCGTACGGCCGAGGTGTTCTTTGTCCTGAAAGGCCGCTGGCGGTTCTTTTGGGGCCGCTGGGGGGATGCGGGCGAAGTGGTGCTGGAAGAGGGCGACATCATCAACATCCCCACAGGCATCTTTCGCGGGTTCGAGAATATCGGAACCGATTACGGAATGATCATGGCCATTCTGGGCGGGGACGATGCAGGAGGTGGAGTGATCTGGGCCCCGCAGGTGATCGAGGATGCCAGAGATCATGGGCTGGTTCTGGGGAACAACGGCAAGCTTTATGACAGCAAGAAGGGCGAAACACTGCCCGAGGGTGTGGCGCCGATGCCCCTTTTGACCGAGGACGCATTGAAGGCCTATCCCGAGATGACGCCGATGCAGGTCGTGGGCTACGGCGTGCGCCGCTATTGGGACATGGTGGCCCTGGCGGGAAAATCCCCGGTCAAAGTCATTGGCGAGACAGGCATTATTCGGGACAAGCCCGGGTTTGAGGTTGATCTGGTGACCCGTGGCAGTGCGAGCGCAGATATGCACCAACACGATCGCCCCTCTGTTCTGATGCCGATGCGCGGCCATTGGAAGGTCACGTGGGACGGCGGCAGCGCGACTTTGGCGCCCGGCGACACAATGAGCGTGCCTGAAAACCTGCCGCACAGTGCTGTGCCTTCGATGACAGGCGAGGCGTCGCTTTATCACGTGGTTGCAACCGATGACCCTGCAGGACCGACATGGCTGGACTAGACGCATCTCCGGAGGACACGCGTGAGGTCTATGAGCGACAGGCTGCGGCCTATGATGCGCAACGTTCCCGCGCGCTTTTCGAGGCCCGCTGGCTTGCCCGCTTTGCGGCGGGTCTGACCGATGGCGTCCGGGTGCTGGATCTGGGCTGTGGCGCAGGCGAGCCGATTGCACGGTGGTTCATTGCCGAAGGATTTCAGGTCACGGGCGTCGATTTTGCAGAACCCATGCTTGCGATTGCACGCACGCGCTGGCCCGATGGTGACTGGCGGCAGGGCGACATGCGGCACCTGGATCTGGGCGAGGCCTTTGACGGTATCATTGCCTGGAACAGCTTTTTCCATCTGCGCCCCGAGGAGCAGCGAAGATGCATCGGACATATGGCCTCGCATTTGAACTCTGGCGGGTCGCTGCTGGTCACGGTCGGGCCGAGGGCCGGCGAGGTCAGCGGGACGGTCGGAGGCGAAACGGTTTATCACGCTTCGCTGTCGCCCGCAGACTATGTATTGTGCCTTGAGCAAAATGGCTTACGCCTGACCGGCTTTCTGGCCGAAGACCCGGAAACCAATGAGCATAGCGTTCTGATGGCGCGCAAAGACTAGGAGACCCAATATGTCGATCCCAACAACCCATGTCGGCAGCCTGCCGCGCACGCAAGAGGTCGTGGACTTCATCTTTGCCCGCGAGAATGAGGTCCCGTATGATCAGGCTGGATTTGACGCTGCGATGACCAAAGCCGTGTCCGACACGGTTGCCAAACAGGTGGCCGCGGGGGTGAATATTGTCAGCGACGGTGAGACGTCCAAGATCAGTTATGCGACCTATGTCAAAGACCGCTACACAGGCTTTTCGGGCGACAGTCCACGCAATGCGCCCGCCGACCTCAAGCAATTTCCCAGCTATCTGAAACGGCTTGCGGACGATGGCGGCACCCCGAAATACGCCCGTCCCATGTGTACGGGCGAAGTGCGCAGCAAAGGGCAGGGCGAGTTGGAAAAGGACATCGCCAACCTCAAGGCGGCGATGGCAGAGCACGGGGCGACACGTGGTTTCATGAACGCGGCTTCGCCGGGTGTGATCTCTCTCTTTTTGCAAAACGATTTCTACCCGACCCGCGATGCCTATCTTGCGGCGCTGGCGGACGCGATGAAGGCGGAATACGAGACGATCGTGGGGGCAGGTCTTGATCTGCAACTGGACTGCCCGGACCTTGCGCTCAGCCGTCATATGCTTTTCGCTGATCTGAGCGACGCCGAATTCGTCAAGATCGCCGATGCCCATGTCGAGGCGCTCAACCATGCGCTGTCGGATGTGCCTGCGGACAAGGTGCGCGTCCATATCTGCTGGGGCAATTACGAGGGGCCGCACACCTGCGACATTGCTATGGACACGGTTTTTCCCACGCTGATGGCCACGAAATCCCGTTATGTGCTGTTTGAAACCTCAAACCCGCGCCATGCGCACGAATGGACGGTGTTCCGCGACCGCAAGTCAGAGATCCCGGGTGACAAGGTGCTGGTGCCCGGTGTGGTCGACACCACCACCAACTTTGTGGAACACCCGCAGGTCGTGGCCCAACGGCTTGAAAGGTTTGTTGATATCTTGGGATCGGATCGGGTGATCGCAGGCAGCGATTGCGGGTTTGGCACATTTGCTGGGTTTGGGTCGGTCGATCCCGATATTGCCTATGCCAAACTGAATGCCCTGTCGGCGGGTGCCGCCCTGGTCGAGGTCTGAGCCATGGATGACGTTTTGCTGGACCTGCTGAAATCCGTCGACACACCCACGGTTTGCAACGCCATCGAGGTGGCGCAGGGCAAACGGGGCTTTAACGGTTTTACGCGCGGCACACTGCTCGCCTCTGATCCGGCAGGCGTCATGGTGGGTTATGCCCGCACTGCACGCATCCGGGCGCTTGCACCGCCGACCGAGGCTCCCGATGTGATCAAGACGCGGCGTATGGCCTATTACAAGTACATGTCCGAAGGGGCGCGTCCGGCGGTTTGCGTGGTGCAGGATCTGGATGTGCCAAGTGCCATCGGGGCCTTTTGGGGTGAGGTGAATACCGAAATCCACAAATCCTTTGGCCTGTCCGGCACTCTCACCGATGGGGTCATGCGCGATCTGGCCGATATGGCAACGGATTATCCCGTGGTCGCCGGGTCCATCGGGCCTAGTCATGGCTATGTGCACGTTGTCGACTTTGACCAGCCTGTGCGCATCCATGGCCTCGAAATCAAGGCCGGAGATCTGGTACACGCGGACCGGCACGGGGCTGTCGTTGTGCCTGCGGATGTGATCCCGGTACTGAAAGCGGCAATCGAAACGCTTATGCGGTCAGAAAAGATCGTGTTTGACGCGGTCAGAGGCAAACAGATCACCTTTGCCGAGTTCGAGACAGCATGGGCCGCGTTCGAGGCTGCACGCACGTGATCCGCGCGCTGGCCATTGCGCTGGCGCTTCTGCCCGCCTTTGCACAGGCCGAGGAGAGTATCATGGAGCTGACACCAAACTGGGAATATGTCGCCGATACCGTCATGGGCGGCGTGTCGCGCGGGCAGGCCACACCTGAGCAGATTGACGGACGCGCTGCGATCCGCCTCACAGGTACGGTGTCACTCGACAACAATGGCGGATTTGTGCAAATCGCCTTCGATGTGCAGAACGGTGGCGGGACTTTTGACGCCAGCGCCTGGACTGGGCTCAAACTCGACGTACTTGGCAACGGAGAGGTCTATGACCTACGCCTGCGCACGGATCAGATCACGCGCCCCTGGCAAAGCTTCCGCGCAGAGTTTTCGGCACCGGAAACTTGGAGCACGATCACGATCGCGTTCTCCGACCTGACCCCACATCGCACCGAAGTGGCCTTCGATCCGGCCCGCCTCAGACGTATCGGTGTTCTCGCCATCGGGCGCGAGATGCAGGCAGACATCGCCGTCTCCAAAGTGGCGTTCTACCGCTAATCCCGCGGCGCCGGCGCGCCGCCCTCAAAACTGTTACCGCGGACATAATCGCAAGGCGCTTCCTGCATCTCCAGATGCAACCCATCGCCGGTATAGGGATGGGCGCGGGCGAGGTCCTCGTCAACGTCGATCCCAAGGCCCGGCGCGTCCGAGGGCGTGATGAATCCGTCCTCGACACGAATGGTACCCTTGATCAGTTGATCGTGAAACGGTGTTTCAATGCACTCGCACATCAGGATATTCGGGATCGAGGCTGCAAGCTGAATGTTGGCAGCCCACTCGATGGGGCCCGCATAGAGGTGTGGGGCCATCTGCGCATTATGGGCTTCCGCCATCGCCGCAACCTT
>CAYGQZ010000049.1:16929-20450 GCA_964352055.1 uncultured Rhodobacterales bacterium
GGGTCGAATTTGACCGCTGTGTATCCGCGATCCACACAATCCAGCGCGGACTCCGCCGCCATCTCGGGCGAAGTCCAGAACCCGCCCAGATCATGATGGGGAAGGGGATAGAGATAGGTATAGGCCCGCACCCGCTGGTTCATGCGGCCGCCCAGCAAGGCATGGACGGGCCTGTCGCGCGCCTTGCCCAGAATGTCCCAACACGCAATCTCAAGGCCGGAAAAGGCCCCCATGACGGTCAGATCGGGCCGCTGGGTAAAGCCGGACGAATAGGCACGGCGGAACATCAATTCGATGTTTTCCGGGTTTTCACCCAGCATGTGACGAGCAAACACGTCTTCGATGACCGCGCGCATGGCCTCTGGTCCGACAGAGGATGCATAGCATTCGCCCCAACCCACGATGCCGTCGTCAGTGGTCACCTTGACCAGTATCCAATAGCGCCCACCCCAACCGGGCGCAGGCGGAGCGGTCACGATGATCTCAAGGCCCTGCAGTTTCATGATCTATCCCTTGCTTCATCTTGCCGGATAAACTCCGGGGGAGGCGCGCCAGCGCCGGGGGCAGCGCCCCCCTTCAACGGTTGAACACAATCACATTGCGTCGGGCTTTGCCGGACTTGGTATCCTCGATCGCCTCGTTGATCTGATCCAGCGACCAGCGCCCGGAAATCAGACTGTCAAGCTGCAAACGGCCCTGTTGATAGAGGTCGACCATCCACGGGATATCGCGTTGAATGACCACATCGCCCATCTTCGAGCCGACCATGCCTTGGCCTGCCGCGGCCATAACGACGGGCTCATAGCTGGCCATCGCGCCGGAATGGGGCATGCCGACCACGATGACCTTGCCCCCGCGACCCAGATAGCGCGGGGCTTGCTCATAGGCGGGGATCGCACCAACGGTCACGATGACCGCGTCCGCACCCTTGCCACCCAATGCCTTGTAGCTTGCCTGCCAAGGGCTTGCGAGCGTGGCCAACACACCATGGGTTGCGCCAAAGGCTTTCGCATCTTCCAGCTTTTCTTCGGTCATGTCGACGGCAACGATGCGGCGCGCACCAGCGATGCGCGCACCCTGAATGGCGTTCAGACCGACACCGCCCGCGCCGATCACGACAACATCCTGCCCCGCGCGTAGGGCTGCTGCATTCACCACCGCCCCCACGCCGGTGATAACCCCGCAAGAAATCAGGCTGGCCGCGTCCTTGGCAATGGTGTCCGGGATTTTCACCAGTTGCTTCTGGTCGACGACAACCTTTTCGGCAAATGCACCGCAAGCCATCGCCTGATGCAACTTGGTGTCTGCTGACGTACGGATCGGCCCGGTGTCGCCGTCATAAGGTGTCTCGCAATTGGTCGGAGTACCGCCCGCGCAGGACGGACATGACCCACAGGACCGGATCAGAGTGACCACAACACTGTCGCCTACCGCAACGCCACTGACACCCTGGCCGATGGCGCTCACAATACCCGCCGCCTCATGTCCATAGACCGCAGGCAGGCTGCCACCCCACGCGCCCGCAGCATAAGAGATATCGGAATGGCAGATCGCAACCGCATCAAGCGTCACCTCTACCTCGCCCATCTGCGGGGCACGCAAAAGGATGTCTTCGATGACAAGCGGGGCACCGAATTCATGGCACACGGCGGCTTTGATAGTCTGCATTTTCTGTTCCTAGCTCCGCCTGTTTCTGCGCGGCGGTTTTGGTCTGAGTTGTCGCGAAACTGGCGCAGCCAGCGTGCGCCCGCAAGGCATAATGCGACCTTTTATGCGGCTGGTTTGTCGTTGACGCGGGATGACGCTCCGAAGCGGCCCGACCGAAGAAAAACCAACAGGCCACCAAGGATCAGGCCCGCTGACAATATGAACGGCGCACCGGGCATATAGACAGGTGCGGATGGTCCTGAAAATACCGCAAAAACGGACGTCATCACCATCGGTGAAACAATCATCGCAAGCGCACTCAGCGAGGTCAGCGCGCCTTGCAATTCGCCTTGCTGGTTGTCCCCGACGGCCTTGGACATAAGCCCTTGCAGCGCAGGGGTAATCACCCCCGCAAGTGCCGCCAGCGGCGTCAGGATCAGCGCCACGGTGCCAGAGGTCACGAATGCCATCGCAAGAAATGTCAGGATGTTAAAGCCGTGCCCATAGATCACAGCGCCACGTTCACCCAGGATCCGCAGGACCATCGGCATCAGCCCGCCCTGCACAATCGCCAACATTATCCCGAACAGCGCAAGGCTGAGCCCAATCACCGCCGGGCTCCAGCCGAACCTTTCCTGCCCAAAATAACTCCATATCGCCGGATAGACCGTAAAGGCCAGTTGATAGAGAAAAAACACAAGCAGAAGGGGGCCAATCGCGGGCAGTCTGCCCAGAACGCGCAGTGTGCCCCAGGGGTTGGCACGCGCCCAGGAAAACGGGCGCCGAATGCGGTCTGTAACGGTTTCGGTCAAAATCACCCAGCCAAAGACGGCATTCAGAGCGGCCAATGCGGCGGCGGCATAGAACGGCGCGCGGGTGCCGTATTCCGCCAGCACACCGCCAATCAAAGGCCCGAAGACAAAGCCCATGCCAAAGGCTGCGCCGATCAGACCGAAGTTGGTCGCCTTTTTTTCGGGCGCCGAGATGTCGGCCATATAAGCGGCGGCCGTGGCGGGCGTGGCGGCCGTGATCCCGCCCACAAGCCGCCCCGCCAACAGCAGCCAGATGCTGCCTGCGACCGCCATCACCAGATAATCCATCGACATCACAACAAGCGAGACGAGCAGTACAGGCCGTCGCCCGAACCGGTCAGACAAGCCACCAAGGATCGGGCCAAACAGGAATTGCATGACCGCAAAGGAGGTCGACAACACCCCGCCCCACAGCGCCGCCGTCGCCAGAGTGCCCCCGTTCACCTCCCGGATCAGGTCGGGCATCACGGGTATGATCAGCCCGATTCCGATTGCATCCAGCAGCACGGTGATCAGGATGAAAACGACAGGCAGGTTCAAAGGGTCTCGACCCGTTTTGCAAAGGCGCGCGCCTCGGAAGGGGCGTTGCCCAGTTGCGCCACGCTTTGAAACAGTGTGGGCGGCAGGTCGGGTTCGGCCGCATGGGCGATTTCGGCCAGCGGCGTCGTGGTTCTGACGGCTTCGGCCACCAGGTCCTTGGTCCGCGCCTGAGCTTGCGGGCGTGGCATGCGCGCCGCAAGCGCAAAACTCAGTGCTTCGGCATGGATCAGGCCCAACCCCTCGACATGCGCAGCCATACGCGCGGTGTCGGGCTCCATTGCCTCTGCCAGTGCGCAGGCGGTTTCAAGTGCTGCAGCGGTGCACAGCGCAATCTGTGGCAGCACCATCCATTCGGTGAACCACGCCGCGCCATCGCGCTGAAACTGATGCGCAGAGGCCGCTTGCAAACTGGCGCGCAGCCCGGCCATCTGGTGATTGAGCGCAACCAGAACAGAAGGCCCGACCGGGTTCTGTTTCTGCGGCATGGTCGAGGATGCGCCAGCCCCGCCCAGCCGGATTTCA
>CAYGQZ010000050.1:0-9622 GCA_964352055.1 uncultured Rhodobacterales bacterium
ACCTTCAAGAACGCCCACGGCCTGACCGAAAATGGGCATCTGTCCACAGCCCGGGACATGTCGATCCTAGGTCGCCACATGATCTATGATTATCCACAGTATTATAACCTGTTCTCTCGCACGTCGACGAATGCGGGCGTGCGTCAGGTCTCCAACACCAACCGCCGCCTGCTTGCGGCCTATAAAGGCGCAGATGGGATCAAAACCGGGTATACGCGGGCTGCAGGCTCAAACCTCGTTGCCTCTGCAGAGCGCGGCAACGAGCGCATCATCGCAACCATGTTTGGTGGCAGTTCTTCTGCTGCGCGCAATGCCAGAGTGGCGGAATTGCTGGATATGGGCTTCAACCGCGCACCCAGCCGGGTCACCTTGCGCAAACCTGCAAAGCCCGCCTACCAACCGCCAAGCAGTGCCGAGGTCGCAGGCGCAAACGAGGCCACCCGCCTGAGCAGCGCCGCGGTCAAAACATCGTATCGGCCGAAAATGCGCCCACGTCCGGCCCTCCCGGTTGTGGTTGCCGACGCGTCTACCGCGGTTGAGCCCCTTGCCGAAGCAACGGTGCTGTCGACCGACATCCGCACAGCGCTGGAAGAGGCACAAGCAACGCCAATCGCGCCCAGCGATGTCGCCGACGTCCGCCCCACTGTACGTCCGGAAGAGACCGCCGCCGCCGAGGCCGAACCCGAAGTTGTCAGCCGCCTGTCCACCTCTGGCGGGCGCCACTGGGGTGTGAATATCGGCCGCTATCCCAGCCGGTATCACGCTGAAAAGGTGCTGTTGCAAACGGCTCTGACAGAGATGTCATCGCTGGATGGCAGTTTACGCAAAGTCGTCCAGCGCCCTCACGGATTCGATGCCAACTTCATGGGAATGACCCGCGATTCAGCAGACCTGGCCTGCCGCCGCCTTGCCGCGCGCAATGTCACCTGTTTCATGATTGGGCCGTCCTGACGGCATTGGACCGAGGCGGAGGCACTTGCCTCCGCGCTCCCTTATCAAGGTTTTGGCGCGTCATCCCAACGCTCATCGAGGATGCGGCGCGAGTCGCCCTCCGGGTCTTCGTACTGGCGGCTGCGCAAGGCATAAACAAATCCAGCCAGCCCCAAACCACCCAGGATCAGCGAAACCGGTATGAGATAGGCCAGCACATTCATCCGCGTGTTCCCCGCAAAGCGTTCAGAGACACCGTAATGGATGAGGACGACATCGCCAATGCCGCGATCAGGGGTGTCGCCAACCCGATCACTGCCAATGGTACGGCGATGATATTGTAGATCGTCGCGATCTGGAAATTCTCTGAAATCCGGCGGCGCGATGCACGTGCACAATCGACGGCCTGAGGCAGCACCTCCAGGCTTTGCCCAAGCAAGACCATGTCAGAGGCCACGCGTGCTGCATCCAAGGCACTTGCGGGCGACAATGATACATCGGCCGCCGCAAGTGCGCCTGTGTCGTTCAGACCGTCCCCCACCATCAGGATCGTGCGCCCTTCTGCGCGCAACCGTGTAATGTGATCGACCTTGTCTTCGGGCAGACAATTGGCGCGGGCGATATCGATGCCAGCGGCCTTTGCCACTTCGTTCACAGCCGTCGATCTGTCACCCGACAGGATTTCCACGCGCAAACCGGCGGCTTTCAACCCTGCAATCGCCTCGAGCGCGCCAGTGCGCAAACTGTCGGTAAAAGTGATCGCCACCGGGGTGCCGTTGCCCAGATCCAGCCATGTCATCAAGCCGCCGGTATCCTGGTCAGGTCCGGCCCAGCCGGTCCGTCCGATGCGCACAGTCCGGCCCTGCCAGCGTGCTTCGGTGCCAAAGCCGGGCACTTCGCGGATGTCGGTCAATTCAACCCGATCCCCGGCCTGCCGCGCAATCGCCTTGGACAGGGGATGTGTCGACGCATCGGCCAGCGCCAGCGCCACCGATTGCATTTGCGGGTCCAGCGTATCCCAATTCACAACCTCAGGCGCGCTTTCGGTCAGTGTTCCCGTCTTGTCAAAAACAACTGTGTCGACTTCGGCCAACCGTTCCAACGCTGTTGCATTCTTGATTAGAACGCCTTTGCGGAACAAGGCCCCTGAGGCGGCCGTCGTGACCGCAGGTACGGCAAGGCCCAAAGCGCAGGGGCAGGTGATGATCAAAACGGCGGCCGCAATATTGATTGCCACTCGCATGTCGCCGGACCAGAGCAACCACCCCAAAAAGGCCAGTCCGGCCAGAATATGCACACCCGGCGCATAGAGTGCCGCTGCCCGGTCGGCCAGCGGCGTATAATTGGCACGCCCGGCTTCGGCGACGGCCACCAGATCGGCCAACCGGTGCAACGAAGTCTCGCGCCCCACGGCTGTCGCGCGGATGGTCAGCGGGCCGCTGATGACCACAGCCCCCGCAGCGATCTCTGCACCCGGCGCCACGGGAACGGGAATGGTCTCTCCGGTCAGGAAAGAGCGGTCAATTTCAGCATGGCCTCCGGTGACAATTCCGTCGACAGGCACACGCCCGCCACTGCGGACGAAGACAAAGTCCCCGACACTCAGCTCTGCGACCGGTCCTTCCACCGGGACGCCCCCGATGATCCGGGTCGCACGCGGCACTTCAAGCGCGGTCAACTCTTCGGCGGCAGATCGGGCAGCCGCGCGTGTGCGAAACTCAAGATACCGGCCCGCCAACAGAAAGAAGCACAAGGTCAGTGCCGCGTCGAAATAGGCGTGATGCCCCGAAAGCGCCGTTTCCCAAAGCGAAGTGCCCAAGGCCAGAATAATCGCCAGCGCAATCGGTACATCCATCGAAAGACGGCGTGCCGCCAGCGCCCGCCAAGCACCTTGAAAGAACGGCTGGCCGGCAAAGGTTACGGCGGGCAGGGCGATGGCCGCTGAAATCCAGTGGAACATGTCGCGGGTCGCATCCGTTGCACCGGACCAAACGGCCACGGACAACAACATCACATTCATTGCAGCAAAACCCGCAACGGCCAAACGCATCAAGAGGGCCTGACCGGCGCGCGCAGTTTCCGTGCCGCGCAGGACCGTCGGGTCCAGCGGAAGCGCCCGAATGCCTGCATCCGCCAGCGTTTCGATCAAAGCGTCTTCGTCAACGTCACGGGCCGGGGTCACGTAGGCACGCTTGAGCGTCAGGTTCACGCGGGCTGCGGCCACATCATCGCGCGCCAGCAACGCCTGCTCCGCACTGCGAATGCAGACCTGGCAATGAATTTCGGGCAATGACAGAAGTATGTCATTGGGCGCAGCCACCGGCGCGTCCGCATCCATGGGCACAGCAATGCACCCGGGGCAGGCCATTGGCCGGGGATCAGACAGCGCGGTCATTGCGGTCAGCTGCCCACGCGGAATGGAATGCGCTGCGAAAACAGCGTGCCGTCGGCTGCGCGTGCAGACAACCGGATCTGCCAGTGCCCCTCTGCCAGCGGTGTCAGTGCCGTGTAGGCCTCACCGTCAAAGTTGAACTCGGGGGTGACATCGTCGGCCACATGGGTCGCCCTGCCGACGCGGGCGTCAATGGTCGCCGTGCGAACCGGCGCCCCGGTGCTGTCCGTGATTTCCAGACGCAGTTCATCGCCCACATACGAAGCGCCAACCGTCCAGCCCAGTGCCTGTTGCGCCTTGCGATTGGCGTCAAAATGCTGGCTGGCCACATAGGAGTTCTTGACCTCAAGTCCCGGGAACGTGCGCACCGCGCTGTAGGCCAGCACGAGGTTAACGGCGATAATGATACCAAAACCGGTGCAGAACATGGCGGCGACGTGCCAGCCTTTCAATTCACGCGTCATTGTCTGGCCTTTCCGTTGAATGTTGTGTCTCGATAGGCGCGGTCACCACCGCCAAGGCCTTCAACCCAGATGCGAACATCGGTTGCCGCAGCCTCTGCAGGTTCCGACCCGCTGGGGGCCACAAGGTAGACCCGCTGCAGGAATGTCGTGTCCGGGGCAACGTTGACGGTTTCGTAAGCCGATCCTTCCAGTTGCAGGCGGATTGACGGATGCCCCTTGACCGACAGGCGGATGGCTTGCTCGTGTGCTGTCTTGTTGCGCAGACGCACGTCATAGGTGTTGCGCACAGACCCATCGGACAACGTCACGAAAATCGGATTGCGGACCGGGGCAACGGTCAGTTCCAGATCAGAGCGGATAAAGAGCGCAAACATCAGTGCAAAACCGACGCTGGCCCACAACACGGTGTAAAGGATGGTACGCGGGCGCAGGATATGCTTGATCACGGGTTTGGGCGGATTTCCGGCACGCTCGGCGGCCTCATCCGTCAGCGCCATATAGTCAATCAGCCCGCGCGGCTTGCCGATCTTGGCCATGATGTCGTCGCAGGCGTCGATACAAAGCGCACAGGTGATGCACTCCAACTGCTGCCCGTCGCGAATGTCGATGCCTGCAGGGCACACGTTCACGCAGGCCATGCAGTCGATACAATCGCCCTGGGTTTCGCCTTCGGGCACCGCATGTTTGCGGGGCTCGCCGCGCCATGGGCGATAGGCGACGGTCAGCGTGTCTTCGTCCATCATCGCCGCCTGAATGCGCGGCCATGGGCAGGCATAGTTGCAGATCTGTTCGCGGGCAAAGCCACCAAAGACAAAAGTCGTCGCGGTCAGGATCGCGATCGTGGTGTAGGCAATTGGGCTGGCATTGAGCGTTACCAGATCCCGGGCCAGGGTCGGCGCGTCCGCAAAGTAAAACACCCAGGCCCCGCCTGTTGCGAGGCCGATCAACAGCCACAGCGTCCACTTGGTCAGGTTCAGCCGCGCCTTGCGCAGGTCCCACTTCTTTTGCCGATGCAAGCGCAGACGCGCGTTGCGGTCGCCTTCGACCCAACGCTCCACCGCGATGAACAGATCTGTCCAGACAGTCTGGGGGCAGGTGTAGCCGCACCAGACCCGACCCAACGCCGAAGTAAACAGAAACAGCCCCAAACCGGCCATGATCAGCAGACCCGCAACAAAGTAGAATTCATGCGGCCAGATCTCGATCCAGAAGAAATAAAACCGCCGCCCGGCAAGGTCGAGCAAAACGGCCTGATCCGGCAGGGCATCGCCCCGATCCCAGCGGATCCAGGGCGTGATGTAGTAGACGCCCAAGGTCGCGAAGAGGATGACCCATTTCAGGTTACGAAACTTTCCAGATACGCGTTTGGGAAAGATCGGTTCGCGCGCCGCATACAAACTGGGCGCAGGGGAGTTATCAGACACTAAATGACCTCGTCAGGTTCAGTTTGATCCTTTGTGCAGAAGAGGAGGCGCTTGCACATTGACTCAGGTCAAACCACGGGCGGCTTTCTTGATCCATTTGACAAATGCCCGCAGCGGCGGACGCTGGATGCCCGGACGCGTCACAAGGTGATACCCCATGCCGGGCTGATTTTCTTCCTGAAGAACCACGAGGCGGCCCGCGCGAATATCTGCCTCGACAAAGGCGCGCACCGTCACCGCCAGCCCCTGCCCGTCGCGTGCGCCGTCCAGCAACAGGTTGCCGGGCACCTGAACGAAACCGCCACGCACCCCGTCTGCCACACCGCGCGCGCGCAGCCATCGCGTGCTTTCACTGGTGCCCACCTCTTCGAGCCACGGAAAAGTGCTGAGCGCCTCGGGCGTGCTGAAATCTCGCCCCGCAATCAAGGCCGGAGCGCCCACCACAACCATGCCAGTCGGAACCAGCAAGCTGTCCTCGACGCCCGGCCACCCGCCCGATCCGTACCGGACAGACAGATCAACGCCGCCGGGCTTGAGCGGCACAGTCTCGACCGTGGGATTAAGCACGATGTTGATCTCGGGGTGCTGAGACCGGAATTCCGCCAGTCGCGGCATCAGCCAGGCCGCAGCAAAGCTGGGCGTTGGCGAAATGTGCAAAGGGCGTGACGCCTCTGCTCCGGTCACCAATGCGACAGCGCGTGCGATGCTGGTGAAACCGTCCGCGCACCCCTGCGCCAGAATTTCCCCGTCCGCGGTCAGTTTCATCGCCCGCCCGCTCCGATCCAGCAGGGACACGCCCAAATGCGTCTCAAGCGCACGCAACTGCTGGCTGACCGCGGCATGGCTTACGCCCAGGGTATCACCCGCAGCCACCACATTGCCCGTTTCCGCAAAAGCCGCAAAGGCGCGTATGGCCGCAAGCGGTGGAAGATCGAGCCATTTCATATGTTATTTCAACTTACATATTGCCATTCCATTTGAGTCGCATTTCTCCGCCCAAAACGCAATATGCTTAGAGGAAATGAAGAAACAGGAGAAGTGGATATGTTGGATATTTATGCGCATACTTTCATGACGGCCACAGGTCAGCGCCACTGCACACCCGTCCGTGTGAAAGGGCGTCGGTGGTGGCAGCGTGGCGCACGCAAATGTATCGATATGAGGAAACTATGACACACGCGCTTGCAAAACTGGGGACCACAGACGCCATCAAATGGGTCGCTTCCATTGCTCAGATCCTCGGATACGGGGCGACAGCAATGGGGGCAACGCCGCTGAACCTCTGGTTCTTCGTTGTCGGCATCGCTGGCTGGTTCATCGTCGGATTGCGCTGGAATGATCGCGCCATCATGTTGATCCATATTGTTGCGCTGGCCGCAATGCTGATCGGTCTCGTGGCCGGCTGATACACGCAGAAAGAAGACAAATGACAAAAACGGCACTGGTGCTGGTCGACATTCAAAACGACTATTTCGAAGGCGGGACGTGGACCCTGCCACATATGGATGCGGCAGCCCGCCAGGCGGCACGGGTGCTGAGCCATGCGCGCGCAAATGGACTGGACGTGATCCACATCCAGCATCAGGCCGCGTCAGGTGCGCCTTTTCTGGTCGCTGGGACATGGGGCGGGGAAATCAATCCCGCGGTTGTCCCCCTGGACGGAGAGGCCGTTGTGACAAAAAACCGTCCCAACAGCTTCTACGAAACCGATCTGGATGCACGGTTGCGGGCGCTGGACGTCACGACCATTCGGTTGGTCGGCGCGATGAGCCAGATGTGTATTGATGCCACCGCAAGGGCGGGTCGAGACCTTGGCTATGATGTCGAGGTGATCGCAGATGCCTGCGCTGCAAAACCTGCCAGTTTTGGCGATATCACGCTCAGCGCGGATCAGGTGCACGCGGCCTTCATGGCCGGATTGTCAGGTGCCTATGCCACGATCCGCACAGCGGATGACATAGACACCTGAAGGTCTTGCGCGCGGCCTGGTTCTCCTCCCGGCCGCGCGTGTGGGACTATTGCCCACCACCGCGGCTGTGCACATACAGCGCCACGGCACGTACTTGCGCCTCTGAAAGACGTTCCTGCCAGGGCGGCATCACGCCATAACGGGAATAGGTGACAGTCTCGATCAGGGTGTCCGTGTCACCACCATAAAGCCAGATCGCATCGGCAAGGTTGGGCGCGCCCAGTTCGGTATTGCCCAAACCATCGTCGCCATGACATGCAGCGCAGTTGTCGAGGAACAGCTCCTGCCCCTGCTCCAGCACCGAAGCATCGTCCGGCGTGTCAGACAGCGACTTGACATAATTCACGACGGCAACGATCTCTTCCGGCTCAAAGATCTCGCCATAGGCGGGCATCTCGGAATAGCGGGAATCGAGGTCTTCTTCGTTGCGGATACCGTGCGCAATGGTTGCATGGATGGCTTCGATATCTCCACCCCACAACCAATCATCGTCGAGCAGGTTGGGATACCCGACCGCACCCGCCGCACCGGATCCGTGGCACTGCGTACACCAGGTCCGATAGACCGCAGCGCCGGCAGACGTTGCATATTGCATCAGTTCCGGGTCATTGGCCACTTCGGTCAATTCGGCGCTGACGAGCCGCGCGTTGATCGGCCCGTTCGCTTCCTCGATGGCCTGGATGTCAGCCGCCAGTTCCGCACGGGTCGAGAACCCCAGAACACCCGCCGTTGCCCGATTGACCATGGGCCACGCCGGGAAAAGTATGGTGTAAATCACACCCCAGAAGATGCAAAGATAGAAGCACCACAGCCACCAGCGCGGCAAGGGATTGTTCAACTCTTCGATGCCGTCCCATTCATGGCCAGTGGTCTCGGGTTGGTCTGGCTTTCTTTTATCTTTGCTCATTTTTGGTCCTCCTCTGGACCCATGGGGGCATTGTCGTGTCGAAACGGAATTTCAGCATTGTCGCGATACATGTCACGCGCCCACGGGCGAAAGACCCAGATGGCCACCCCCACAAAGACGGTGAACAGGAAAAGCAACATCCAGCTGTCTGCGAACTCGCGAAGAAAGCTATAAGTTTCCATGAATTACACTCCTCCTATCGGCTTGCATCGGCGACAAAGGTCGAGAAATCGACCAAGGTGCCCAGCATTTGCAGATAAGCGATCAATGCATCTGCCTCCGAGATTCCTTCGGCACCATCAAAGTTGCGCACCTGTGCGCCCGGATACCGTTCCAGCAACCCGTCAAAGTCGCTGTCAGGATTGGATTGGGCGCGGAAGTCTGCACCCGCCTGCGCGATCATCTCATCGGTGTAGGGCACGCCAACCAGACGATGCGTTTCCATCAACTCCTGGATGTGACGCCCGGTGATCTGCTTGCGCTCGAGAAAGCCGTATTTCGGCATGATCGATTCCGGCACGACCGATTGCGGATCCCGCAGGTGCACCAGATGCCAGTCGTCCGAATACCGACCGCCCACACGCGCCAGATCAGGTCCCGTGCGCTTGGATCCCCACTGGAACGGATGGTCATACATCGATTCCGCGGCAAGCGAGTAGTGGCCATAGCGTTCGAACTCGTCCCGCATGGGGCGGATCATCTGGCTGTGGCACACATAGCACCCTTCGCGAATGTAGATATCGCGCCCCGCCAGTTCGAGCGGGGAATAGGGCCGCATCCCTTCCACTTCCTCGATGGTGTTTTCGAGATAGAAGAGTGGCACAATCTGCACCAGCCCCCCAATCGTCACCACCAGAAAGCTGAAGATCAGCAGCAGGGTCGCGTTGCGTTCCAGGATCTTGTGTTTGTCGAGAATACCCATTGGTCCCTCCGTTATTCAGCAGGGACGGCTGTGGACAGCGGCGCTTTGGCCGGTGCTGCCCTGACAGTCATCCAAAGGTTATAGCACATGACAGCCGCACCCGACAGGAAGAGTACCCCGCCCAGCGCCCGCACAACGTACATCGGGAACTTGGCGCGCACGGTGTCGGCAAAGCTGTTCACAAGGAAGCCGTTGGCATCAACTTCGCGCCACATCAGGCCTTCCATGATCCCGGTCACCCACATCGAGGCCGCGTAAAGCACGATCCCGATTGTCGCGAGCCAGAAGTGCCAGCTGACAAGGCTGAGGCTGTAGAGCCGCTCGCGCTTCCACAGAACCGGCACAAGGTAATAGAGCGCACCAAAGGTGATCAGCCCGTTCCAGCCCAGCGCACCGGAATGCACATGCCCAATCGTCCAGTCCGTATAGTGGGACAGGGAGTTGACCGCCCGGATCGACATCATCGGACCTTCAAAGGTCGACATGCCGTAGAAGGCCAGCGACGTCACCATCATCCGGATCACCGGATCGGTCCGCAATTTGTCCCATGCCCCTTGCAGGGTCATCAGACCGTTGATCATACCACCCCAGCTTGGCATCCACAGGATGATCGA
>CAYGQZ010000050.1:9722-14476 GCA_964352055.1 uncultured Rhodobacterales bacterium
CTGGTAAGCTATGTCGCGGGCGTAGTTTGCCGCGATCATCGCGCATAGGGTAATCAAACCCAGCGCAATCAGCTTTACGGTCTGTGCCATATTGCGTTCCCTTCTTATCAAAATGCCAAAAAGCCGGAGTCCCGGCGCGCACTTTCTTGTTTCGATTGCCCCTTTTGACGTGGTTTTGGGAGGATGGTCTTTGATCTGGGTCAAGGTTTGGCGGACAATACTTTGACTCCGATCAATGCAAGGCACGCGCGGGGCCAGTATTCTGATTACACTACAAAAACCATCACGGAGGCCAACATGTCGTATTCATCCATTCTAACGGTCGTGACACATGGCGAGGGCGCGCTGCGTGGGCTTGATGCCGCCATGGCGCTCGCTGCCGCATATGATGCGCATCTGGAGGTTCTGGCTGTTGGCATCGACAGATCCGTTCAGGGCTTTGCCTATGCCGAAATGAGTGCATCGCTTCTGGAAGTCGGCCTGAAAGGCGCTCAGACCGAAGCTGCAGAGCTGCAAGAAAGCGCATCCGCCCGGCTCAAGAACGCGGGCTTGCGCGCTGCCGTCACACCGATTGTCAGTTCCATCGGCATGATGGCGGGGGCCATTCGGCGCCATGCGCGCTTTTGTGATCTGGTCGTGCTGCCAAAACCCTACGGCCCTGACGCCAATTACGAAGAGCCTGCCATCGCAGAAGCAGTCATGTTCGACGCGCAAGTTCCTGTCCTGATCCTTCCTGACGGGATGTCGGACTGGAAACAACCCCAACGCGTCGCCATCGGGTGGAACGAAAGCGACGAATCATTGCACGCCGTCCGCAGCGCTATTCCCATGCTCGCAGTTGCCGCGACAACATTCGTGTCGGTCATCGATCCACCACAACACGGGCAGGATCGGTCTGATCCCGGCGGACTTGTAGCGCAGTATCTGGCGCGGCATGGGGTGCGCTGCGAAATCGACGTTCTGACGCGCAGCATGCCACATATCAGCGACATTCTGATCCGACACCTGACAGACCGCGATATCGATATGCTCGTGATGGGAGCTTACGGCCGGGCGCGCTGGTCAGAGGCGATGTTTGGCGGCGCTACACGGGACATGCTGGAAAAATGTCCGGTGCCCTTGTTCATGGCGCACTAGAAAATGCAGCCCCTCTCGCCGGGGACGGTGGGCGGGGCGTCTTTGCCGCGCAAGCGGCCAAAGCGCGCCGTTCCAGCGGAACCGCCATAGCTAAATCAATGTTCCGCCATCGCTGTCATCGCCGGCTTCTTCCATCAATCGATCCAGATCCGGAATATGAACCCGGCGTTTGCCTTCGAGCACAATAACGCCATCGCGTTTGAGGGCAGACATCTGACGACTGACCGTCTCCAAGGTCAAGCCCAGATAATCGGCCATCGCCTCGCGGGTCAGCGGCAAATCAAACGTAACAGACCGCGACCCATTCGCTGCGCGTGGCACATCCCGGCGCGCGATAATCGACAGCAAGGATGCAATTTTTTCGCGGGCGGTTTTGCGGCCCAGCACAAGCATCCATTCACGCGCCGCGTCCAATTCATCCAATGTCATCTCAAGCAGACGCTCAGCGATATGGGGCGTTGTTTGAATCAATTGCTCAAACGGGGCCTTGCGAAAACAGCACATCACCAATTTAGAGACGGCGACGACGTCATAGCTCACTCTGTTTCGACCTGGACGTCCGACAAAATCAGAGGGCAACAACAGGCCAACCATCTGGCGACGACCATCTTCCATGGTTTGCGCAAGGGTCGCAGCCCCCGACACCACGGAGGCGACAAAATCCATCTTGTCCCCGGCCCACGCAATCGTCTGACCGGACTCATAGGACCGATAGTATTTTATGTCTTCAAGCAGCTTCAATTCGTCAGGTTCACAACGCGCGCACACGGCACGGTGGCGTATAGGACAGTCGGCGCAATCATGCTTGGCCAGGTCAGGGGTCATCATGGACATTTTAGATCCCAAAAGTTGATCTGCGTCAAAGCGCATCCGTTTTGTCGAACTTAGCGTTCAAAACATGGAAACAAAAACCAAATTCGAACGTCTCGGACTATTTGACGCGAAAGTGCCGCGGTACACGAGCTATCCGACCGCACCACATTTCTCTGATCAGGTGGGATCGGGCGAAATGCGCGATTGGATTCGCGCTGTTCCGGCTGGCGGGCATGTCTCGCTTTATATCCATATTCCGTTCTGCCGAAGGCTATGCTGGTTTTGTGCATGCCGAACGCAAGGGACAGCAACGGCAGCCCCGGTCGCCGCTTATCTCGAAACGCTTTATGCGGAAATCGATCTCTTGGCGCGAACTTTGCCAGACGGCGTGACGCTGAACAGATTGCACTGGGGCGGTGGAACGCCAACTTTGCTGTCGCCAGAGATGATTGGCACTTTGGCGCAGCGAATCGGCAAGGTCCTTCCCTTCGCACCGGGCGCAGAATTCTCGGTCGAGATTGACCCAAACGAGATTGACACAGCCCGTGTCGACGCGCTGGCGCAGGCGGGCATGACCCGCGCCTCGATCGGCGTGCAGGATTTCGACCCACACATACAATCCGTCATCGGGCGCGATCAAAGCTTTGAAATCACGGCAGAGGCGGTGGACAAACTGCGCAATGCAGGGGTCGACAGCCTGAACGCGGACATCCTCTTTGGTCTGCCCCACCAGACACCCGAACGGATCACGGACAGCGTGACCAAACTGCTGTCACTCAATCCTGACCGGGTCGCTCTTTATGGCTACGCACACGTTCCGTGGATGGCACGGCGGCAATCACTGATTCCGTCACAAGCGCTTCCAACACCCGGCGAACGGCTGAACTTGTTTGAAATCGCGCGCAAGCTCTTCGAGTGGGACGGCTATCTGCAGATCGGGATCGACCATTTCGCCGTGCCAAGCGACAGTCTCGCCAAGGCCCAGGCCGCCGGCCGGTTGCGGCGCAATTTTCAGGGATATACCGACGATCAAAGCGACACCCTGATCGGCCTCGGCGCATCGTCCATCTCCCGGTTTCCGCAAGGCTATGCCCAAAACAACCCGGCAACATCACGCTACGTGGCCGCCATTCAAGCAGGAACTTTCGCGACAAGCCGAGGTCACGGTTTCACCGGGGACGACCTCTTGCGCGCGCGGGTCATCGAACGGATCATGTGCGATTTCGAAGTGACCGCTGCGGAATTCGGTAATGACGCGGCCAAGGTCAAGGACTGGATGCAATCAGCCGAAGAGGCCTTTGAGGGCACATTGGTTCTGCAAAACGACAAACTGGTGATACCAGTGGGGTCGCGCGCCCTGACCCGCATGGTTGCACGCCACTTTGACAGCTACTCGGTTCAGGAAGGCAGACACGCCTCCGCGATCTGAAAAGGGACGGTGGGCGGGGCGTCTTTGCCGCGCAAGCGGCCAAAGAGCGTCGTCCGGCGGCCCTCTCAAAACCCGCAGCCCGCCTTTAATGCGTCGCCTGCAACAAAAGCCGTGTGTAGTCGGTTTGCGGGCGCTCAAACAGGTCGTCAGCCGTGCCCTGCTCCACAACGTCTCCCTGTTTCATGACCAATACCTTGTGGCTCATCGCACGCACAACCTTCAGGTCATGACTGATAAACAGGAAGGCGAGCCCGTATTTGCGCTGTAATCCACGCAAGAGTTCCACGATCTGCACCTGCACGGTCATATCCAGAGCTGATGTCGGCTCGTCCAGAACCACAAGCTTTGGGCGCAGCACCATCGCCCGTGCAATCGCAATCCGTTGCCGCTGGCCACCGGAAAACTCATGCGGATAGCGATCCATCGTGGCCGGGTCCAGACCGGTTTCGGCCATGACCTCGGCAACGACATCCCGCAGCGGGCGCCCGTCTTCGATACCGTGCACGCCCAACCCTTCGGCGATGATCTGCATACATGTCATCCGCGGGCTGAGTGATCCGAACGGGTCCTGGAACACGATCTGCATGTCCTTGCGCAAACGGCGCAATTCCCGCACGGACCAGCCACGGATATCCTGACCCATATAGACGATACGCCCCTCGGACGGGATCAGGCGCATCATGGCAAGCGCCAGTGTCGTCTTGCCGCTTCCGCTTTCGCCGACGATCCCGATGGTCTCGCCCTGGCGCACCTGAAAACTCGCATCATTGACGGCTTTGACATGGCCCACAGTCCGGCGCAGCATGCCTGCCGTGATCGGAAACCAAACCTTCAGATGCTCCGCCTCTGCCACCACCTCTGCCCCTGCAGGAACCGGCTCGGGCTGCCCCGAAGGCTCAGCGCCCAACAGCTTTTGCGTATAGGGATGTTGCGGGTTGGCAAAGATCTCGCGCGTGGGGCCTGCTTCAACGATCAACCCATTCTGCATCACGCAGACCTTATCCGCGATGCGCCGGACGATACCGAGATCATGGGTGATGAACAACAATCCCATGCCCTCGGTATCTTTCAGCTCAGCCAACAGATCCAGGATCTGGGCCTGGATGGTAACGTCCAGCGCCGTTGTCGGTTCGTCCGCAATCAGCACATCCGGCTTGTTGGCCAAGGCCATCGCGATCATCACACGTTGACGTTGCCCGCCAGACAACTGGTGCGGATAGGCATTCAGGCGCGTCTCGGCATCCCGAATGCCAACCTTGTTCAAAAGCTCCAGAATCCGGTCTCGCGCCTGCGCACCCATGATCCCCTGATGCAAGGCAAGGCTCTCGCCCACCTGCTTTTCGATCGTGTGCAGCGGATTGAGCGACGTCATCGG
>CAYGQZ010000050.1:14576-20058 GCA_964352055.1 uncultured Rhodobacterales bacterium
AGTGAAGTCATGAAAACGTCTTTCGTGGATCAAAGGCATCACGAATGCCTTCAAAGATAAAGATCAGCAAGCTCAGCATCACGGCGAACACTGTAAAGGCCGTAAAGGCCAGCCATGGGGCCTGCAGGTTCTGCTTGGCCTGCAAGGTCAACTCTCCAAGGCTGGGCGCAGACGACGGCAGACCAAAGCCAAGAAAATCCAGCACAGCCAGCGACGAAATGGTGCCCGTAATGATGAAGGGCAACATCGTCAGCGTCGCCACCATCGCATTCGGCAACATGTGGCGGAACATGATGGTCAGGTTGCTGACACCCAGTGCACGGGCCGCCCGCACATATTCAAGGTTGCGGGCCCGCAGGAATTCAGCCCGCACCACGCCCACAAGGCCCGTCCAGCCGAACAACACCAGCAATATGACCAGCAACCAGAAACTTCGCCCGAGGATCGCAAACATGATGATGATGACGTACAGGCTAGGCGTAGAGGACCATATCTCGATCACCCGTTGAAAGATCAGGTCCGTGCGCCCACCGAAATAGCCCTGAACTGCACCCGCAATAATCCCGATCACGGCCGATGCGCCCGTCACGATCAGCGTGAACAGGACCGAAAGGCGGAAGCCGTGGATGACCCGCGCCAACACGTCCCGCTTGGTGCCGTCCGTACCCAGAAGGTTCTCACTGTTTGGCGCAAGCGGGGCCGCACCCGGACGGTCAACCGCCGTGTCATAACTGTATGGAATGAGTGGCCAGATTGCCCAACCCTTGGTGATGGGCTCGCCATTGACCATGCCGTCCTGCGCATCTTCGATCACGCCTTCGGGATCATCAAAACAGGCGTCCAGACCGCCGGAAACGATCAGGCACTGAACCTCGATATCGCGATAGGATGCCTCGGTCTGGAAATCCCCGCCAAAATCCGTTTCGGCATAGAAATTCCAGATTGGTGTATAGAATTCGTTCTGAAACCGAATGAGGATGGGCTTGTCGTAAGCCAGAAACTCGGCAAACAGGCTGAGCCCAAACAGAATGGCAAAGATCCACAAGGACCAATAGGCCCGACGGTTCTTGCAAAAATTCCGCCAGCGCCGCTGATTAAGCGGGGAGAGCGCCATCAGCCTTCCCTCCGCTCAAAGTCGATGCGTGGGTCGACCAGCACGTACATGAGATCCGACAGGATACCGACCAGCAGACCCATCAGGCCAAAGATATAAAGCGTGCCAAAGACAATCGGATAGTCCCGCGCCACGGCAGCTTCAAACCCGAGGCGGCCCAGCCCATCAAGGCTGAAAATCGTCTCGATGATCAGTGAACCCCCAAAGAACACGCCGATGAAGACAGCCGGAAACCCTGCAATCACGATCAGCATCGCGTTGCGAAACACGTGACCGTACAACACGGACCGCTCGGACAGACCCTTGGCGCGGGCCGTCATGACATACAGCTTCTTGATCTCGTCCAGAAAGCTGTTCTTGGTCAGCAGGGTCAAGGTTGCAAAGGCCCCGATGGTCCCGGCCAGAACCGGCAGGGTGATGTGCCAGAAGTAGTCAACCACCTTGCCCCAGGCCGAAAGCTCTTCGAAGTTATCCGACGTCAGGCCACGGAGCGGGAATACCTGCCAATAGGTGCCACCCGCGAACAAGACCAGCAGCAGAATCGCAAACAAGAACCCGGGAATGGCATAGGCCGCAATGATTGCCCCGCTGGTCCATGTATCGAAGGGCGTTCCATCCTTGACAGCCTTTCGAATACCAAGCGGGATCGAGATCACGTAGGCAATCAGGGTCGACCATAGGCCCAAAGTAATCGACACTGGCAGTTTCTCTATCACCAGATCTATAACTGAGATGGACCTGAAATAACTCTCTCCAAAGTCGAACCGTACATAGTTCCAAACCATGTTTAAAAAACGTTGAACAGGTGGTTTGTCAAAGCCGAACTCTTTTTCCAACTCTGCTATGAATTCAGGGGGCAGTCCCCGCGCGCCGACATAGGTGCTGTCGGACGCGGTGTTCAACTCGTCCGCGCCTGCATCGTTATTGCCGCCCGCAAAGCCGCCAAAGACATCTCCACCCCCTTGCGCCCGGGCAATCGCCTGTTCGACAGGGCCACCCGGCACAAACTGGGTAAGGGTGAAGTTGACGAGCAGGATGCCCAGCAAGGTCGGAATGACCAAGAGCATCCTGCGCAGAATATACGGGCCCATAGGACTACCTCAATGCACCCGAGGCTTTGAGGGCTTCGGCCTTTTCTTCGTTGTACCACCAGAAATCAAGCTGGCCCAATGCATAGGGCGGGATCGTTTCGGGATGCTCGAACATGTCGTAATATGCGACCCAAAACGACGGATTGTACCACACAGGGATCATGATGAATTCATGTCGCAACGCCCGGTCCAGAGCCATCAACGAGGCTTCCTCCTCGGCGCGGGTTTGCGCATTCAAAGATGCTTCGATGATCGCATCGACCAGCGGACTGGCCAGACCGGCCGGGTTGAACAATGAGAATTCGGCCGCTTCGGATCCGAACCGCTGCATCAGCCCGGTGCCTGTTCCCAGGAACGCGGCATAAGAGTCATAGACCAGGTCGTAGTCACGATCCCGTTCGCGCGAGGTGTATTGCGATGAGTCCACCTTTTCGAACTCGATCTCGATGCCAAGCTTTCGGACGTTTGAAACAAAGTTCTCCATTGCACCGCTCAGCGTGTCAGGCGACGACGAGTCGAACAGGTAGTTCAGCGACAGGGTTTCGCCGCTCGCATTGCGGCGGATACCGTCATCGCCGACAAGCCATCCCGCGTCATCAAGCAGCGCCATCGCTTTGCGGGCGTTGCGGCGGTCGAAAAGGCGTGATTCATCAGACGTATGCGGCACGCGAGCTTCTTGTATCAGCATGTCCGCAGGGACCAGATCGCCAAGGCTTTGCAGGAACGCCAATTCATCGCCTTCGGGCAAACCACTGGCCATCAAGGGCGTGTCTTGCGTGAACGAGACGCGTTGCTTGAACAATCCATATTGGAGCGACGCGTTGGTCCATTCAAAGTTATAGGCCAGCGCAATGGCCTCCCGGACCCGGCGGTCTTGCAGCTGTGGACGCATTAGGTTGAAGACAATGCCCGAGGGCGTTGGCGGCGATCCATCCGGCAAATCGGCTTGCTTGATGGCACCGCTGCGCACCTTTGGATTGTCATAACCGGTCGCCCATTTCTTGGAATCGTTTTCGGAGCGGAAAGTATACTCACCTGCCAGAAACGCCTGGAACGCGGCTTCGGCATCACCGAAATATTCGATCCGGATCGAATCGAAATTGTTGCGGCCTACATTGAACGGCAGATCATTCCCCCAGTAGTCCGGGTTTCGCTTGTAGACCACACGCCGGTTCACATCGACCGTATCAACGACATATGGGCCTGATCCCGGCGAGATTTCCAGACGGCTCTCGTCCAGGCTTGCGCCGGTTTCCTCGTACCACTTCTTGGACCATGCGGGCACGAACCCAACCTGATCGATCAGCGACCGACGAGAGATACCTTCGGTGAAATAGAACTTGATCGTATGGTCATCCAGCACTTCGACTTTTGGAATGCGTTGGCGCACGGCATCCGCATAGGATTTGAGCCCCTCGTCCAACAGCAGGTTGTGGCTGAAGGCGATGTCATGTGCGGTGACAGGCGTGCCATCGGAAAAACGTGCCTCGGGGCGCATGTAGAATTTGACCCAGTTCTTGCCTTCGTCATACTCGATCCGCTCTGCAAGCAAGCCGTAATACTCACCATACACATCCGCCGGAGCCGAGGTGCTGTTGACGCCTTCACCCAGCAAACTCTCGTAGATTGACGATGACAATGCCGCTGCGCGCCCTTTCCGGGTGTAGGGGTGCATCGAGTCGAACGTGCCGACCGTGCCCAACGCAATCTCTCCACCCTTTGGCGCATCCGGGTTCACATAGTCGAAATGCGTGAAATCCTCGTCGTACTTCAAGTCGCCGTAAAAGGAATATCCATGTGTCGATGTGATGTTCTCGTGTTCGGCAGCACGCGCATACGATGTCGCCAGCAAAATGAACAAAAGCCCAAAAAGACCCAATCCCCCCCACAGGAAAACTCTGTTCCTGACCGTATTGACGCAGGCAGTGGCGTGGGCAACTGGACGGATCTTTTGCATTGCGGTCTCCTTTGATGGGCGGCGGCTTGGCCTCGGGCTTGCATTTAAGCTAATGACGGCGATCACCAATATGCAACGGCAGATTATGTGGCGCAGGTGCCGCAACTGTGAGCAGTCTGTAACATCGCACACAAAAAAGGCCGCGTGCAGTCAAGCGCGCGACCTTGGGTTGGTTCTTTCGGTAACAATCAACCGTCGAGGCTGTCGAGATACGCGATCACGTTTGCCCGGTCTTCGACTTTGGGCAGGCCATTGAAGCCCATGGATGTGCCGGGCGCCCAACCTTTCGGGTTCTCAAGGAAGGCGTTCAGATTTTCAGCTGTCCAATCGCCAGCCATTTCTTCCAGGGTACCAGAATAGGCTTCGAACGAGGCAACCGAGCCAATGTCGCGGCCCACGACACCATGAAGGTATGGGCCGGTTCCGTTCGCGCCTGCTTCGACCTTGTGGCATGCGCTGCATTTGCGGAACACTTTCGCGCCCTCGCCAATGTCAGCCGACGCGAGGACTTCTTCAAAAGGAACGGCTGCCACTTCCGGCTCCGGTTCGCCCTCGCCGGTGTCGATCACATAGGACTGCACCCCACCGTGGCTGCCGGTATAGAACAGTTCGTCGGCTGCCCATTTTCCCAACAGCAGAATCAGCAACGCGCCGCAGAAACTGCCTGCGACTTTGGTGAAGGTCATCGTGTCAAACATATGGCGTACACTTTCGTGGGTTGTCATCTTTGCTTCGGCGGGTATCTATTGCTTCCCCTCGTCGCTGGCAAGCTATACTAACCGCGACCAATCGCCCTGTTCAATAAAGTTTGGGGCCAGAAAAGTCATGAGGGACATGTGATGTCGCAGCGCATTGCGTTTCAGGGCGATCTGGGCGCCTACAGTCACGAAGCCTGCCTGAAAGCCCGTCCGGAGGCAACTCCCGTCCCCTGTGCCACTTTCGACGACGTGATCGATGCGGTGCGCGAGGGACGTGCGGACATGGCCATGCTGCCGGTGGAAAACACGACCTATGGCCGCGTCGCCGATATTCATCGCCTGTTGCCCGAAAGTGGGCTGCATATTGTAGACGAAGCCTTCGTGCGGGTGCGCATCTCCCTGATGGCGCTGCCCGGGCAGACGCTGGATGACATCAAACACGTGCGGGCGCATCTTGTTCTGATTCCCCAGGCCCGGGCATTCCTGAACGCGCACGGGATCACCGCCGAAGCCGCAGCGGACAGCGCGGGGGCCGCCGCAGATATTGCCAGAGCGGGCGAAATGGGTGTCGGCGCGCTCGCCTCTGCGGTTGCCGCCAAGATTCACGGATTGCAGGTCTTGT
>CAYGQZ010000051.1:0-1328 GCA_964352055.1 uncultured Rhodobacterales bacterium
GCGTCCAAAGCGCGCTCAAGCGCGGCCGGATAAGGGGCCTCGGGTGCAAGCGGATATTCGGGCAGAATTGCGATTGCGCCGCTTTGTTTTGCCAATGTGGCCAGCATCGCGGAATGAGAGCGCGGGCTGCCGAATACATAGCCGCCGCCATGGAAGTACAGGATGACCGGCTTGCCGGTGGCACGGGGCGGTGTGATCTTGAGCGCCCTGCCAGACCCAAGAGTTTCCCATTCGCGCCGCGTCCCGATCGGCGCATGAAAAAACAGACGCGCCTTGGCTTCAAAACTTTTGCGAAAGGCAACAGGATCAGCAGCACGGGCCAGTTTCGGTTTTTCCGTCAGACGCAGCCATTGGTTCAGTAGCCGGGCTTGCAGGCTCACGCCACGCGCGCCTCGATAGCCTGCCATATCTTTTCAGCAATGTTCACGCCGTCAAAACGTTCCAGTTCCTGGATACCGGTGGGCGATGTTACGTTGATTTCGGTCAGGTAATTTCCAATGACGTCAATCCCGACAAAGATCTGACCCTTTTCCCGCAAGAGCGGGCCAATCGCGTCGCAGATCTCCTGATCGCGCTTGGTCAGACCTATTTTCTCGGGTCGCCCGCCCACATGCATGTTCGAGCGTGTTTCGCCTTCGGCAGGCACGCGATTGATGGCGCCGACGGCCACGCCATCGACAAGGATGACGCGTTTGTCGCCCTTAGACACATCTGGCAGGAACTTCTGAACGATCAGCGGCTCGCGGGAAAACCCGGTGAAGAGTTCGTAGAGAGAGCCCAGATTTCGATCATTGGCGTCCAGGCGAAACACGCCAGCCCCGCCATTGCCGTAGAGCGGTTTCAGGATGATGTCGCCATGTTTGGCCTTGAAGGCTTTGATCGTGTCCAGATCACGCGCAATCGTGGTTGGGGGCGTCAATTCCGGAAAGTCGAGCACCATCAGTTTTTCGGGATAGTTACGCACCCAGAAGGGATCGTTGACAACCAGTGCATCACCTTTGAGCCGATCCAGCAAATGGGTCGACGTGATGTAGTGCATGTCGAAGGGCGGATCCTGACGCAGCCAGACGACGTCGAACTCGGCGAGGTTCACTTCGCGCAAGGGGCCAAGATGGGCATGGTCCCCTTGAACGCGCTGTACCGCCAGGTCGTGCCCACGGGCGGTAACTCGGCCTTCCTGATAAGCCAGATGGTCCGGGGTGTAGAAAAACAGGCTGTGTCCGCGTGACTGTGCCTCTTCCGCCAGACGAAAGCTGCTGTCGGCATTGATGTTCACGTCCCCGATCGGGTCCATCTGAAAGGCGATTTTCATGGCGCGTCTCCGGCAA
>CAYGQZ010000051.1:1428-15083 GCA_964352055.1 uncultured Rhodobacterales bacterium
TATCGCGCTATCTATGTCCAATGGGTTAACGACTTGTTTTTTGATCCGGTCGATCAGGACAACGATTTCGCCCTTTACGTTGTGTTGTGTGTAAATGCTCGCAAGGGCACCCAGCGTCCCGCGTCGCGTTTCCTCAAATTTTTTGGTCAGTTCACGACATACGGCACTTTGGCGTGTGTCTCCCAGGACTTCCGCGGCGTCCTGCAAGAGCGCGCCCAGCCTTTTGGGTGATTCGTACAAGACAATCGTGGCAGGAATCGGCGCCAACGTTTCCAGAGCCTTTTTTCGCGCTGCGCGGGATGCTGGCAAAAAACCGGCAAAGTGAAAGGCATCCGTGGGCAATCCCGCCACCACAAGCGCCGTCAAGACAGCAGAAGGCCCCGGCGCACAGGTCACAGGTACATTTGCTTCACGCGCCGCGCGGGCCAGTTCAAATCCGGGATCGGCGATAAGTGGCATACCGGCTTCCGATGCGTAGGCCACGCTTGCGCCGCCCCTGGCCTGTGACACAAGCTGTTCGATCACGCCGCTTTTGCTGTGTTCGTGCATGGCCTCGATCCGTCGGCCCGCCAGCGGTACCCCATGAATATCCAGCAATTTCCGCAAGCTGCGTGTATCTTCGGCCGCCAGAACATCGGCAGACGCAAGCACGTCAAGCGCCCGCAATGTGATGTCGCGGGCCGTTCCGATGGGAACGCCGACAAACCACAATCCTGCAGCGAGAGGGACCTGTAAATGATTCAAAGCTGGACCCGCCTTTCCTGACGTCTATGATCGCCCAAAAGCAAGCGGGTGGGCCAAACTGGTCCAAACCCCAAAATTCCCGGGAGTAACATTACCCATGTTCGCGTTTTTGAAATCTCTGCGCAAGACGGCGCGCCTCGCTCTTGTTCCGGTTGCCGCTCTGGCACTGGCTGCGTGTGATCCATCTGGATTTGGTACAGTTGGCAGCACCGGGCCAAGCATCAACACGTCTGAACCGGTGCCGGTTGCCCTTCTTGTACCACGTGGGTCCGGACAGAGCAGCGACGAACTGCTTGCGCAAAACCTCGAGAACGCTGCCCGATTGGCCATGCGTGATCTGAGGGGTGTCGAGATTGATCTTCGGGTTTATGCAACGGCAGGCAACGCCCAAACCGCTGCCAGTCAGGCAGCACTCGCGGTCGATGATGGCGCCAAGATCATTCTTGGGCCGCTCTATGCCGAGGCGGCAAATGCCGCAGGACTTGCGGTTGCATCGCGGAACGTGAACGTTCTGGCCTTTTCAAACAACACGAGTATTGCAGGCGGTAACGTTTTTGTCCTTGGGGCAACGTTCGAGTCCGCGGCCAATCGCCTGGTCCGCCATGCTGTGTCTCAGGGCCGCAACAGGATTGTTGTGGTGCATGCGCAGGATGTGGCCGGGCAGACCGGACGATCCGCGATCGAGCGCGCACTCAGTCAATCAGGCGGAACCCTTGCAGGCAGTGTGGATTACCCCAGGTCGCAACAGGGTATCGTTGGTGCGGTCCCGCGGATCAAATCGTTGGTCGATCAGACTGGTGCAAACGCGATCTTCATGACTTCTACGACTGCGGCCGGTCTTCCCTTGCTGACGCAGCTTTTGCCGGAGACAGGTGTTGATCCGGCAATCACCCAGTATATCGGCCTCACCCGCTGGGATATTCCGCCGCAAACACTTGAATTGCCTGGGGTGCAAGGCGGCTGGTTTGCCATGCCGGACACGGCAAGCACCAATGCCTTTCAAGCGCAGTATCAGGCTGCTTATGGTTCGTCACCGCACCCGCTTGCCGGCGTGGCATTTGACGGAATCGCAGCCATCGGCGCACTCGTCAGCAGCGGCAATCCCAATGCGCTGAGCGGTGCTGCACTGACGCAAGGCGCCGGATTTCAAGGGGCGTCCGGTGTCTTTCGTCTGCTGCCGAATGGCTCCAACGAAAGGGGCCTTGCCGTCGCGACGGTCCGCAACAATCAGGTTGTCATCATCAGCCCGGCGCCACGTGGCTTTGGCGGACCCGGGTTCTAAGCCCGGCCCCAAGCGCAGGAGCATATCGTGACGCATATAGAAGAGGCACCGCCACAACCGGTGATGCCCAGACTGATCTGTGATCGCAAGGAAATCTTTGATGGGGATGCTTTCGATGAAGTGATGCGCACTGCATTGGCAGGGCCCGCGCAAGAAGGCCGTACGCTGGTCGTGGCCTATTTGAAACAGGCGCAATCCCGCGGGCGGATTGCCATTGCGGACGCATTCCGGGCTGAGCCTTTTCAGTCACGTCCCACGACCCGGGCTTATACCTACCTCACCGACCGACTTGTGAGTGCGGCCCTGCGCGTCTCCCAGACGCTATTGCATCCGAACCCAAACCCGACAAAAGGCGAGCGGCTCGCCGTGCTGGCCGTGGGGGGGTATGGGCGTGGAGAGATGGCGCCGTTTTCGGACGTCGATCTTCTTTTCCTGACGCCTTACAAGATCACCGCCTGGGCGGAGACCATCATTGAAAGCACCCTTTACATCCTTTGGGACCTCAAGTTGAAGGTTGGCCATTCCAGCCGCACAATTCGCGATTGCATCCGGCTGGGGACCGAGGATTTCACGATCCGGACCGCCATGCTTGAGCACCGTTTCCTGCAGGGTGATGCACAGCTTGCCGCGAAACTGGATGAACGGTTGCGCGCCGATCTTTTTGCCGGAACCGAGCGTCAGTTCATCGAAGCCAAGCTGGCGGAACGGGATGCGCGCCACAAGCGTCAGGGTCAACGCTATGTGGTCGAGCCTAACGTCAAAGAGGCCAAGGGCGGGCTGCGCGATCTGCAATCGCTCTTCTGGATCGGGAAATATATCTACAAGGTCCAGGATGCCGCTGATCTGGTTCCGCTGGGCCTGTTTACCGAAAAGGAATTCCGAACATTTGTCGATGCCGAGGATTTTCTCTGGGCGACGCGCTGCCATTTGCACTTGCAGTCTAACCGACTCACGGATCAGCTGACCTTTGACATGCAGGCCTCTGTCGCGGACGCGATGGGGTATGCGGACAAGGCAGGGCGTCGCGCGGTCGAACTGTTCATGCAGGATTATTTCCGGTGTGCCAATCACGTCGGCGAATTGACGCGGATCTTTCTGACCAAGCTGGAAGCCACGCACCTGAAGGCAGAACCGCTGCTGGAGCGGCTTTTCAAACGTCGGCCAAGCGTCAAACCTGGCTACAAGGTGATCCACAACCGGCTCGGGATCGCGGATGACACAGCGTTTCTGGCTGACAAACTGAACTTACTGCGCCTGTTCGAGGAAGCATTGCGCACCGGAATGCTCATTCACCCGGACGCGATGCGGCTGGTCAAATCAAACCTGGACCTGATCGATGACGAATTGCGCAATACGCCCGAAGCGCAGCGCATTTTCCTTGATCTGTTGCTGAAACATGGCAACCCGGAACGGGCATTGCGGCGGATGAACGAGCTTGACGTGCTTTCTTCGTTCATCCCGGAATTCGAGCATATTGTGGCGATGATGCAGTTCAACATGTATCACAGCTATACGGTCGACGAACATATCATCCAGTGTATCGCGCAACTTGCCAAGATCGAGCGGGGCGAATTGGTCGAAAACTTACCTGTGGTGTCTTCGATCTTGAAGGATGGGGTTAACCGCAAAGTGCTTTATGTCGCGCTGTTGCTGCATGACATCGGCAAAGGGAGGGTGGAGGATCACTCTATTCTCGGGGCTCAGATGGCCCGCAAAATCGCGCCACGTCTTGGCCTGAAGCAGGATGAAGTCGACACTGTCGAATGGCTGGTGCGCTATCACCTGCTGATGTCTGACATGGCGCAAAAACGGGATATCGCTGATCCGCGCACCGTGCGCGATTTCGCCAAAGCGGTGCAAACGGTCAAGCGGCTTGATCTGCTTTGTGTCCTGACGGTGTGCGACCTTCGCGGTGTCGGCCCGAACATTTGGAACAACTGGAAGGCGGTTTTGATCCGGGCGCTTTATCGTCAAACACGGCGCGCGCTTGAGGACGGGATGGAGGCGCTCAACCGCGAAAACCGTGGCACCGTCGCCAAGAAGGAACTGCGGGAGGCATTGGCCGACTGGCCGCGCAAGGATCTCCAGACCGAAACTGCGCGCCACTACGCATCGTACTGGCAAGGGTTGCATGTCACTGCGCATGTGGTCTTTGCACGGCTGCTGCGTGAGATTGGCGAAGGCGACATCCTGATCGATCTTCATCCGGATGAGGATCGCGATGCCACCCGGGCCTGTTTCGTGATGTCGGATCATCCCGGTATTTTTGCGCGCATGACGGGTGCCCTGGCCCTGGTGGGGGCCAATGTGGTTGACGCCCGCAGCTACACCACAAAGGACGGATACGTAACCGATGCGTTCTGGATACAGGACGCCGACGGTAATCCCTTTGATGCTGCGCGCCTGCCCCGTTTGCGCAGGATGATCGAGCGGACATTGGCGGGCGAAGTGGTCCCTCGGGTTGCCATCCGCGATCGTGATCGGGTCAAGAAGCGGGAAAAAGCCTTCAAGGTGCCGACGCACATCACCTTCGATAACGAAGGCTCAGACATCTATACGATCATTGAGGTGGACACGCGGGATCGTCCGGGACTGTTGCACGATCTGACAAGTACGCTCGCCGCCTCGAATGTGTACATCGCTAACGCTGTCATCGCGACCTACGGGGAGCAGGTGGTCGATACCTTCTATGTCAAGGACATGTTCGGTCTGAAGTACCACTCTGAAAGCAAACAGCGCACGTTGGAAAAACGACTGCGCGACGCGATTGCAGATGGGGTCGAACGCGCAGCGCAATAAGCGCGGGGCCCTTGGTTTCCAAGTCAGTTAGACAATTCATCCGGTCCCGTGCTTTGGCGGTCAATAGCCTGCAGACCTGTCGACTTGATAGATGAAGGCCTCGCCTGCTTCGCCGCGCCGGATGTTTTCCGCCACCGTCTTGCAGGAGTAGTCCGCGCGGGTTTCTGATGCGATATGGGGCGTGACCGTCACCTTGGGATGTGTCCAAAACGGATGATCCTTGGGCAACGGTTCAATCCGGAACGTGTCCAGGGTCGCATGGCCGATCTGCCCGGTGTCCAGCGCGGCCAGAAGGGCATCGTCATCGATCAATGGGCCGCGCCCGGGGTTCAGGATGCGCGCGCCTTTTGGCATCATGGCAAGCGTCTTGGCGTTCAACGTGTTTTCGGTGTCCGGCGTTTTGGGCAAGAGCAACACGCAATACTCCGCGCGTTCCAGCGCGCCGGTCAACCCGTCAGCACCGGCAAAGCAGGTTACTCCGTCGATATCCTTGGCGCTGCGGCTCCACCCTGCCACGTCAAACCCGAGCGTGTTGAGGGCCTGCGCGCAGGCCGTCCCCAATTCGCCCAGACCCAGAATGGTGATGCGTGTGTCAAAGGCCAGAGGCGGCGGAACCGGGTCCCACGTGCCGGGTTCCGCGCCGATATGTGCATCCATTCCAAGATGCAGGCGCAGAATGTGGCCCGTGACCCATTCGACCATCCCTTGCGTCAGTGCCGGATCAACCATGCGGCACAGGGGGATGCGCAGCGTCGGGTTGCCTACGATGGCCTCGACCCCGGCCCACAGGTTCAGGACCGCCTTGGCGCGAGTGTAAGGCGCAAAATCCTGCAACCGGGAATTGGGCGCATAAACGATGTAATCGACATCTGCTGCGGGGATATCGGTGCTGATATGCGCGCTGATGCCGGTGTCTGCAATGGCGGCGCGCAAGGGGGCTTCGTACTCCGACCACCTGGCGTCGGCGGCCGCAAACAGGACGTTGACGCTCATGTCGCGAAGGCCGTATCGAGGCTGGCCAGACCTTTGATCTCGATCGGATTTCCGGACGGATCTGTAAAGAACATTGTACTTTGCTCGCCCGGTTGCCCCTCAAACCTGACTTGCGGCGCAAGAATGAAATCGACACCCTCAGCCGTTAGACGATCTGCCAGCGCGCGCCATTCCGCCATGGGCAGGACAGCGCCAAAATGTGGCATGGGCACCTTGTGCTCGCCAACCTGGCCTGTTGGCGCATTGGCAAAAGGTTCGCCCAGATGGCACGACAACTGGTGCCCGAAAAAGTCGAAGTCGACCCATGTGTCCGTACTGCGCCCTTCGGCACACCCCAAAAGGCCGGAATAGAAGCCTCGGGTGCTGTCCAGATCCTCAACGTTGAAGGCCAGGTGAAAGATTGACATGAGGGTGCTCCGATTCTGGGTAAGTTTGGGCTAGCGGGGGCGGTGGACATGCGCGCTTTGCGTCAGTCCAAAGGCCAGCATCAGAACCAGCATCGCAGACCCGCCATAGCTGACAAGGGGCAGCGGCACGCCCACAACGGGGGCCAGACCCATGACCATCGACATGTTGACCGCAAAGAACAAAAAGAAATTCAAGGCGATCCCAAGCGTCAGCAGGGACGAAAACCGATCCTTGTTGGCCAGAGCCGAGACAACACAAAACAGTATGATCAACGCATAGAGAACCAACAAAGAGAAAGCCCCGACAAAGCCGAACTCCTCCGCCAGGGTGGTAAAGATGAAGTCGGTGTGCTTTTCGGGCAGAAAATTCAGACGTGATTGCGTGCCCTGCATGAACCCGCGCCCGGTCCAACCGCCTGACCCCAAAGCAATCTTGGACTGGGTGATGTGATACCCGGCCCCCAAGGGATCGCTGGACGGATCAAGGAATGTATCGATCCGGCGATATTGATAGTCTTCAAGCAGTTGCCAGGGTGTGCCGCGCGATTGAAACACTGCCGTCAGCAGACCAAAACCTGACGCCACAACCGCCGCAAAATAGGCCCAGTGGACACCTGCCAGAAACATGAGCCCGCCACCGGCGGTCAGCAACAGGATCGAAGTGCCCAGGTCGGGCTGGCGCAAGACCAATGCGACCGGCAGCAGGATAAGCACGACCGGCAATATGACCCAGAACAGCCGGGATTTTTTGGTCGGGGGCAGCCAATCATAATAGGCGGCCAGCATCAGAACCAATGTGACCTTCATCAATTCAGACGGTTGCAGACGCATGAATCCCAGATCGATCCAGCGCTGCGCGCCCATGCCCACAGAGCCAAAGAACTCAACCGCCACAAGCAGCGCCAACGATACCGCATAGGCAACCCCGGCAACGCTGCGCCAGAACCAGATGGGCACCATAGCCACGATGAGCATCAGCAAGAAGCCCACGGCAAAGCGTTTCATCTGAGGTTCGGCCCAGGGAGAGAACGACCCGCCGGCCACGGAATAGAGCATCAGGAAACCGATCCCTGCCGTCGCTGTCAACAACAGTGCCAGCGGCCAATTCAGGTACAGCAGCTTGCGCGGCCCGGCCGGAACATATTTGACCGTATACTCAAGATAACTCATGCCTGATTATTACCGGTCACGTTGGCCACCGGCCGTACGCCGCGCAGTTCACGTTGTTGTTCGGTGATCTGGCCGCGGTCCTTTGTCGGGTAGGCTTCGATCGGAGGTTCGCCATCGTAAAGGGCCTGCAAAGTAATGTCCCGGGCGATGGGTGCGGCCGCCGTCGATCCGCCGCCCCCATGTTCCACAATCACAGACACCGCGTATCTTGGATTGTCATAGGGGGCAAAGTTCACAAAAAGCGCATGGTCGCGCCGTTCCCACGGCAAATCCTGATTGCGGGTCACACCGCGGGCCCGTTCGGCGGCGGTGATATTGCGAACCTGACTTGTGCCGGTCTTGCCTGCCATGCGCATGGCATCTTCGATGATCCGGCTGCCATAGGCCGTCCCGCGCCGGTCGTTGACGACGTCATACATGGCCCGGCGCATCTTGCGCAGATTGTTCTCGTTCATACCAAGGCTTGGCGCCTCGGCAATTGGCTGTTCTATCCCATTTATGTTCTTGATCAGACGCGGTTTTACCGCTTTTCCAGATGCCAGACGCGCTGTCATGATGCACAGCTGTAACGGCGAGGCCAGCATATAGCCCTGCCCGATGGAGGCGTTGACAGTGTCTCCGATCACCCAATCCGCGCCATGCGTCTGGATTTTCCAGGCTCTGGTCGGTGTCAATCCCTGCACAACGGCGGACATCGGCACGTCATGGCGTTCGCCCAGGCCAAACCGATTGGCCATCGCCGAGATTTTTTCGATCCCGACCTTGAGGGCAAGGTCATAGTAATAGACGTCACAGGATTGCTTGAGCGAGTTTTGCAGATCAACCCAGCCATGACCCGCCCGCTTCCAGCAGTGAAACCGGCGCCCCGCAACCTCAAGGTGGCCCGGACAATAGACCGTATCATCAGGTCCGATCAGGCCTTCTTCCAAAGCGGCCATAGCCGTGATCATCTTGAAGGTCGAGCCGGGCGGATAGGCCCCCTGCACCGATTTTGACGCCAGAGGGCGGTATTTATTGCCGGTCAGGTCGTTATAGTCGCGGGTCGAAATCCCGCGCACAAACAGGTTTGGGTCGAATGTAGGAGCCGACGAGATGGCCACGAGGTCGCCTGTCTGGACGTCCATTATGACGGCGCTGGCGCTCTCGTTTGCGATCCGGGCCTGCACATAGCTTTGCAGATCGGCATTCACGGTCAGTTGAATGTCTGAGCCCGCAGTGCCCTCGCGGCGGTCAAGCTCGCGCATGACGCGCCCCGTGGCGTTGACTTCGACGCGTTTCGCGCCGCCCTTGCCGCGCAGTTCGGTTTCCGCCTTGGCTTCGACCCCGACCTTGCCGATCTGAAACCGGGGAATGCGCAGCAACTGGTCCGGGTCTTCGAGTTTTGACAGGTCATAGTCGCTGACCGGGCCGACATATCCCAACACATGGGCAAAGTCGGACCCGCGTGGATAAACGCGGCTCAGCCCGACCTCCGGCGTGACACCGGGCAGGGCAGGCGCATTGACAGACACCCGGCTCAGGTCCTCCCAGGTGACTTCATCGGCAATGGTGACAGGCAGGAACGGCGCCGAGCGCTTCATCTCGGCCCGGGCGCGTTCGGTCTCATCCGGGTCCAGCGCCATGACGGCCGACAGGCGCGCAATCACTTCGTCGACGTCGCCCGCATCCTCGCGGACGATGACGATCCGGTAGCTGGGCACATTGCGCGCAAGGGCGATCCCGTTGCGGTCAAAGACCTCGCCCCGGGCGGGCGGAATAATCCGGATATTGATCCGGTTTTCCTCGGCCAACAGCCGGAACTGGTCGGCCTGATCGACCTGGAGAAAGTGCATGCGCGCACCCAGCGCACCGACAAAGGCCAATTGCACCCCGCCCAGAAGGGCCGCGCGCCGGGTGATCAGCCTGTGGTTCGCTTCGGTATCAACGCGGGGCCGTTTCATATTCGTGCTCCCTTGCCGCGAATATCGTTGGGTGTTGCCTTGCGGACGCCCATCAACGTGTGGGTGATGCCCAGCACCAGTGGATACGCTGCCACCGTCACGGCAATCTGGATCAATGCAGGTCCGATGGGTGGCATCTCGACCAGCAGAACAGCCAGAATGATCCGGTAGGCCAGCCCGATGCCAACGATCCATGCGGTGACAGAGGCAAGTTCGCTCGCGAGGCTGGCGTCACGCAGACTTCGGGATTGCAGCTTGATGCGCTCGCAGGCGATCAGCGCCAGCATGGCCCACAGTCCCGGAGGCCGTTGCAGAAGCAGATCTGTCAACAGGAACATCCCGGCCAGCAAGATGGCAGGCACATATTGCGGACGGCGCACTGACCATGCCAGTGCAAAGGTCAGGATCAGGTCGGGCCAGATCAGCCCGCCCGCCGCCGTTTGAAGCGGCAGCAGGTGAAAAAACAGGATCGTCAGCACAAGCAAGGCAAACGCCGCCCGTTTCATCCAGAGGCGTGAAGGGGCAAGCTCGCTCATTCCGTAACCTCCTCCGACAGCAAGGCCGAGGGGGTCGGGCGCAGAACGTCTGTGGTGTCTGACACGGGCTCTGTCCCGTAATGGCGCAGGACGCGCAGGAACTCGAGCCGCTCGTAATCCGCAGCCAGCCGGACACGCAGACGCCCCCCCGGATCGGCAGCAACTTGCCCGATCAAAAGCCCGGCGGGAAACACACCACCGTCGCCGCTGCTGACGACCCGGTCGCCCGGGCGGACCAGATCAGGGCTTTCCAGGAAATCGATCGGGGGGGCGGCGGTATTGTCACCCGCCACGATGGCGGTCTGACCTGATGGTTGGATGACGGCCGGAATGCGGCTGGAGGCATCTGTGGCCAGGATCACGCGGGCGGTGTTTTGGGCCACGCCCGAAATACGACCCACAAGGCCGATCCCGTCCATTGTGGCCCAGCCCTCGACGATCCCATCGCGGGCGCCGACATTCAACAGCACCGACTGGCGAAAGGGCGAGCCCGAGTCGGCCAGCACAACACCGGTGATATACGTCAGGCGAGGATCAAGACGCACGTTATTCAGGTCCAGCAGGCGGGCATTTTCCTGCTCCAGCTGCAAAGCCGCCTCTTTCCACGCTTGCATCTGGCGCAACTCGCGGCGCAACTCGGCGTTTTGCTCGGCTATGCGAATATAGCTTTGAAAATCGCGCATCAAATTCACGGTGCCGGTGACCGGCGCCATTGCCCACTCCATGTTGGGTACGATCTGGTCGGTGACCTGAGCGCGGAACCGTTCGACACGCGGGCTGTCAATGCGCCACAACAAGAACACACCAAGCAGGGCCAGAACCAGAACAGCAAGCACGAGCCGCCGAAGCGGGCCTCCGTAGTCCACAGCATTGCGGTCCTTGGCCAAGGCTGTCTCACCTCACTTTGGGTCGCGTCGCGCGATGATCTGACATTTGGACCATTGGGGCAAGTCTTGGGCCCGGCACGCAGCGCCTTAACTGTCGTAATCGATGGCGTGGCGCAATTGTTTCTCGAATTCCAGCGCTTTGCCAGTTCCCAAAGCCACACAATTGAGTGACTCGTCCGCAATCGACACAGCCAGTCCGGTCTGTTCGCGCAAGGCAAGGTCCAGATCCCCCAGCAGCGCGCCACCACCGGTCAGCATCACGCCCCGATCCACGATATCGGCTGCCAGATCCGGTGGCGTGGTTTCCAGTGCGGTCATCACCGCTTCGCAGATTTGTTGCACGGGTTCGGCAAGGGCCTCGGCGATTTGGGCCTGCGTCACTTCGATTTCCTTTGGCACGCCGTTCAACAGGTCGCGGCCGCGGATCTGCATTGACGTACCGCGCCCATCATCTGGCATGCGGGCAGTTCCGATAGATGTCTTGATCCGCTCGGCTGTTGTTTCGCCCACCAAGAGATTTTGCTGGCGGCGCAGGTAGCTGATGATCGCCTCGTCCATCCGGTCGCCACCGACGCGGACAGAACGGGCATATACGATGTCACCAAGCGACAGAACGGCAACCTCGGTGGTCCCGCCACCGATGTCGACAACCATGTTGCCCGTGGGATCGGTGATCGGCATCCCAGCCCCGATCGCGGCTGCAATGGGCTCTGCGATCAGACCGGCGCGTCGGGCACCGGCGCTCAGCACAGACTGGCGGATCGCACGCTTTTCAACGGGTGTGGCCCCGTGTGGCACACAGACGATGATCTTGGGTTTGGAGAATGTAGAGCGTTTGTGAACTTTGCGGATGAAATGCTTGATCATCTCTTCGGCGGTGTCGAAGTCGGCGATCACACCTTCACGCATTGGGCGGATCGCCTCGATGCTGCCCGGTGTCCGGCCCAGCATCAGCTTGGCGTCCTCGCCCACGGCCAACACTTTTTTGACCCCATCCTTGATGTGATAGGCCACAACCGAAGGCTCGGACAGCACTATTCCCTTGCCTTTCACGTAAACGAGGGTATTGGCGGTCCCCAGATCGATCGCCATATCCGACGAAAACAATCCCCCAAGATTTCCGAATATTGACATCTGCCGTACACCTCGAAAGCATTATTGTCACCCCGAGTCGGGGTGCATTTAGCTGTTGTCTTATAAGGTCGGCACTGCGCGGGTTAAAGGCCGTAATCAGTGCCGTGGCGGCGCGAATACGCCGACCAAAAAAGAGTGCTGTCAAACTGGGACGCAATCATTGTTGGCTGCGTGATGACCCAAACATCTTCGGAGTGTACTTTAAAAAGTCAAAGGCCCGGACAATCCTGTCCGGGCCCTTGATCCAGTATTCTGGATGTTCAATTGGTTCGCGTGATCAGGGCAGTGTGGGTGACAAGAGAAACAGAGCTTCCATGGCAAAACCAGGGCGCGCGCCCGGAATCGTGTTCTTGTAGATCTCCTGGAATGCGCCCAGTTCAAACATGACCGACAGGCCCGCGTCGACTGCAAGGCGGAAATCCGTGTCGCCACGGCGCATGGCCAGCCCGTGCTTTTCAACGGTCAGGATCTGGTCGGAAACCTTGAAATTCGCGGCATCGTCGCGCGACAACACGAGGTTCATCAGGATGGATTGGTCGGCAAAATATGCCATGATTTCGTCGGCTTCCAAAGCATCCATTCCAGCCGCATGATCCGCAAACTCTACAACCTCCGCTTCGATATTTGCAGCAGCAAGCGAGTTGTTCAGGGCGTCAAGCGTTGTGGTGCCGCTTCTGACGCCAATCTTCTGACCGGCCAAGGCTTCAAAGGTCTCTGGCGCGTCGATTTTCAGTGCGACTGTGGTTCCATCGACATAGGTCGGTGAGGAGAAATCGACCAGTTCGCGGCGCGACAGGGTGATTGTTGCGGCACCGCAGAGCAGGTCAATCTCGCCGCTGGCCACCTTTTCGAAACGGTTCTCGGTGGTGACAGGCTCAAACACCATTTCCATTGTCTCGAGCCCGGCGGCGGTCGCGATGCTTGAAGCGAGGCGCACGCAGATTTCAGGCGAATAGCCTTGAGGGCCATTGTCCCCAAGGAACGACAAGGGCGCCGCATCTGTGCGGAAACCGACCACGAATTCACCCGATTCCTTGATCTTGTCGAGCGTTTGGGAAAGCGCAAGTGTTGGCAGTAGCAGCATTGCAGCAATGGCAGCAGAGAATAAGCGCATGGATTTGTCCTGTTGTGAGTTTCTGTGAATTGCTTAACGACATTTTTTGCGGAAATCAAAAAAGAGATGCGGCGATTGCGCGCCGCATCTCTTGCTTTGCTGCGCAGATATTCGAGGCGTTCCGAGGATCAGCTGACATCCTTGTAGCTGATCTCGCGCCTGTCCTTGCCAGATTTGCTGCGGCGCAAGAGCAACCGGTTCAGCGCGTGCACGTAAGCCTTGGCCGAGGCGACCACGGTGTCGGTGTCAGCAGACTGGCCTGTGACGATCAGGCCGTTTTCCTCCATCCGCACGGAAACAGTGGCCTGCGCGTCGGTGCCCTCAGTGACCGCATGGACCTGATACAACTGAAGGCGGGCGTCGTGCGGAAACAGCGCTTTGACAGCATTGAACGTGGCATCGACAGGGCCATCGCCGGTTTGCGTGGTCATCTGCCGTTCGCCATCAATAACCATGACCAGATCGGCGACTTGCGGCCCTTCGGTGCCGCAGCGTACGGCGAGCTTTTCAATTTTCAGGCGCTCGTCTTCGGGATCACCGGACGTGCGCATCAATGCGATCAGGTCGTCGTCGAAGATTTCCTTTTTGCGGTCCGCCAGGGCCTTGAACCGGACAAAGACATCCTTGAGTTGATTGTCCCCCACTTCAA
>CAYGQZ010000051.1:15183-20043 GCA_964352055.1 uncultured Rhodobacterales bacterium
GCCAGGGCCTTGAACCGGACAAAGACATCCTTGAGTTGATTGTCCCCCACTTCAAAGCCAAGCTGCTCAAGCTTGTCGCGCAATGCCGCGCGGCCCGAGTGTTTGCCCATAACGAGGTTTGTCTCGGACAGCCCCACATCTTCCGGGCGCATGATCTCGAATGTCTCGGCGTTCTTGAGCATGCCATCCTGATGGATGCCGGATTCGTGCGCGAAGGCGTTCTTGCCGACAATGGCCTTGTTGAACTGGACCGGGAAGCCGCTCACGGCTGCCACGCGGCGCGAGATGTTCATGATCTTGGTGCTGTCGACGCCGGTTTGATAGGGCATGATGTCATTGCGGACCTTCAGGGCCATGACCACTTCTTCGAGAGCCGTATTGCCAGCGCGTTCACCAAGGCCGTTGATCGTGCACTCGATCTGGCGCGCACCTGCTTCGACAGCGGCGAGGCTGTTGGCGGTGGCCATCCCCAGATCGTTGTGACAGTGGGTGGCAAAAATCACATCGTCCGCGCCGGGCACGTTTTCGATCAGCTTGCGGATCAGTTCGGCGCTCTCGCGCGGGGCAGTATAGCCGACCGTATCCGGAATGTTGATCGTGGTGGCACCGCATTTGATCGCGATTTCGACGACGCGGTAGAGGTAATCAAGTTCGGTCCGGGTTGCGTCCATCGGCGACCATTGCACGTTGTCGCACAGGTTGCGGGCGTGGGTCACGGTTTGCTCGATCCGCTCGGCCATTTCATCCATGGTGAGGTTCGGGATCGCGCGGTGCAGCGGCGACGTTCCGATGAACGTGTGAATGCGCGGCTGTTTGGCGTGTTTCACGGCCTCCCAACACCGGTCAATATCGCCCAGTTGCGCGCGGGCCAGGCCACAGATGACCGCGTTTTTCGCATTCTTTGCGATGGCGGAAACGGCATTGAAATCGCCGTCGGACGCGATGGGAAATCCGGCCTCGATGATGTCGACGCCCATGTCATCAAGCAGCCCGGCAATCTCGAGCTTTTCGGCATGGGTCATGGTTGCACCGGGCGATTGTTCGCCGTCGCGAAGGGTTGTGTCGAAGATTACGACGCGATCTTGTGTCATTTGAGTTCTCTTTATTGATCTGATCCTGAAGCCAATGGCGCGCGGGCTATCCTCTGAGCGGGCGCGCCAACAGGCTGCGCTCAGAGGCGAATTAGGAGCAGTAGGCCACGCAGAGCGGCACCGGAAAGGTGCAGGCTGAAGATATGCGGGGCGTGTGTCATGGGCCATTTATATCCGCTGTGTTTCAAATGGGAAGGGTGGATTTGGCGCAAGTGCTGATTTGAGTATTTTTTGGAACAATGAAAGTGGAAGAGTGCCTGTGCGGGGCTAGGTCGGCTGATTATGGAAAATGTTTTGATTTTGGGCGCATCGGGCGGCATCGGTGCAGCATTGGTGTCCGGCTTTGAGGCGCGGGGTGCTGTGGTGGATCGGCTGTCGCGGTCCGGCGATGGATTTGACGTCACGGATGCCGCGTCTGTTGCGGATCATCTGGCGGGGCGTGGACCTTATGATCGGGTCGTGGTCGCAACCGGCGCGCTGGAAATCTCTGGCGCTTTGCCCGAGAAGACCATCAAGGGTCTGGACCCCCGGGCCATGCTGGACCAGTTCGCGTTGAATGCGGTTGGTCCTGCATTGGTGCTGAGCCATGCGCACGCGCTTTTGCCCCGCGATCGTGCTTGCGTATTTGCCGTCTTGTCCGCGCGGGTTGGGTCCATTGGCGACAACCGGATCGGGGGCTGGATCAGCTATCGCAGCGCAAAAGCCGCCGTCAATCAGGTGATAAGGACGGCCTCCATCGAGTTGGCCCGCACCCATCGGCAAGCAGCAGTCGTTGCCCTGCATCCGGGTACGGTTGCGACGCCCTTTACCGAAAAATATGTGGGGCATCACCCGTCTGTGCCTGCCACGCAAGCGGCGCAAAATCTGATGGCCGTCATGGACAGCTTGAGCGCGGCGCAGACCGGCAGGTTCTTTGACTATTCCGGTGCCGAGGTGTCATGGTAAGCCGGTTGATCCTTGTTCTGGGTGACCAGTTGAGCCTCGATTGTGCCGCGCTGAAGGCGGCAGACAAGGAACGTGACATCATCGTCATGGCGGAGGTGATGGCAGAAGGGACGTACGTTCCGCATCACCCCAAGAAGATCGCCCTGATCCTGGCGGCGATGCGCAAATTTGCCGACCGCTTGCGCAGCGACGGCTGGACGGTGGCCTTTTCCGAGTTGGATGATACCGACAACACCCAGTCCATCCCCGGAGAACTGATCCGGCGGGCTGAACAATATGGTGCGAGCGCGGTGATTGCGACGCGACCCGGCGAGTGGCGCCTGATCCAGGCACTGGAAGATTGCCCGCTGACCGTGACGCTGCTGGGAGATGATCGTTTTATTGCCAGCCATGCCGATTTCGAACGCTGGGCCGAGGGGCGCAAGGCGCTTCGGATGGAGTATTTTTATAGAGAGATGCGGCGCAAGACCGGATTGATGATGGAGGGCGGTGACCCGGCCGGCGGTCAGTGGAATTATGACCACGACAACCGAAAGCCTGCCCCGAAAGACATCGGCTACAGCGGTCCGATGCAGTTCACGCCGGATGCCATTGTCGAGGACGTTCTGGATCTGGTGGAACGGCGTTTTGCAGATCATTTTGGCGATCTGCGTCCGTTCTGGTTTGCCACGGATCAGGAACAGGCGCGGCGTTCGCTGGCGCATTTTGTCAAGTATGGCCTTGCCGGATTTGGCGACTATCAGGATGCGATGCTGGCTGAAAACCAGTTCCTGTATCATGCGCTGGTTGCTCCGTATCTCAATATCGGTTTGCTGCATCCATTGGAGGTTTGCCGCGCGGTCGAAGAGGCATGGAAGGCCGGTCAGGTGCCGATCAATGCCGCCGAAGGCTTTATTCGGCAGGTGATAGGCTGGCGTGAATATGTGCGTGGCATCTATTTTCTGGAAGGTCCTGACTATGCCAGCCGCAACGGCTTGCGCCACCAGCGCAAACTGCCGGACCTGTTCTGGGGGGCTGAGACAAAGATGCGCTGCGTCGAAAAGGCTGTCGCACAAACCAAGACCGAGGCCTACGCCCACCACATTCAGCGCCTGATGGTGACGGGCAACTTTGCCTTGCTGGCCGGAATCGATCCCGGCGAGGTTTCGGACTGGTATCTGGCTGTCTACGCGGATGCGTTTGAGTGGGTCGAAGCCCCGAATGTCGTTGGCATGTCGCAATTCGCGGATGGCGGCGTGATCGCGTCAAAACCCTATGTGTCCTCCGGGGCTTACATCAATCGGATGTCCAACTACTGCAAAGGCTGTTCCTATAAGGTCAATGTGAAAACGGGCGAGGGGGCGTGTCCGTTCAACCTGCTTTATTGGCATTTCCTTGACCGCAACAGGGATCGGTTCGCGAACAACCCGCGCATGGGCAACATGTACCGGACATGGGACCGGATGGACGAGGGCAAGCGGACAACCGTTTTGAAAGAGGCGAATGCTTTTCTGGACAGGATGGAAGCCGGCGAGGTTGTTTAGTGGCGATTGATTTGACCCAAACGGATGACGCGCTAAAACCTGTCACAACGGCAAAAAACGACCAAAGGTGATCTATGAATAAGACCAAACCGGTTCTGGTTCTGGGCAGTGCACCAAATGTGGTCGCGTGTCAGAATATTCCGAAATCACACTTTTCTTCGATTGTTGCCATCAACAACGCATGGCAGGTGCGTGAGGACTGGGATTATCACATCGCGCCGGATGATTTCCCGTCGGACCGCATGCCGAAAAACCTGCGTGATGGTCAGACCTTGATCCGGTCGGACGCCTATGTGCCTGCCAACAACGCCTATGGCGGCGTTATATATGCGGGCGGAACCATGGCCTTTTCCGCAGGCTATTGGGTGCTTTACGCGTTGCGCCCATCGGCGATCGTGTTTTGGGGGTGCGATATGGTGTACCCTGCGCGCGGCAAGGGTCATTTCTATGGGACGGGCACAGCCGACCCGTTGCGCAAGGACGTCACACTGCGCAGTCTTGAGGCCAAGTCAGCCAGACTGATGCAGCATGCGGCCATGCAGGGCTGCGCCTGTCTGCGCGCGCCCGGCGGCGAAAGCCGTTTGGTGTTTCCGTCAGTGGATGTGCACAGGCTGACCAGCAGGACCATCCTTCCCGCATTGCCCAACCCGGCGGCTTTTCAGCGCGCGTTGCAGCAGGAAGCGGAGCTGGGCTATTTCGTGCGTTCAGGACGGTATTGGGAAGGCGATGTCCAGTATTCCGAAGAGGCCCTGGATGCCGTCGATCAGATGTGGATCGACGCCTCGGCCAAAGCGGGCGCGGACGCCCGGCTTGCAATGACATGAATTTGACGGGACCCGGTTGGCTGTCCGACCGGGTCCGTGTTTCATCGGCGTGCCATATGACGCGGACTATGCCCGTTACAGCGAAATGCGGAAGCGGGCAAAGCCGTCGGGCCCGTCGCCTGCGGCTTCGATATTGAGGTCCACCTGATCCAGATAGGCCTTCGCCGCGGGGCCCGTGTCAAACAGGACTGTCGTCCCCTCCATCGGGGCAAAAGACCAGTTGCTGTCGGCGCGCGGGCTGATTGTGCCCTTTTCGACGATATAGCGCACGATGACATCGCGGTTGGTGTCCGGCCCTTCAAAGACTGTGGTTTCCGGTGTGGCCCCGGGGAAGCTGCCGCCGCCGCCTGCACGGTAGTTGTTCGTGGCGATGATGAATTCAGCGGCCATATCCAGCGGCGCGCCGTTATATGTCAGATTGACAATGCGGCTTGCGTCGGGGTTCTGCAGCTCACCGTTGGGGTCATATTTTGAGGG
>CAYGQZ010000052.1:0-15872 GCA_964352055.1 uncultured Rhodobacterales bacterium
GCGTGCTTGTCAAAAACAGGCTTGAGGTAGGCGGTCACCGCGTGCCCGAACAGGATCGGGTCAGAGACTTTCATCATCGTGGCCTTGAGGTGCAACGAGAACAAAGTGCCGTCGGCTTTGGTGGCGGCAATCTGTTCGGTCAGGAAGGCGTCAAGCGCTTTGGCGGACATATACGTGGCGTCGACAACAGTGCCTGCGGGAAAGGTCACGCCGTCTTTCAACACGGTGACCGTGCCATCGGGGGCGACATGTTCGATCCGCGCGGCACCGGCCTGCGCCTCGGTCAACGTCACCGACGTTTCGTTTGAGCGGAAGTCGCCGCCCGACATCGTCGAAACCTTGGTCTTGGAGTCAGCCGTCCATGTGCCCATCGAATGCGGGTTCGCCATGGCGTATTTCTTGACGGCGACAGCCGCGCGGCGATCCGAGTTGCCTTCGCGCAAGACCGGGTTCACCGCCGACCCCTTGATCGCATCATAGCGCGCACGGGCTTCTTTCTCGGCATCTGTTGCGGGTTCTTCGGGGTAATCCGGCAAATCATAGCCCTGGCCCTGAAGCTCTGTGATCGCGGCAACCAGTTGCGGCACTGACGCAGAGATATTGGGCAGTTTGATGACGTTGGCATCGGGCTTTTTGACCAACTCGCCAAGTTCGGCCAGATCATCGGGCTGTTTCTGGGCATCGGTCAGGCGTTCCGGAAAGGCTGCAATGATGCGACCTGCAAGGGAAATATCCTTGGTGCCAACCGAAATTCCGGCGGCGTCGGCAAAGACCCGAATGATCGGCAAGAGTGACGCGGACGCCAGTTGCGGCGCTTCATCAACCTTGGTGTAAATGATGTCAGGAGTCGTGCTGCTTGCCATTTTTGAAAACCTTTCCGTTGCTGATTGCCCCGTACTCTTTTGGCGCTCAAGAGTCCACTTTTCAATCTGCATTCGCCGGAGTTTCGCGGGTGACACGAAGGGCAACACATTGACGTTTCAGTCATAATACCCGGCGCGCAAGATACGGTATGCGACTGCATGCCGCAGTATACAATAACCACAGCATAACAAACCACCCCGTCAAGACGCGATGCCGAACACTGTCCGGCAACCGATGCGAGCGGTCCGTAACTGGCCCACCGCTCAAGTAACGAACTGACTGGCCAGCCCCGTCAAGCCGCTTGCAACAGCACCCGGTGGTCCGTTTCGTCAAAGTAGAAAGCCACAGCCGGGTCAAATCCCAAACGCACATCGGCCCCGACCTGCGTATCGTTCTGACCGAAAAGGCGCACGGTCAAAACCTCGCCCTGCCCGGTCCTGACCAACAGGTTCGTGTCACCACCCAGCCGTTCCACATGGGTCACTTGCCCGCCAATCTGACCGTCCGCAGTCAGGCTCAGATATTCCGGCCGGATGCCGATGGTTTGCCCGGACGGGACACCGGGAACGGAGCGTTCGAGAAAGTTCATCGATGGCGAGCCAAGGAAACCGGCAACAAAGCGATTTGCGGGATTGTTGTACAGTTCCATGGGGCTACCCACCTGCTCGACCCGCCCGTCACGCAGCACCACGATCTTGTCAGCCAGCGTCATCGCCTCGATCTGGTCATGGGTCACATAGATCATCGAGGCCGAAAGCGTCCGGTGCAGCGCGGCAATCTCGACCCGTGTGTTCATGCGCAGAGCCGCATCAAGATTGGAAAGCGGCTCATCAAAAAGGAACAGTTTCGGATCGCGCACAATGGCCCGGCCAATGGCCACGCGCTGGCGTTGCCCCCCGGACAATTCGGCGGGGCGGCGTTCCAGGTATTTATCCAGATCCAGCATCTTGCTCGCCTTGTCGACACGTTCGTCGATGATGGATTTGGCCTGCCCCTCTTGTTTGAGGCCCAGGCCCATATTCCCTTTTACCGTCAGGTGCGGATAAAGCGCATAGGATTGGAAAACCATCGCGATGCCACGTTTGGCGGGCGGGACGTTGTTGACCACATCCTCGCCGATCTGCACCGTGCCGCTGCTGGCCTCTTCGAGCCCGGCAATCACGCGCAGCAAGGTGGATTTGCCACAACCCGAGGGGCCGACAAAGACCACGAACTCGCCTTCCTCCACGGTCAGGTTGATATCCTTCAGAACGTGCACCGGGCCAAAGGACTTGTTCACGTTTTCAAGTTTGAGGGCCGTCATGCTGTCTCTCCCAATTGGACTGTTTGACCGGTGCGGATGCTTTCATCTGCCGCAAGGCAAATACGCAGGGACTGCACCGCATCGTTCATATGCCGGGTCAGGTTGGTGTTGTTGAGGATCGTATTGACGATCCATTCTTGTTCGGCGTTGCAAAGCTCTTGATGCCCCGGCTCATCCGGCAGTTCGATCAGGTCATCCTTGCCGGGGCGGTGGATCAGAAGGCCGCCCACCTTGGTGTGCCCATCCACATCGTCGGACGCGCCCTTGTTGCCATCGGTGATCGATACGGAGCCGTTCGGACTAACCACATCTTTTACGAAAAAGGCAGTCTCGGACATCATCGGGCCCCAACCCGCCTCGTACCAGCCAACGGAGCCATCATCGAAAATGACCTGAAACTGACCATAATTGTACATGTCTTCCGCGATCTCGTCGGACAGCCGCAGGCCCATTCCGTGCACACGCACGGGCAGCGCGTCGGTGATCTGGCACATCACATCGACATAGTGGACACCGCAGTCGACCAGCGGCGATGTCGTGTGCATCAACGCCTTGTGCGTCTCCCATGTGGGACCATCGGATTGCTGGTTGAGGTTCAGGCGAAACACATACGGCCCGCCAAGGCCCCGTGCCTCGGCAATCAAACGTTGCCAGCTTGGGTGATGGCGCAGGATGTATCCGACGCCCAATTTGCGATTCAGCCGCTGGGCCGTTGCCACCACATCCATGGCGTCGGCCACGGTGCCTGCAAGTGGCTTTTCGACAAAGACATGTGCCCCCGCCTCCATCGCGGCGATGGCATATGCCGCGTGGGTGTCGGTGTATGTCGCCACAACGACAAGGTCGGGCTCCGTGACCGCAAGCGCCGTCTCGAATGCGTCATAGGTCGGATAACCCTGCAATGCGTCTGGCAAATCGACATGAGAGCGGTTGACGAGGCCCACAATCTCGGACCTTGGGTCGGCATGGTGGGCCAGCGCATGGCTGCGCCCCATATTGCCCAGACCTGCGATAAGAACCTTCATTTGACCGCTCCTGATGTGATGCCCCGGATCAGCTGGCGCGAGAAGATGATATAGAGGATCATCACCGGCAGGATCGCCATGGACAGCGCCGACAGCACCGCGTTCCAGTCGGTTACGAATTGCCCGATAAAGACCTGGCTGCCCAGCGTGAGTGTCTTGACCTCTTCGGCAGGCGCAAGGATCAGCGGGAACCACAGATCGTTCCAGATCGGGATCATGTTGAACACCGCCACCGTGGCCATCGCAGGCCGCACCAAAGGAATGACCAGCCGGAAAAAGATCTGATACTCGCTCAGCCCGTCAATACGGCCTGCATTTTTCAGATCATCACTCACGCCCTTCATGAATTCCGACAGGATAAAGACCGCCAGCGGCAAGCCTTGCGCCGTATAGACAAGGATCAGCGCCGTGAGGGTATTCACCAGCCCGGTCGAGACCATCATTTCCAGAATGGCAACCGTGCCGATGCGGATCGGGATCATGATCCCGAGTGCCAGATAGAGGCCCATCAGCGTGTTGCCCCGAAACCCGTATTCCGCCAGCGCAAAGGCGGCCATGGCCCCAAACAAAAGGATAAGCGTCAGTGACACGACCGTGACAATCATCGAGTTCTGGAAGTAGAGAAAGAAATCTCCCTGATTGAACACCGTCTGGTACCCGATCAGCGAAAAACTGTCCGCGTTGGGCAGGGCCAGAGGCTCGCGAAAGATCGCCTTGCGGGTCTTGAAGCTGTTGATCAGGATCACAAAGACCGGGAACAGCGCAATCATCGTGTAGGTGATCAGGATGGCATGGGCGGCAATGGTCGTGCCTGCGGGTTTGCGAAGCGTACTCATGATCTTCTCCTCAGAACTGGTAGCTGCGCAAACGGCGCTGGATGCCGAAAAGGTAGATACAGACCCCGATCAGGATGACCCCGAACATGGCCGATGCAATGGCCGAACCCATATGCGGGTCACCCAGCTGTAGCTGGAAGCCAAAGAAGGTGCGGTACATGAAGGTGCCCAGAATATCGGTCGAGAAATCCGGCCCCGCCAGCGCCCCTTGGGCGGCATAGATCAGGTCAAAGGCATTGAAATTCGCCACAAAGGTCAGGATCGAGATGATCCCGATCGAGGGCAGGATCAGCGGCAGTTTGATCTTGAAGAAGGCCGACATGCCGGTGATCCCGTCGCATTCGCCCGCCTCAAGGATTTCGTCCGGTATCGACAAAAGGGCCGCATAGATCAGCATCATCGGGATGCCCACATATTGCCAGACCGACACAAGACTGAGGGTGGTCAGGGCGTATTCTTCCTTGCCGAGCCAGGGCGCATAGAGGAATTTGAGGCCAATGGCATCCAGCATGTCGGGCGCTATCCCCCAGATCGGTGACAGGATCAGTTTCCAGGCAAAGCCCACGATCACAAAGGACAGAATGGTCGGGATAAAGATGGCCGAGCGGTAAAAGGCCGAAAAGCGCAAGCGGGGCGAAGACAGGATCGCGGCCAATGCCACCCCGATGGGGTTCTGCACCAGCATATGGATCATGAAGAACCACGCGTTGTTGCCCAGAGCGTTCCAGAACTGTTCGGACCAGACCGCATCGCCAAACAGCGTGCGGAAGTTCTGCAAGCCAACCCAGACGCGTTCCTGCTCAATCTCGGTGAACAACGCCAGACGCAGCGTGTTGAACAGCGGGTAGATCATCACCGCCGTGTAAACGATGACGGCAGGTGCCAGAAAAACGGCGATGTGATATCTGGGTTTTTGCTTGGTGGGATGTGCCATCTCGCGTGCCCCTTGAAAGGTTGGAGATTTGGGGGTTCTCTGGCGGAACGCGCCGCCAGAGAACGTGGTCAGACTGCGCTTATTGGTGCGGCGCGTACCAGCTTGCGAGGCCATCCTGCAGGCGCTGGCCTGCGTCTTCCGGCGTTTCTGCGCCCTTGATCACGGCAACGCTGGCATTCCAGGTTTCGTTTTCCAGGTTGGGCGTACCGCGCGACAGGATCTGGTAGGTCGACCGGATCGAGCTTTCGCACTCACCCCGCCATGAGATGAATTCCTGCGCCAGCGGATCCTCAAGCGTCACTTCGGCATTCGACAGCGGGAAGAAGCCCGGCAGCGCGTTGGCGAAGATGGTCGAGAATTCAGACGACGCCACCCAGTTCAGGAACGTCTTGGCCGCTTCGGGGTTTTCCGTGGCTGCGTTCATGCCGATGCCGATATCGGTGTGATCCGAGATATAGCAAGTGTCGCCCGCATTCTGCACAGGTGGATAAAACGCCCCCATCTCGAAATCGACCAGAGCATTGAAGCCGGAGATTTCCCAGGACCCTGTCGGATAAATCGCCGCACGGCCGAGGGTAAAGATGTTCTGGCTGTCAGGATAGGTTTGTGCCTCGAACCCGTCGCCCAGATACTCACCCCATTTGGCCAACTGGCGATAAGGGGCGACCCAAGGCTCGTCCGTCAGCTTTTGCTCGCCCGCGATCAGGGCGTTGCGGCCCTCTTCGCCCTTCCAGTAGTTCGGCCCGATGTTGTTATAGCCCATCGTGGCCGCTTCCCACTGGTCGTTGGTGCCCATCGCCATCGGGATATAGCTGCCGTCCGCCTTGATCGTGTCGAGGGCGGCAAAGAATTCGGCCTCCGTCGTCGGCACGCTCAGGCCCAGTTCCGCAAACGCGTCCTTGTTGTAGATGAAACCGTGGATCACCGACGCCATCGGCACGCAGTAAGTCGCACTGCCGTCATCGGTGGACCAACCGGACTTGGCCACATCAGAAAAGCTCGACATGCCTTTAAGGTCGCTCAGGTCGGCCAAATGGCCCGCCTCGAAGAGTGCCAGCGAGGCGTCGAAGGGGCGGCAAGTGATGATGTCGCCCGCCGATCCCGCATCCAGTTTTGAGTTCAGCACGGCGTTGTATTCCGCCGGAGCCGACGGCGTGAACTTGACCGAGATGCCGGGATTTTCGGCCTCGAAAGCCGGGATGATTTCGTTCTGCCAGATCGCCAGATCGTCATTGCGCCAGCTTTCGATGATCAGCGTTGCGTCCTGTGCATTGGCCGCTGTCGCTGCCAGCAGCGTCGTGGCAAGTAACGCGCCTTTGGTTGTTGGTCTGGTCATTGGTAACTCCCTTGGTTTGTTGTTCAATTTCAATTCGTAGTCGTTTCGGGCATGCAATCGCGCAGCCGCCCACCCGAGTCAGCAAGCCTGCGTCGTGCCACGTCGATATTAAGGCCCGCAGCCATCAGAACGGCAAGTTTCGTGTCGTGACCTGCCTGTTCCAGCGCATCCTGCGCGGCTTCGGGCTGCACCCCTGTGATCCGGGTTACGATGCGCTCTGCCCTTTGGCGCAGCTTGATGTTGTCCGGCACCAGATTGACCATGAGCCCGTCATGGACATGGCCCATAAGGATGCCCGCCTGCGTCGAGATCATGTTCAGCGCAACCTTCTGTGCTGTGCCCGCACTCAGCCGCGTCGAGCCTTCGACCACTTCCGGCCCGGTGTTCAAACCGATCGCCGCGTCCGCCATGGTCAAGAGCGGCGCCTCGGCCGCATTCGCAATGGCGACAACGGTGTTGCCCTGTGCCTTTGCGCATTCGGCAAAGGCGATGGCATAGGGCGTGGTACCGCTGGCGCTGAGAATGATGGCCAGATCACCGGGCTTCATGGCCCGCGCGGCAAGGGCCGCTTCGTTTTTGTCATCCTCGGTGTTGCCGGGCATGATGCCATCCACCGGTACGCCGCCCGCCATGCAGACACGGACCTGCGCGGACGGGACACCGAACGTTCCGGTGAGCTCACTGGCATCGGCAAGCGCCATCAGCCCCGAACTGCCCGCCGCGGCGTAAACAAGTGTCCCGCCTGCGCAAAGTGTATCGGCCACCAGTGCTGCTGCCTCATCTATCGCACCTTGTGCGGAGGCCATCGCCGCAAGTGCTGCCATGTGCGAGGCCCGCATGGCCGCCAAAGCATCAGCCCGCGTCAATGCGTCGATTGGCAAAGCCTGTCCGTCCTGCATGTCGCCCTGATCCATGATGATTCCCCGACTTCAACAGATAATACCTATACAATACCTTTTGTCCATCCTCTTTGTGATATTTCGATATTGTTGCAGAAATCCCGAAATATTACGACCATTCGTGCAGTTTTGACTTCATTGATCGCCATAGGTATGTAATAGGTATTAAATGTCGAGTGGAATCACACAATACATTTGCGCCGTGGATGGCGGCGGCACAGGCTGTCGCGCCGCGATCGCGCAACCCGACGGAACGGTGCTTGCGCGCGGCTCCGGCGGCCCGGCGAACTATACCACGCACCCTGCTCAGGCGGCACAAAGTGTGTTGGAGGCTGTGACCGCAGCCGCCCGGCAGATCAATCCCGCGCCCGACCTGAAAACGATCATCGCTCATGTGGGCCTTGCTGGCATTCTTACCCCGCAAGACGGCGCAAACCTTGCACGGCACCTGCCCTTTGCGACGTGCACTGTCTCTGACGACCGGATGACGTCGACCCTCGGGGTTCTGGGAGACCGGGACGGCGCGGTGCTGGCCATTGGGACCGGGTCGTTCGTGGCCGTGCGCCGCGCTGCGCAGGTCACTTTCTGGGGCGGCTGGGGCTTTGTCGTTGGCGATCAGGCATCGGGGGCGTGGCTGGGCCGCGCGGTACTTGAGCACAGCCTTTATGCTGCCGAAGGGCTTGCCACCCATACCGCCCTCACCCGCGCGATCATGTCCCGCTTTGATGACACTCCGGCCAATGTCGCCACATTCGCCGCGCAGGCAAAGCCTTCAGACTTTGCGACCTTCGCGCCGGGCATCATGTCTGCGGCAAAGGACGGCGACGCCGCTGGCCGCATGATCGTGTCGCAAGGTGCGAACTACCTGAACGCGGTACTGAGTGCTGCAGGCATCAAGGACACGGACGCCATTTGCCTGACCGGCGGCGTCGGCCCGCATTATGCGCCGTATCTGGACGACGCTTATCGCGCGAAACTGCAAGCGCCAAACGGGTCAGCGCTCGACGGCGCCCTGCATCTGGCCCAGCAAAAACTGCAAGAGATGGAGACACAGCCATGACCATCGCTGAGTTCCTCGCCCCATCCGCCTGGTTTCGGACGGATGGCGGACCGCGCTATGTACAATTGCGCCAACGGCTGACCGAAGGAGTGGAACAGGGCATCCTGACCCCCGGCAGCCCCCTGCCCGCCGAACGCGAGATTGCCGCCATCACCGACTTTTCCCGTGTCACAGTGCGCAAGGCGATCAAGTCGCTCGCCGATGACGGCACCATTGTTCAGAAACAGGGCTCGGGGTCGTTCATCTCGTCCAAGGCCACGCAGATCGAACAGCGCTTGACCCGTCTGACGTCCTTTTCCGAAGACATGGCACGGCGCGGCAAGGCAGTCTCTGCCCGCTGGCTGGAACGCGGCCTTTTCATGCCCTCCGCAGAAGAGCGGACCGTGCTGGACTTGTCGCCCGACGACAGCGTTGCGCGGATCTCGCGCCTGCGTCTGGCCGATGATCAGCCCATGGCCATCGAAACCGCGTCCCTGCCCGCACAGATCCTGCCCAATCCGCTGATTGTCGAAACCTCGCTGTATGAAGTGCTGGAACGGGACGGTCATCGCCCCATTCGGGCTTTGCAAAAGATATCTGCCATCAATCTGGCGGAGCGCGAGGCCGAGCTTCTGGCCGTGCCCACAGGGGATGCGGGCCTGCGCATTGAACGAATATCCTACCTCGAAGACGGTCGGATCGCTGAGTTCACCCAATCCCTTTATCGCGGCGACGCCTATAATTTCGTAGCCGAGCTCAGACTGTCGAAGGAGTGACCATGTCATCGACAAGCCATATGCGGCGCGAAATCCGCGAAATTCCGGATGCCATTGAAACGCTGCTGAGCGAAGGCCAGGCCAACATGACGGTTGCCGCCCGCGCGCTGGCCGCGCGTGACCCTGCCTTCATGATCTCGGTGGCGCGCGGGTCGTCTGACCATGCGGCGACCTTCTTCAAATATGCCAGTGAGTTGATGTGCGGGGTGCCTGTGGCCTCGGTCGGCCCATCGGTCGCCTCGATCTATGGCCGTCGCCTGAAGCTCAGGGGAAGCGCCTGCCTTGCGGTTTCGCAATCGGGCAAGAGCCCGGACATCGTCAGCATGGCCCGCATGGCCGCCGAAGAAGGCGCGTTGACCTTTGCCCTGACCAACCATGCCGACAGCGATCTGGCGCAGGTGGCCAATCACACGCTGGACCTGCATGCAGGGTCCGAGCGCAGCGTGGCAGCCACCAAGACTTTTGTGACCTCCATCGTGTCAGCGCTGTGGCTTTTGGCGGAGTGGCAAGAGGACGCGGCCCTGCTGGCTGCCATCCGCTCCTTGCCAAAGGCGTTGTCTAGGGCAGTTGATGCAGATTGGTCGCCCCTCTTGGCAAAGGTGACGGATGCGCAATCCGTCTTTTGCCTGGGACGCGGTCCTGCCTATGCCATATCAAACGAGGCGGCGCTGAAGTTCAAGGAAACCTGTCAGTTGCACGCGGAATCCTACTCCTCGGCGGAGGTGTTGCATGGGCCCGTCTCGATCGTGAGCCCCGGTTTTCCGATACTTGCCCTGACCGCAGCAGATCAGGCCGAAGCGTCACTGGTCGGCGTTGCCGAACAGATTGCCGACAAAGGGGCCGAAGTCTTTGTCACGTCCGACGCCTGTTCCAAGGCGACGCGCTTGCCGACGGCCCGCACGGATCATCCGCTGACCGATCCCATTTCATTGATCGTTTCGTTCTATGCGATGGTCGAACAGGTCGCGGTGGCGCGCGGCATCAACCCGGATGAACCGCGCCACCTCAAGAAAGTGACGGAAACCGTATGACCCGGCGCGCGTATCTGGGGGCCGACATCTTTGACGGGACGGCCCTGCTGACCGGCAAGGCACTGGTCATGGACGGCCGCCACGTCGCCGGGATTGTCGCCGCCGAGGCCGTTCCCGCTGAGACTGAGGTGGAACAATTGGACGGCGGCACCCTTATGCCTGGATTTGTCGATCTGCAGGTCAATGGTGGCGGTGGTGTCATGTTCAATGACGAAACAACCGCTGACGGTGTGGCCCGGATCATGCGCGCCCATGCGTCGACCGGAACGGCCGCGCTGTTGCCCACCCTGATCACCGATACGCCCGCCAAATCCCGCGCCGCCATTGATGCGGTCGAGGATGCCATTGCCAAAGGTGTGCCCGGAGTGCTTGGAGTTCATCTGGAAGGCCCGCATCTATCGGTGGCGCGCAAGGGTGCGCATGACCCTGCCCTGATTCGAAAAATGGAGGACGCGGACGAAGCTTTGTATTGCGATGCGGCCCGCCGGTTGCCCAATGTGATGGTCACGGTTGCAGTCGAAAACACCACGCCGGCGCAAATCCGGCGGCTGACGGATGCAGGCGTCATCGTCTCGCTTGGGCACACCGATTGCAGCTATGACGATGCCATGAGCGCATTTGCGTCAGGGGCACGCTGTGTCACGCATCTGTTCAATGCCATGAGCCAGATGGGCAACCGCGCGCCGGGCCTTGTGGGTGCCGCCCTGAGTACGCCGGGGGTCGCCGCGGGGCTGATCGCCGACAACATCCATGTGCATGTCGCCAGCATGCAAGCAGCCCTGGCGGCCAACACCGACATGTTTCTGGTGACCGATGCCATGTCGACCGTCGGCTCTGACATCACCGAATTCCTGTTGAACGGGCGCACGGTGTTGCGCCGCGACGGACGGCTCACATTGCAAGATGGAACACTGGCGGGCGCGGACCTGGAGTTTTCGACGGCGCTGTCTGTGCTGATCGATCAGGTCGGCACCGACCCCACACGGGCCTTTGGCATGACCACCGCCCGGCCTGTATCCGTGTTGCGCAACACGCTGGGGTTTGGTGCGCTGCAAGCGGGACAATCAACGCCGGTGATATATCTGAACGCGTCACACCGCTTTGTGCGGTCCATCTCGGGTTGAACCCGATGGGTTGAGCAACGCGCCTTCCCGACAGTTATCCGGAAAGGCGCGTTGATCTATTTCTTTTTCGCTTCGGCTTCAGCGGTCTCTTGCTCGACCTGCGCCTGCACGGCACCGCTGACGGCACCTGCGACGGCTGTCTTCTGCTCGTCGGTCAGGTCCTCATGCTCATCCAGGCCGGGAATGGCCACGCGGACTTCACGACGGGCAAATTCGATCCCGTTGGCGGCAAATTCATTGCGCACACGGTTATAGATCTCTTTGCGGATGGTGAATTGCTTGCCCGGTTTGGCCATGAACTTACCGCGCATCACGATGCCGACGTCGTCAAACTGGAACACACCCTGGCTTTTGAACGGCTCAAGGAAGTCATCCTTGAAAAGTGGGTCTTCCATCATCTCGGCCCCGATCTTCTTGAAGATCTTCTTGACCTTGTTGGGATCGGTGTCGAAGGGCACGGTGAACATGAGTTTCATGATCACCCAGTCGCGGCTGAAGTTGGTGACCCGTTCGATACCGCCATAAGGAATAGTGTGCACGTTGCCCCGGTGATGGCGCAACTGCATGGAGCGGATCGAGATCTTTTCGACAGCCCCCATGGTGCCGCCCACATCCACATATTCACCCACGCGGAACGCATCATCGATCAGGAAGAACACTCCGGACACGATGTCCGTAACCAGTTTCTGCGCACCAAAACCAATGGCCAGACCAAGGATACCGGCACCGGCCAGAAGCGGCGCGATGTCGATGCCCAGAGAACCGACTGCCAGCAGCCCGAAGATGACGGCAATCGCCACCTGTCCGGAAACCAGCACCAGCGGCAGAACCGTGGCCAGACGGGAACGGCCGGCGCCTCCGCCCTCACCACCCGATTCTGCGACGTCACTCGTCGCCTCGGTCTGTTCGCGCGCCAACCGGCGGTTCACCCAGACAGAGAGCAATTCATACAGGACATACCCGATGCCCAGCGTCAGGACAAACTGGATCAGGTTTGCCCCAAACGTATCGCCCACCCGCGAAGACACGAGGTCGCGCAAATCGATATCCCATGCATTGGCGATCATCAGAACTACAAAGACAACGGCAATCATCCGGCCGATCCGGATATAGCTGCGCTTGGTCGACACATAGGCCGCTTGCGCGACAGCCCCGTCCCCGCTCATCGGCGGTTGCAGGTGACGGACAATGCCGCGGATGGCGGTATCGATCACCGGTGCCGCCAAAAGCCAGAACATCGTGACGTAATGCGCGCCGCCCCGCAAACGGGCAAGCGTTTCGGGATTCTGAACCTGGATCATGATTTCAACGGCAAACCACGTTGCAATCGCCACGAAAATTGCAAAATAGGGAAAGCCAACTGCAATCTTTTCGTCGAAGGGCGACCGGTCCGGATCGGTGCCGCGCATCATGTCCGTCAGCCCCGAACGGGCCTGCCAGACGATGTAGGCAAGGTAGATGTGGATCGCGAGGTTGAGCCAGAAGGTGATCACAACCTCGCCCGGTGTAAGGCCGTTCTTCAGATCAAAGTCGACGATAAACAGCAGCACACCGATCAGAAGGAACAGGCCAATCTGGTTACGGTGCAGATATTTTGCCCAATGATCGTCGATACTGACGATGCGCATTTCCGGATGGTTCGGCGCCAGCAGCATACGCGAGATGGCAGCCCCCAGACGCGGAATCCAGATGAGGTAAAATACGAAAGGGGCTGCAAACATCAATTGCTCTGCATCCAGCAGACGCGCACCCACAAACCGAATGAAGACATAGAACACAAGCAGGCCAAAGAATTCACGCCCGAACCGGCCAAAGAGATAGCCCAAAGACGCGCGCAGGTCGGACCCGTCCGCGGCACTGCGCGGTGGATACCAGCGGTTGAGCGCCATCATCGCAGCCTTTTCGGCCGCAAAACCAATGGCCAGGGCGATTGCGGTCAAGCCAACCAGCATGATGATGCCGCTGCCGGGGAACTTGTCATAGAAGTTGGCAAAGGCCTGACCTTGCGACGTGAACACGGTCGGCAAATCCAGGATTACCTTGCCCCAGCGGTGCAGCAGCCCGGTTCCGATTGCGGACAATTTGCTGATCAGGCTGGCGGTCGGCTCGGCCTCGACGGCTTGCTCTTGCGCCACGGCGTCGAGCCGTTCAAGCAACAAGGCCCGAACCTGGTCGTCGGACAGACGCGACATGAGGTCCCGCACGTTTTCAGATGTCAATGGCGTCGGAAGTTCCAGCGTCGCTGCGGGTGCTGCACTGCTTTGCGTGCCGACACCGGGCAATGCCTGCGCAAAAGCAGATTGTACCGGGATCAGTAGAAACAGCACGCAGACGAAAAGCAGGTGTCTTAAAATTCTCATGTGCGGTCCATTTCTTGCCCAATGTTTTTCAATGCCAAGCTGACCGAAACTGCGGAAAAAGGCAGTGCGAAGGTCAGACTCATGCGTTGATTACGATAGGTTGCTTGATATTCCAAGCCAGAGTTCTAAGCGACAATGCCGGACGGCCTTGGCCGAGGCTGGCAAAAAGAGTTTTTTGTTGTTTTTTATCAATGTATTGAGCCGCCTTCTTTATGCAATTTCACAAGCTGGCCTTCGATAAAACAACCGTATCAATCGGGCTCTGAGCACGGAATACGCCACCAAACACCGCCCGAATACATTACGGATTCCCCTGTCACAGCACCGGGCCAAAGATTGCCAACGTGTTGTTCCAAAGCCTTTTCCGCCAGCCCCATGATTGAACCTCGGCCAGCGTGACAGTGTCACTGTCTTTCAAAAACGAGACCTGCCGTTCCCGCAGTTGCGCCGTTTGCTCTGCGTCCCGCAAAAGGATGTTGTTCTCGTAATTCAGATCAAAGCTGCGCCGATCCATGTTGGCGGATCCGATCAGCGTGATCTCGGTGTCGACGGTCAGGGTTTTGGCGTGCAGAATACCGGGACGGTATTCATGTATGTTGACCCCTGCCGTGAGAAGCTCTTCGTAATAGCTTCGGGCGGTGGCACCAACGGCAAAGTCATCATTGCGTTTGGGAAAGATGATCGTGGTGTGCACGCCCCGATTGGCGGCGGCACACAAGGCGGCCTGCAATGCTGCGTTCGGCACATAATATGGCGTTGTGATAAAAAGCTCGGACCGTGCCGAATACATCAGTGTTTCAAAAAGCTCGGGCATGGCCGAGGCCCGTGTCGTCGGCCCGGTGCCAATGACTTGCGCAACAAAACCCGGTTGCTCGGAGGACAGCGGACGCGCAAGAAGGTGGCTGATGTCTTCGTCCACATGCGCCATCCAGTCTGTTGCGAACAGGTGCTGGTTTTGCCGGGCAACGGGCCCTTCGAACCGCATGACCGTATCGACCCAGGGCGCATATTTCGCCTTGGGCAAAAACGCGGCGTCAGCGCAATTCTGACTGCCGCAATAGGTCAGGTCATTGTCGATCACCAGGATCTTGCGGTGATTGCGCAGGTCGATCCGCCCTGTGAGAGCCCGCGTCACCGGGTTGCCGATCCGCAGCGCCTGCGCGACCTGCACCCCCGCCGCGGCCATATCGGCCCAGACCTTGCTGCGCACCATCTCGCGCGATCCCAGATCATCGACCATGGCCCGGCATTGCACCCCCCGCGCTGCCGCACGCTTGAGCGCATCGGCGATCTTCAGGCCGCTGGTGTCCGTGAGCCAGATATAAAACATCAGGTGGACGTGATCCCGCGCTGCATCGATATCGGCCACCATGGCATCGATCGTCGTCTGCGAGTCCGCCATCAGTTCCGCGCGATTGCCGCCAACGGCCTTGTAGCCGCTGATCGCCTCACCCACCGTAAAGAGCGATTGGTACCTGTCGGGTGCATCGACCCATTTGTCCGCCCGCTCCCACCCCGGTGCAGTTTCAGGCCGCGGCAGTTTCGCAAGGGTCTGGTTCATGCGCGCAATGCGCTTTCGCCCGATATTGGTTTCACCCAGCAGGATATAGGCCAGCACTCCGGCGAAGGGCAAAGCCAGCAAAACCGTGATCCACGCCAACCGCGATTCCGGCTGCCGGTGTCGTCGCAACATGATCCGCAGACTGCAGGCAGAGACACATGCGATATGTATGATCAGCAAGATCACGGCGAATTCCTTTGGGGCGATCTGGAATTATCCTAAGCGCAAGGCGCGTCAGGCTCTAGACCTATTCACATTCGGTCGCCTTCGCGATGCGGTATCAATTTTTAAGGCGCGCGGCCTCTGGGTTACAGTGCCTTGGTCGGTGTGCGTCGTGTCGGCTTGCACGGTTTGTCTTGCAGATGGGCAAAGACTTGTGCACCAAAACCTGATTATGCTGGTGGCGACGCATGCAATGACACGCGCCACCTTCGTCCACATGAGGAACACCATGACCCTGATCCGACTTGCCTATGTCTCGCGCCCCTTCGGCTATGATGCAGCAACGCTCAGTGGCATTCTGCTGGATGCACGGCGCCTCAATGCGCGCGATGACATCACCGGAGCCTTGGTGTGCCGCCACGACATTTTCCTGCAAATGCTTGAAGGACCGGAGGCAAAGGTTCAGGCTACCTATGACCGGATCCGTGGGGATGATCGGCATGTGGAGGTGCGGCAACTGTTGTCCAGGCCCACATCGGAGCGGATATTCGGGGATTGGGCCATGTTGCATGATCCGGAAAAGTCATGGATCTGGACCCAGGAAGAGATTGCGGGTGGCGCC
>CAYGQZ010000052.1:15972-17380 GCA_964352055.1 uncultured Rhodobacterales bacterium
TGCGCCGGATGGCGCAACGGAAGGATGACGCTGGCGATCCCCAGCCCGATCCGGTCGGTCTGGGCAGCCAATGCACCAAGGTAAACAAACGGGTCCAGCATCTGCCCCACATCGCCAAAGGTGGGCACACTGAACGGGATATCGCGCAGCCAGATGGCGGAGAATCCCAGCGCTTCGGCCAGTTTCACCCGCTCTATATGGCGTTCAAGCACGGGCAACTCTTCGATCCCGTAGCTCTCTAAGGGGGCCACCAGCCCGACACTCATCCGGCCCGGTTTGAAACAGGCCGCGTAAGCGCGATTGATCGTTGCAAAGGCCGCATCGTCTTTTTTGTCCGGCAAATGAGTGTTCCTTGCGCTGCTGTGACCTCTTACTAGCGAAAGGTCGCGGGTCTTTCGATACGCATTTGACCTTTGCCAGCCTCGGATTGACCCGGTCCTTGGGAACAGTCGGCGCATCGTATGGCAAAACGCAGGCCAAGGCCCGCTGCGGTTCACCCGTTCAAACGTCGCCTTCGCAGATTTCCCCCTCTCGCAACTCAGGTTTTGCACGAACAGGCTTTTCGGCGCAGTATGCAGTATAGTGTCAAACCATGCTGCACGCTGCGCAAACACGTCCAAAGGGGAGTTTCCATGTCACAGAACACATCCATTCGCACAACCGCGGGTCGTGGCCGACTGTATTCCAATGTGCTGGACACCATCGGTGACACACCGACGATCCGCATCAACTCGATCCCGACCCATGGCAGCACGATTTATGTCAAGGCCGAGGCCTTCAATCCCGCAGGGTCGGTCAAGGACAGGCTCGCGGTGAATATCATCGAGGCGGCAGAGCGGTCAGGTGCGTTGAAACCGGGTCAGACCGTGGTAGAGGCCACCAGCGGCAATACCGGGATCGGGCTGGCGATGGTTTGCGCGCAAAAGGGATACCCGCTTGTGGTCACCATGGCCGACAGCTTTTCGATCGAGCGGCGGCGGCTGATGCGGATGCTCGGGGCCAAGGTGATCCTGACGCCCCGCGCCCTCAAGGGCTTTGGCATGTACCAAAAGGCGGTTGCGCTGTCCAAGGCGCATGGCTGGTTTCTGGCCTCGCAGTTCGAAACCGACGCCAATGCCGCCATTCACGAGGCCACGACGGCGCGCGAGATCCTCGCCGATTTCGAAGGGTCGCGGCTCGATTATTTTGTGTCCGGATACGGTACTGGCGGCACGGTTACGGGCGTTGGCCGGGTGATGCGCAAGGAACGGCCAGATACCAAGATCATCCTGACGGAGCCTGCAAATGCGCAGCTTCTTGGCAGTGGCCACGCCCAGGAACGGGATGCGACCAATGCGCCGTCCGCCAGTCACCCCGCTTTTGAGCCCCACCCGATCCAGGGCTGGACGCCGGATTTCATCCCGGCCGT
>CAYGQZ010000052.1:17480-19860 GCA_964352055.1 uncultured Rhodobacterales bacterium
GCCTCGGAAATCGAGATTTCCAAGTCGACCCCCGACGCGCAAATGGACTAAGCGTGCCCGCTGGTTGGCGGGACATGCAGATCAGACGATCCCGCCGCCGGCCCCTGAGACTTCGGGCCGCGCAGCGGCAACCGTTTGGCGATACCCGGACGCGCGATAGGCGAATATCGGATCAATCGCGCCTCCAGCCTCAAGCCGGGCTGTGGCGAGGATCGGCTCGACATCCGTGCGGAACCCGTGTTTCAAGGTTGTGGTGGCCATCAATGCGTCGTTTTCTTCCTGATAGCCCCACAAGGCCTCACGATCGACCAGCAGCGCCTGCGCATAGGCGCGCTGTACCTCCATGGCCGAGGCCATCAGGCTTTCAATCGGGTCGGTCACATTGTGGCTTTGATCCAGCATGTGCATCGGGTTGAAGGCGGGATCAGCCTCTGCCTCGACCAACTCGTTAAAGACCAGAAACAGACGGTAAGGATCGATGCTGCCGGTATCCAGATCATCGTCACCGTATTTGCTGTCATTGAAATGGAACCCACCCAGTTTGCCGAACTGCCTCAGCCGGGCGACAATCATTTCGATGTTCACATTGGGCGCATGATGGCCGAGATCGACGAGGCATTTGGCCTTGTCGCCCATCTGCTGCGCGATCAGCAGGTTCGTGCCCCAGTCCTGCACAACCGTGGAATAGAAGGCGGGCTCGTACATTTTGTGCTCGGTCAGCAGGGTCCAATCCTCGGGCAAGGCCGCATAGACCTTGGCCGCCGCATCCAGATAACGCTCGAATTGCTTGGTGAAATTCGACTGTCCGGGAAAGTTCGACCCGTCCCCCACCCAGACTGTCAGCGCCTTTGACCCGATCTGTTGGCCAAGTTCGATACATTCGATGTTATGCTCGACCGCTTGCTGGCGGGTGGCGGCATCGGTGTTGGACAGGGATCCGAACTTGTAGCTGTGGGCTTGATCCGGCTGGTCCTGAAACGTGTTCGAATTCATCGCATCAAAGGACAGTCCGACCGCCTCGGCCTTGGCATTCAGGTCGGCGGCAGGTGCCTTGTCCCACGGGATGTGCAGCGACACGGACGGCGTGGCGCGCGCCAGTTGCTGGATCACACCGCAATCATCCAGTTTGTCAAAGATGCCTCGCGGCTCACCCTTGCCCGGAAAGCGGGCAAAGCGGGTGCCGCCTGTGCCAACGCCCCAGCTGGGGATCGCAATACCATAGGCGGCAACCCTGGATTTGATGCGCGCAATGTCGATGCCGCGCCGGTCCAGATGTTCGCCCAGTGCGTCATAATCCGCCTGCAAACGGGCCGCCGCGCGGTCATTGTCTTTGGCGATGATGTCTGTGTTGATCATTGATTTCCCCCCTAGCGCGTGAACGCCTGAACGTTGCCTGCATCCACGTTGATGATGTTGCCCGTCGATTTGGCCGACAAATCGGAGGCAAGGAAGTAAGCAGCCTCGGCGATGTCTTCGGGCAGAACAGATCGTTTGAGCAGGGAACGCTCGCGGTAATGCTCCTCCAGCCCCTCCTTGTCCTTGCCATAGGTCGAGGCGCGCTCCTTCAGCCAATCCCCGGACCATATCTTTGACCCTTTGAGGACTGCGTCAGGGTTGACCACGTTGACCCGGATGCCTTCCGGCGCACCTTCCAGAGCAAGGCAGCGCGCCAGATGGATTTCCGACGCTTTGGCGGTGCAATAAGCAGACGCATTGGGGGATGCCGCCAGACCGTTCTTGGAGGCGACAAAGACAATCGCACCGCCCATTTTTTGCACCTGCATCACCCGAAACGCCTCGCGGGAGACCAGAAAATACCCTGTCGACAGGATCGACATGTTGCGGTTCCACAGATCCAAACTGGTTTCGGTCACCGGCGCAGAGCTTGCAATGCCCGCGTTGGACACCAGAATATCCACGCCGCCGAATTCCGCGGCAATGTCGGCGTAGGCCGCGGCGACCGCGCCCTCATTCGTCACGTTCATCACAACCGTGCGCACCACATCGCCCGAGAATTCCTCACTCAGCGCCGCCGCAGTTTCAGCCAAAGCCGCCTCGTCAATATCGGCCAGCATCACGCAAGCCCCCTCGCGCAGGTAGCGCGCAGCCGTGGCCGATCCGATACCGCCCGCCCCACCCGTAACCAGCGCCACGCGACCGGCCATCGACTTGGGCTTGGGCATGCGTTGCAGCTTGGCCTCCTCCAACAGCCAATATTCGATATCAAACGCCTCCTGTTCCGCCAGGCCCTGGTATTCGGAAACCGCATCCGCGCCGCGCATCACGTTGATCGCGTTGACATAGAATTCGCCCGAGATGCGCGCAGTTGCCTTGTCCTTGGCAAAGGTGATCATGCCCACGCCCGGGATCAGGTAAACCA